>DAOUJY010000046.1:0-47800 GCA_034421995.1 Dehalococcoidia bacterium | reverse complement strand
TGAGCAAGGATTACGAAGCATTGTGTGAAACCACAGAAACCTGGATTTACGTCTCAATGACGGGCCTCACGCTACGCAGACTGGCCCGCCTCTCTCCTTTTTAGACACCCTCTGAGGTAACCGCTTTAGGTTTGGAACCAATGTATTGGACCCTACATCCTAGTGGAGCCGATATCGCCGTGATGGCCATTAGCTCAGATTGGCTGCGCGACCACGGGTTGTCAGACGCTAGCTTCGTGCAAGGCGTTACCACTCTATCACGCGAACAATGTATAGCTAGTGGTCTCGGAGAGGGAAACGGAATATTTGTCTTGGGTTTTCCGTTAGGCTTGACTGGAGACGAACGCAACTATGTCATCGCCCGGCAAGGCATAGTGGCCCGTATTCAAGATTGGCTTCAAGATGAAGCGTCTAACTTCCATATTGACGCTTCAATCTTCCCGGGAAATAGTGGAGGCCCTGTTCTCACAAAACCGGAACCGATGCAATTCACGGGCAACAGTTCAATTATGGCTTGCTCTCTGATTGGTATGGTCAGCGCTTATCTGCCTTACGTAGATGTTGCAGTGAGTCGGCAAACGGGAGAACCGAGGGTTACTTTCGTTGAGAATTCCGGCTTAGCTAGGGTTATCCCAATAGATGTAATCCAAGCAACTGTTGAAATAGCCGTTAACCGATACACACCAACGCCGGGCTCAACCAGCACATCAGCCTAACATTGGACTATCGAGTTCGAAGGCCGTCCTTACAACTCCCGTTGATACGCCGCGTCCACAATCTCCACCACGTGCATCACCCGCACGTCGGCCCCCGCATTGCGCAAACCCTGTTCCAACTGCGCAATGCAGCCGGGATTGGCCGACGCGATAATCGTCGCTTCCGTCGCCAGCGCATTGCCAACCTTGCGCCGCTGCAACCGCTGAGACATCTCCGGTTGTATCAGAGAGTAGAACCCCGCTGAACCGCAGCACAGCGAGGACTCCGCCATCTCGGTCAGTTGTAATCCGGGGATGCTGCGGAGCGCCTGCCGCGGCGCGTCGGTGATGCGCTGCGCGTGGGCCAGGTGGCACGGGTCCTGCATCGTCACTCGCCACGTCAGCTCAGCCTTCGGCGGTTCCAAGGGCAGGCCGGCCAGAAACTCTGTGATGTCTTGGGTGTTGTCCGCAAACTCGCGGGCAGCGTCGGCGTAATCCGGGTCGTCACGAAGCAGGTCCCCGTATTCTTTCATGGATGAACCGCAACCCGCCGAAGCCGTCACGACAACGTCAACCCCCGCGTCACGAAAAGCGTCGATATTCCGCCGGGCCATTCGACGGCCCAGCCCCAGATCCCCGGCGTGGAGGTTCAACGCGCCGCAGCAGCCTTGCGCCGGCGGCACGGCCACGTCGCAACCATTACGCTGCAACACTCGCACCGCCGCCCTCATCGCTTCTCCCTGCATCAGCGGCATCACGCATCCCGACAGCAGGCCAACCGTTACGCGCCGCTCGCCTCTGGCGGGAAAGACCTGCTGGCGCGGGCTGAAAAACCGTCCCCCCATCACCGGCATCTGCGCCTCCATAGCGGCCAGGCCACCGGGCAGGAAACGGAGCAGGCCCGACCGCCTCACCAGCCCCTGCATCCCGGAACGCTGGTACAGACGCATCAAGTGGCCGGCGACCCGCAGCCTCCGGTTGTGGGGCAGCGCCGCCCGCAGGAACAGGCGCGACAGCCGGCTCAATTCCGGGCTCTCCAGGCCGTTATCCTGAACCTGCGCCCGCGTGTGTTCCATCAGCCGGCCGTAGGGCACGCCGGAGGGACACACCGCCTCGCAGGCCCGGCATTGCAGACACAGTTCCCAGTGGGACACCAAACGGTCGCTGATGCCCGTCCGTCCCTCATGGACCGCTTTCATCAGCGCGATGCGCCCCCGCGGCGATTCGGTTTCCAGCCGCGTCTCCACATAGGTCGGGCAAGCGCTCAGGCAGAGGCCGCAGTGCACGCAGCGGTACAGGTCAGCCTCAGCGGGAGCGTCGGCTCCCTCAAACCCGGGACCGTCGTTCAGAGATCCATCAAAGGGCGCTCCGTAGGGGAAACCGTGTCCCGCGTCAATCCCGCCGCCGGCGTGGAAGGGAGTCTCAGTTTGGTGGTCCGCGCGCTCAATCATCACAATCCCCCGATGAAACGGCCCGGGTTCAGCACGTTTTCCGGGTCAAACTGCTGCTTGATGCGGCGCATTATATTCATTCCCGACGGCTGTTCTCCCCATACGTCAATGTGGCCTTTGACCGGCGCGGGGCAACGTTCCGCGATGGCGTCTCCGCCCAGAGCTATGGCGGCAGCCTGTATTTTACGCAAGTCCGCGGCGATTTGAACCGGGTCGGCATCGGCGAAATCATCCCACCACAGCAGCCGACCGCCACCGAAACCAACGTCGGCGACGATGCCAGGCGGAAGTGCATCCCCCAATCTGGTGTCCGTGAAGCCCACCAAGTTATCCAACGCCGATGGCGGCGCGTTGATCTGCACGCAAACCGTCGGAGGGTTTACCGTATCGGACGGTAAGTCCGTCAGGGCTTCAACGAGGCTGATGGCTTCCGGGCCACTGGCGGTTTCCACCCTATCAGCGACGTCGTCCCACCGGGCGACGGTGTCCACAACCCTCCGATTCACCGACGCAGGCCGTCCGCCAATAACTGCCATGGCGACGGCCCCAGAGCCACCGGCTAGGAACGCCGGAGCCAGGCGTGTAGCCGCCGCTCCGGTCAGCAGCTGCAGCCCGAGGGGGGCATAATATTGGGATTGCAAGTCCTGACTGGCCCGGGCCGCTGCGACGGCGTTGGAAAATGACGCGACCACAACGGCCCAATTTCCCGGCGCTGGCGCCAACTTGAAAGTCGCCTCGGTTATCACCGCCAAGGTGCCCAGGGAACCGGTGTACAGCCGATTGAGGTCGTATCCGGTGACATTTTTGACCACCTTGCCGCCGGCCTTGGTGGGTGTGCCGTCCGGCCCGACCACGTTGATCCCGATTAGCCAGTCCCGAGGTAGCCCATAGGCGGCCCGCAACGGACCACTGACGCCCGTCGCCAGCGTCCCGCCTACCGTGGACCGGTCGGCCAGCGGCGCGCTGATCGGAACGTGTTTCCCATCCTGCGCCAGCGCCGCATCCAATTGAGCGATGGTCACGCCGGCCTCTACGCTGACCGTAAGGTCCGCCGGCTGAAAATCCACCAGCCGGTTCATTTGCGTCATATCCAGGACGATACCGGGTCGAGTCGGCGGGTTTCCCAGTCCTGTAAACGTCCGTCCGCCGCATGGATACACCGCCACGCCGGACCGATGCGCCCAAGCCAATACCGCCGACACATCCTCCGCGCTCGCAGGTTGAACCGCGGCCGAGGGCAAAAAGGAGTCGATTGCGTAAGTCGGCAGGCGGTCGGGATCCACCACCGCGTGATGGGCCACTATATCGCGCAATTGCGAAGCAGCAGACGTTGAGGAAATCAACACGGTCAGGCCGCAGAGTCCACGAGTCCGGACACCGCAGTGGGCTCCCTAAGCGTACATCCCGGCCGTATGCGCCGCCGGATGGGGCGACGGACGGAAGTAGCTCCCATCGGGAAAGATCTTGCCGGGGTTCAGCCGGTTCTGGGGCGCGAAAGCCTCCCGCACCCGCTGCATCGCCGCCATGTCCGCATCGGTGTACACCAGCGGCATGAACTCCTTCTTTTCCAGCCCGATGCCGTGCTCGCCGCTCAAAGTGCCGCCCAGCAGCGCGCACTCCTCCATCAGCTCGGCGGCGGCGGCCATCGCGTTATCCATGACTCCGGGTTCGCGGGCGTCGAACAGCATACATGGATGCAGGTTGCCGTCGCCCGCATGGAACACGTTGGCTATTGTAATACCGTATCGCTCGCTGACCTCGCTTACTTTGCGCAGCATCTGCGTCAAGCGCGTGCGCGGCACAACTCCGTCCACCAGATAGTAGTTGGGCGCGATGGTGCCAAAGGCGCCGAAGGCCGTCTTGCGTCCCACCCACAGCCGCTCCCGCTCGGCGTCGTCCTCCGCCACGCGGACGTCGGCGGCCCCCGTATCCCACAGCGCCGCTTCCACCTCGCCGCTCAACTCGTCCACCTCCTCGTTGAGGCCCTCCAGTTCGATGAGCAGCACGGCTCCGGCATCATTGGGGTAACCGGCATCAGTAACGTTCTGCACCGCCTTGATGCTGAGGGCATCGATCATCTCCAACGCTGCCGGGACGATGCCGTGGCCAATCACCGCGGATACGGCAGTACACGCTGAATCGATGTCGGGGAAAATGCCCAGGAACGTGCGCACCGTTTCCGGCAAGGGCAACAACCGCACCAGTATTTTCGTCGCAATGCCAAAGGTGCCTTCCGAGCCGACGAACGCGCCGCGCAGATCGTAGCCCGCCGCCTCCCGTGCCACGCTGCCCAGGTGAACTACTTCCCCGTCCTCCAGCACCACCTCCATGCCGATCACGTGGTTGGTGGTGGCGCCGTAGGCCAGGCAGTGCGGGCCGCCGGCGTTTTCGGCGATGTTGCCCCCCAGGCTGCACGCTCGTTGGCTGGACGGGTCCGGCGCATAACGCATACCGAATTGCCGCACGTGGTTGTCCAGATCCAGGTTGATGACGCCCGGCTCCACCAGCGCCGTGCGGTTCACCGTATCCACGTCAATGATGCGGTTCATCCGCGGGAAGGCGATCTGCAGCCCTTCCGGCGGCGTAATCGCGCCGCCGCTGAGCCCGGTTCCGCTGCCTCGCCCCACCACGGTAACGCCGGCCACGTATGCCAGCGTCATTACCCTGCTGACTTCATCAGTGTCAGCCGGCAGGACGACCGCCCGAGGCATCGAGCGGTCAACGGAGCCGTCGTACTCATAGACCAGCAGGTCTTCCCGGTGATCGATTACATAATCGTCACCGACGACAGCACGGATTTGTGTTAGCAGGTCAACTTGCGACAACGTCCGATCACTCCTTCCGCCGCTGGTACACCTGGATGCGGTGGCGATTGGCCTCGACCACGAACAACCGCTCCTCCGGATCCAACCGCAATGACACCGGTCCCCAGAAGTACGGCTCGGATTGGGCCGAGATGAGGTACGGGGTGTCCAGATGGTCGGGCAGGTCGGGGGTCAGGTTGGCCATCTGCCTGGTGTTGTATTCGTCCGGATTCACGTTCATGAAGTCCTGTGCCCATTTCGACAACGTAGCCTGTCCCCGCATAGACTGGACAAAATTCCCGTCGGCATCCAGCAGTTGGACCCGTTCATTGCCCCAGTCGGACACATAGATATACCCGCCGGAGTCGACACAAACCGCCGAGGGACGGCTGAACTGCCCGTCGCCGGTGCCGGAGGAGCCGAACGTCGCCAGATGCTGGCCGTCGGCGGTGAACTTCTGAACCCGGTCGTTGCGCCAGTCGGCAACGTAAACGTCCCCGCCGGCGTCTATGCCAACGCCCCAGGGCATATTGAACTGCCCCGGCCCGTCGCCGAGTTCGCCCCAGCGGGTTGCGGGTTCGCCGTCGGCGGTGAATACCTGCACTCGGTGGTTATACTGCTCCGCCACGTACACGTTGCCGTTCGGAGCTACGGAGACGCCGGCCGGCCCGTTGAGTTGCCCGGCACCATTGCCTTTTTCGCCCCACATCCTGATGAACTCCCCCTGGGTGTCGAACGCGGTCACCCGGTGCAGATGTTCGTCGGTGACGTAGAGGCGCTGGTCGGCGCTGATGGCCATGCCGATGGGCAGCGTCCACTGGCCCTCGCCGCGGCCGGTGCCCTTGCTGAACTCGCCGAGATATTCCTCGTCCCAATTCAGCACGCCGATGCGGATCAGGGCGGTGCGGGCGGCGTCGGCGTGGTTGAGCACCAGGATGCGCCCGTCATTGGTGAAGGCGCAATCGTAAGGGTTGATGAAACCCCGCCCGCTCTGGTTGGTGGTGATGCCGATGGTCTTGACGTACTCCATCGGACCCGCGCTGACCGCCGTCGCGGTAGTCATAAGATGTCTCCTATTTTCGGGTAGGGGCGACCGGCCGGTCGCCCCTACAACAATGCGGTTAGTTTGCCTCGACGTGGATCAGGCCAGTTGATACTCGCGGGTAGCCGTGAGAAGGCGCAGCAGGTTTGCGATGCGCTGCTCGTCGGCCTCGGTGCGGGAACCGTCGCGGAGGTCAGCTTCGCCCTGCTGCTCGGCGAAAGCGTGCAGCGACGTGCTGGTGGCCTCCGAGATTTCCAGCGGGCCGATGAGGTCCACGCAGGCGGCTACCTGTTGCTCCGGCGAGAGTGGAGCGTCGGCGTCACGCGCCATCCGGTCAATGATGGCCTTGACGCCGGGGTTGGCCGGGTCGCCCAGTTCCTTGCCGACGAAGTTGACCCGTTCCACCAGCGCGCCGCTGTCGATCCACTCGGCGCCCTCGTGCCAGCCTTCCACGCTGGGCGGCTGGAAGATGCCCTGGCCCATATACATGGTCTGGCGGGCCAGTTGATCGGCGCCGAAGGTCGGTTCCTGGTAGGTGCCGGCCATTCGGACCGCGCCCACCACCAGTTCCACCGGCCCCTTGACCCGGGCGAACCGGGCGTCTTCAGACTTGAAATAGTCTGAGTTGAAAAGGGTCCGCAGCACGGAACGGATTTCGCAATCGGAGGACACGAAGGTCTCCATCATGTCGCTGATCACGGCCTCGCCGCCCTCGTCCACCTCGTCGGCGGCGAAGTACTGGAACAGGCGGGTGCAGACGAAACGGGCCGTCGCTTCCTGCCGCACGATGATGTCGATGATGTCCTCACCGTTGAAGTTCCCGGTGTGACCCAGGAAAGTCTTTTCGCCATCGTCGTGGTCATAGTCCCGGTAGTTGAAGTGCCAGTTGATGCGGCTGTAGGGCCAGATGGAGTCGCGGCTGGCCCGGGTGGACATATACTCGGCGTTGCCCAGCGTCCAGCCGGTGAAGGCCCGGGCGCATTCCTTGATGTCATCCTCGGTGTAGTTGCCGACGCCCATGGAGAAGAGCTCCAGCAACTCCCGCCCGTAGTTCTCGTTGATGTTCTCCTTGTGGTTGTCGTGGTTGTCCAGCCAGATAATCATGGCCGGGTCCTTGGACAGCTCCACCAGCATCGTGCGGAAGGAGCCCAGGGAATGACGGCGGAACGTGGTTATCTGGTTGACCAGCGCGTTGGCCTGGTTCAGCTTGGAGTAACCCGTCGCAAAGAGGCCGTGCCAGAACAAAGCCAGCTTCTCTTCCAACTGGTTCTGGGTGGTCACCATCCGGTACATCCAGTAGGCGCCGGCGCTGTTGAGTTCGCGCATTTCGGCCATTTCGGAGTGGTATCGGCGGATAACGTCATCGGGAATGACGTTGGCGTCGCCCGGGTTCAACAGGTCTTCCACCACGTTCTCATAGCCTTGTTCCACCAACCGCTCCAGTTCGTCGCGGTTGGCGCCGAAACCGGCCCGGCGCATCAGGTGAGCCATCAAGGCAATGTCGGCATTGCTCATAATTGCCTCCGTAAGTGTATGTTCGCAACGTTCATCGTAGGGGCGAATGATTATTCGCCCCTACGCGCGGCGGGCTAGCTGCGGACGAAGTCCCACTGCTCGAACCGGCCGTTGACGATGTTGACAGGATCCAATCCCAGCCACTGCTCCGCGATGGTGGAGTAGGTGGACCTGAAGTCGTTGTTCCAGTGCAGGTCGCCGTCCAGGTGGTCACGCTCGGCCAGCGACGGGTACTCGCCGTAGAAGCCGCCGTTGACCTGGTTGCCGATGATGAAGGCGGTCCCGCCCGAACCGTGGTCGGTGCCGGAGCCGTTGTCCTTGATGCGGCGGCCGAATTCCGTCCAAACCAGCACGATGGCGTCGTCGGACTTCCCGTGCTCTTCCAGGTCGGCCATGAAGTCGCTGACCGCCCCGGACACCTGGGTCCACAGGCCGCCGTGCACCTTGACCTCGTCGCCGTGGGTGTCGAAACTGCCGTGCTGGGTGTAATAGATGCGGGTGCCCAGATCGGCGGTCATCACCTGGGCCACGTTCTTCAGTGACTGGGCGATAGGGTTATCGGCGTACTCCACCGAGGAGGAATACTTGTCCGGTGCGGTGCGCAGGATGTCCGCGCCTTTCAGCGCGTCCCGCCCGGTCTGCCCCAGGTAGTCCATCACCGCATCCTGCAGCGCTCCGCCGTACATCGAACCGAAGGCCTCCAGGCACAGCCCGCGGACGCGATCTTCCTCAACGTCCGGGAACAGCCCGTAGGTTTCCAAGTTTCCGACCGACGCCACCGGAACGCCGGGCGCGCCCATGGAGCGCGGCAGCCCGCGCCCGAAGTTCACGCCGGTGATGACGTTCTGCCCCGCGGGATCCAGGTCGCGTATTACGCGGCCCAGCCAACCCTCGGTGGCAACCTTTTCCGGCTCGCAGGTGTGCCAGATATCCATGCTGCGGAAGTGGGAACGAGTGGGGTTGTTGTAGCCGATGCCGTTGACGACGGCGACCTTGCCCTCGTCCCACAGCGCCTTGATGGGCGCCATGTTGGGGTTGAAGGCGAACCGCCCGTCAATAGGAATGACTTGATCGGCCGGAATGCCGACGTTGGGCCGGAAGTCGTAGTAATGGCCGTCGGCGTACGGAATCACGGTGTTCAGCGGATCGTTGGCGCCGGTCAGCTGAATGATGACCAGATTCCGACTGTTGTTGGTGGTTGTCATCGCGAAAGGGCCTCCTTTCTTGGCGCGACAAAACGCGCCAGCACAAATTTGGCTGATGTTGGCAGTTTAAGGTTTGCGCCCCGGCGTGTCAACGAAAAACGAGGCTTGGCAGCAGTTCAGCCTGGGATCGCCGGTCGCCCCGGAATTGACAATCAATCTCCTTCCGCCATAATTGGATGGACCAATTTGACCTTGGCGGCTGTTGCTGTGACGCATGGATCTCGACAAGTGTGGGTGCCTTCTGAGGAAGGTATCCGCAACGCTTTCAACTGGTGCCGACGCTATCGGACTCCGACGGAACTCATCGAGTTCATGGCGACCATCGGCCCGATCGTGGGCGATCCTTTCATCGTTCGCCTTATCGCTACGTCAGTGTCCCAGATTGGCGGCATGAAGCCGCCGGAACGCAAGATCAAGCATCTGGACGAGCTGATGAGCCAGGTCAATTTTCCGCCGGAAGTGGCTCGGGCCATAGAGCGCGTCGTGGACCGGGTGGTGGTTCCAAGAGAATTCTTCAAATTGGCCGACCAAATGGTGACGCCGCTGAATGACCTCACCCGTGCGGTCCGCGAAGCGTTGATTCCCCCATCCGCCGAAGCCGCTGAAGCCGCCAAGCGACTTAGGACCTCAGCCCTTTCCCGGAAGTGTCACGAAGAGTTGATGGCTTCATTGATCGCCGTCCGGGATAATTTGGTCCATTCCATCAGTCACAACCTGGTGACGTACTCGTTGGCCGCCGATACTTCCCGACAGGAAATGCTCGACGGCGCCTTAAAGCTCTACCCGGAGTACTCGGCGCTGCTGGATATGTCCGCCAGAGCGTGCGGAATGGTCCTGCATCATCCGGAAACCTGGCCGCGAGGCGAGGCTACCCGTATGCAGCTGATGGTCTTGCTGAACCAAGCCAAAGCCCGGGAAGCAACCGTGCAGGCAGCCCTTGACGCGGACCAACCCGTCACGAACTTACGCAAGATGACGGCGTTCCTGGATGACCTGTTTATCGATTATTGCGAACGGACGATTGCAGCCGGCGCCAATGATTTGAGCGCCCTCCCCTTTTGGATCCGAGTGCATCAAAATACTCCCGTACCCAATGACTGAACCGGTCAGTCGGCCGCGGCAGCCCGCCCGGGCCGAATTGTTGCGGTGACGCCCCTTTGATACCCCAAACCGCATCGGCTATACTACCCGCCGCCCCAACGTTGGCCCTTGCCCCCATTGATCCCACGGAGCTCGCCGGCCTGGGGCGACTCCCATCAAATCGGAGCTGCTGGCAAAATGGATTTCAACATCGCCGTACTCGGCGGAGACGGCATCGGCCCTGAAGTCACCGCCGAAGGCGTCAAAGCCCTGGAGGCCGTCGGAAGAGCTTTCGGGCACAATTTCGCCCTGGAATACGGTGACGTCGGCGGCATCTCCATCGACCGTCACGGCACGCCGCTGACCGAAAGCGTTCGCGACTTGGCGACATCAGCCGACGCCGTCCTGTTCGGAGCCGTCGGCGGCCCCAAGTGGGACGATCCCTCCGCCCCCACCCGTCCCGAGGACGGCCTCCTCGCCCTCCGCGCCCATCTCAACGTCTTCGCCAACATCCGCCCGGTCAAGGTCTATCCCGAACTGACCGGTTCCAGCGTGCTGAAACCCCATGTCCTGGAGGGCGTCGATATGGTCGTGGTCCGGGAACTCACCGGCGGCCTGTACTACGCTCAGCCCAAGGGACGCACCGAAACCCCCCAGGGCATCGTCGGCGTGGACACCATGCGCTACTCCGAATCGGAGATCGAGCGGGTCCTCCGTGTCGGTTTTGAACTGGCTCGCGGACGAAGGAGCAAACTTACCTCGGTTGACAAGGCCAACGTGCTGGAAACGTCCCGGCTCTGGCGCGCCACCGCCACCCGGCTCGCCGACGAATACCCCGACGTCGAGCTGGAGCACGCCCTGGTGGACGCCTGCGCCATGCAGATTGTCCTCCGGCCGGCGTCCTACGACGTAATTGTCGCTGAAAACACCTTCGGCGACATCCTTACCGACGAGGCGGCAATTCTGGCGGCGTCCATGGGGCTGCTGCCATCGGCCAGCCTGTCCGGCGTCCCCCAGGCGGGCGCCCGGACCCCGGGGTTCTACGAACCAATCCACGGCACCGCCCCCGACATCGCCGGACAGGGCATCGCCAATCCTTGCGGCTCAATCCTCAGCGCGGCCCTGATGATGCGTTACTCCCTGGGACTGACCGAGGAAGCTGCGGCCATCGAGCGCGCTGTGCAGACAGTGCTGGAGGCCGGCTACCGCACCGCTGACATCGCAACCGCCGCCGATACCGGAACCGGCACGGTCCAGATGGGCGACCTGATCGCCAACGCCATCGGTTAGGGCGGTTCCAACCCCGTGCTGAACGTTCTATCCGGCGTCGGCTTTGCCTTCGCCGTTGTCGTTTTTCTGGCCAGCGCGGTGGCCGTGGTGTTTTTGGGCACCTATCTCGCCAGATACGGCGATGCCCTCGCCTCGCTCACGGGTTTGGGCCGGATGTTCGTCGGCAGCATCCTGGTTGCGCTGGCGACTTCACTGCCGGAGGTATCCAACAACATCACCGCTGTCCGCATCGACAACCCGCAGTTGGCCCTGGGCGACGTGCTCGGGTCCAATATGTTCAATATGTTGATCCTGGCGGTCGTCGCGTTGCTTTTTGGGGGTAAGCGGTTCGTGCAGCGCGTCGCTCCGGAACAGGGTTATCTCATCGTCCTGGCGGCCCTGCTCACTGGCATGGCGGTTATTTTCGCGGTCTTCAAGAGTGGAGTGAGCGTGTGGCAGGTTGGCGTCTCCTCCATCATCGTCATCGTCGTATATCTGGTCGGGATGTGGTTCGTGTACCGCCGCCGACCCTCCACCGACGGGGAAGAAAGCGAAGCAGACGCCGGCATCACGCTGCGCCGCGCCTGGATAATGTTCATCCTGGTTTCCATAGGGGTCATCATTTCCGGGGTGCTGCTGGCCCAGAGCGTTGACCGGATTGCTCACATCACGGGAGTATCCTCCGGTGTTCTGGGCATTTTGGCGGTGGCGCTGGTCACCAGTATGCCGGAAATTTCAGCGACGTTCGCGGCGGCGCGCCTGGGTGCGGCCGATCTCGGGTTCGCCGGGGTGTACGGCAGTTGCGTATTCAACATAACCATCCTGGCCTACGCTGATTTCTTCTACCGCAAAGGCGTCGTGGTCAACAGCGCGGAGACCGAGCACTACATCGCCGGGGTCATCGCGATTGGGCTGATCGTCTGGGGAGGATTGATGCTCTGGGGCCGCAACCGCCTGCCTCAACCGCTGATACTGAGCGGCTTATCCCTGATGCTGTTGGCCACCGTGGCGGGATCTGTTTGGGTGGCACTGCTGGGCGCGCCCTCGCACTAGGGCGCGTCGTCAAATTGAGTTGCCAAGCGTATCTGTTCAGATTTGCGGTGCCGTCGCAACTCAAAATCCGTCATACCGGCGAAAGCCGGTATCCAGGAATCTTTGACCTATTCACGTTGACTGATGCGCGGCGTTTCTGGATTCCTGCTTTCGCAGGAATGACGGGATAATTTGGCGACACGCACTAGATCTCCGCACCGGCAAACCGGGTCAGTTCCACGAACCCCCCGGCTTCATCACTCCAATCGAACAATGCCGCTTCCATCACGCGGTCAGCGTTGATTCCAACGACCAACTGCTGCACCGGGTATGCCGGGCCGTCTCCCCAGGGGCTGGTGGCAACGGTGCGGTCGGTATCCGAAAGGTATGCCCGACCGTTGGGGTGCGAATGGTAAATGATACGGGCCGGGGTAACGGAATCGAGGCTCCCGTTTAGTTCCAACAGGTCGGCTGAATTGAATACGTAGGCCGTCTCGGCAGTGCGCTCCGCCGCGGTGGGATGCGCGCCGCTGCCCTGATCGTTCGCCGCCGGCCTAACCGCGTCAACGCCGCCGCCTTGAGCCGGGCCTGTGAGCCACCCGCAACACTCGGCCGGGAACGCGGCCCGCGCCTCCCGGTACACCGCCTCCAGAATCACCAGAGGAATTTCTAACGGTTCCCCAAAATTGGCCATAAAACCCCCTTGTTACGAAAAACGTAACCTGATATGCTGTTTTCAACGCTGTCCACTGAATTGCCGTAATACTTCGGTAATGCGACGGCTGTAAAATGCAAACCAGAACCGGCCAGAGCCATCGACAGGATGAAAAAATGCAAACCGTGACCCGCAAGTCGTTGAAACTCAAAGCATGTCCTCGCTGCGGCGGCGACGTCTGCCGCATGAGGGATACCTTCGGAGTGTACCACCAGTGCGCCCAGTGCGGACGCGAAATCCGGCGAGTAGCGCCCAGCGCGACACCGGCCACCACGATGGCCACCATGGCCGTCACGCCGAATCCAACCCACGACCGCGAAAAGTTGGTTGTCTGACCAACAAACCGAGCACAAGGAACCGCAGGCGACGGCCTCGGACCTGGCTCCGAGGCCGTTGAAATTTAAGCCCTTCACCCAAATCCAACCGCTACCAACCCCGATCCAAATCCACGGCAACCATATCGAGACGATTAGCGACGCCCAACCGACGCGATGATTGACACCATCACTTCCGGCAAAGGAGACAGGATCATGGCAAGGAAGGTAAACAGCGAACGGTCTGTGCTCGGCGCGCGGCGCCGGCAGATGCACATGGGGGCTTGCCCGCACTGCAGCGGCGACGTGCGCCGGGTCAAGGACATTTACGGCACGTATCTCCAGTGCATCCAGTGCAGCCGGGAGATTGCCGCCGATCACCTGGCGGCTGCCATCGGCATGGGCGCCCTCACCACCCCGGCGCCCCATTCGGAGCAATTGCTCGTTGCGTAATCTCGCGGGATCCACGCCTTTGATCGCGGGGTCCGATGCCAGTCACCGGACCCCGTGCCGATTAACCACCGCCATTTCGGCGAAAGTCGCAGATGTCCGCCGTAGGCGGATGCCGGAATCCAGTTCTCCGGTTATCGGTAACGGCGCGGCATATTGTCGTTGCGATCCTTCACAAAGGCGGCGTACCCCCGTATCGCCTCTTCCTGTTTCACCGTTTGGATCGATCCGGGGCGCAACTGCCGGATATAGGCGATGGCTTCGTCAGCATCCCAGCCGGTGTTGACCAGATACGACGCCAGGATGGTGCCCGTCCGCCCGATACCGGCCGCGCACGTGATCACCGTGGGCCGTTCCCATATCTCAACCTGCTGTTCCACGAAGTTCACGATGCCGTCGATTTGCTCCAGCGTCGGCGCTTCGAAATCCGGCACCGGCTCGTACAGCTCTTCAAACCCCCAGGGCTCCCCTGAAATGGTCTGCTCCTCCATCCGCACGATGGCCATGATGTCGTTCCGTTCAAAGTAGATCAGGTGCCGCCGCTCCGTCGGCCCCATCGCCCCCGCCAGCGCTCCGGGTAAGATCCAACTGAAATTGCGAAAACTGTCTTGCATGGAGAAGCTCCGATTGGTGGTCATTCATACGGCTGATCCATCAAGAGTTGGATATTGGGTCTGGTATAGTATGTAACCGTACCCGGCCGGTGGCGCCGTCAGCGTAGGAGTGCGAATGGAGTATAGCAACATTACTCTGTCTATGGGAGACCGCGTGGCGACGATCCGCCTCAACCGGCCGGATGCCCTCAACGCCTTGAATCCCCAATTGCTGTCAGAGTTTTCCGACGCCGTGGCCGTGGCCGGCGCCGACGATACCGTCAAAGCATTGGTCGTCCGGGGCGAGGGCCGGGGTTTCTGCGCCGGCGCCGACCTCCTGTATTTTGATCGGGTTTTTGACGATCTCTCACTCTTGCCCGAATACGTTCGCGACTTGAACGGCGCATTGTGCGCCTTGGAAGCGGCGCCCATCCTGACCATCGCGGTGGTGCATGGTTACGCTCTGGCCGGCGGCCTGGAGTTGATGATGGCTTGCGATATGGCCGTCGTCGCCGAAGACGCCCGCATCGGTGACCAGCACGCCAATTTCGGCCTCATACCCGGAGGCGGGTCAACCCAAAGGCTTCCCCGCCGGGTGGGCCTGCCTCGAGCCATGGAACTGCTGACCACCGGCCGCTGGCTGTCCGGCGCCGAAGCGGTGGATTGGGGGCTGGCCCTCCGCTCCGCGCCGGTCGAGGAGCTGGAGGGAGAACTGGAATCCCTGCTCAATGGAATTCGCGATAAAAGCCGGGTGGGATTGAGCCTGATGAAGTCCCTGGCCCTCAGCAGCCAGGACTTGCCCTTGCGAGATGGCATCGCCCTGGAAGGCGCCACCTTCACCCACCTTTTCGCCACGTCGCCCCATCCACGAGCCGGTATCACCGCTTTCAAAGAGAAGCGCCAGCCACAGTTCTGAATCGCGGCCCATACATCACAACGTCATTCCGGCATCACAACGTCATTCCGGCGAAAGAACAGCCTGACCCGTACTTGATACGGGGCCGGAATCCAGCACACAGGACAATCGGTTTGAAAGTTAAGGACATCCTCAAAGACCGGCGCACCATTTCCTTCGAGTTTTTCCCGCCCCGGGAAGCCGACGGAGTGCCCGGCGTAATTGACGTGGTGAACCGCCTGCGTCCCTACGCGCCCGATTTCGTGTCCGTAACTTACGGAGCCGGCGGGGGCACGCGAGCATTCACCGAAGAGATCACCATGCGATTGCGGCGCGAGACCGACTTGGTCGTCATGGCCCACCTCACCTGCGTGGCCCAGGGCCGTTCCGACGTGCACCAGGTACTCCAGCGGTTGGACGCTGCCGGCATCGAAAACGTCATCGCGCTCCGGGGAGACCGTCCCCAGGACAGTGATACGTCCGCTCCCGGCGACGACGAATTCGCCCACGCCACCGATTTGATCCAACACATCCGCGGCAACTTTGACTTCGGCATCGCCGGCGCCTGTTACCCGGAAGGGCACACCGAATCGCCGGACCTGGAAACCGACATCTCCTACGCGCGAATGAAACAGGACCTGGGCGCCGAGTTCCTGATTACCCAGCTGTTCTACGACAACGCCTACTTTTACGACTTCGTTGACCGGGCCCACGCCGCCGGCATCACGGTGCCCATCATCCCGGGCGTCCTGCCCATCCTCAGCGTTCCCCAGATCCGACGCTTCACTTCCCTGTGCGGCGCAACAATCCCTGCGGAGCTGGACGCACAGCTGGAGCGCCACGCGGACGACAACCGCGCCGTCCGGGAAATCGGCATCGAATACGCCACGATGCAGGCTGAAGACCTCTGGGCCAACGGCGTCCCCGGCATCCATTTCTACGTCCTGAATCGCACCTACTCGGTATCCCATATCCTCCGCAATCTGAATATCGCAGGTCACGACGGAGCGTGATGGATCCGCCGGCGGTTCTATATGCTCAGCGCTGGGGTTGACTTCGTCGAGATTGACCGGGTATCCGGGGTCCTGGACCGCTACGGAGAGCGTTTCCTGCGGCGCATATTCACGCCCGGAGAAATAGCCTACTGCCGCGGCCGCGCCCCTAACCTGGCGGCCCGATTTGCGGCCAAAGAAGCCGTAATGAAATCGCTGGGCACCGGCTTCCGGGGCGTCGGTTGGCGCGATATAGAAGTCGTCCGCGCCCCCAGCGGCGCTCCCAGCCCACGATTGCACGGACGCGCCAAGCGTCGCGCCGAACGGCTGGGCGTCACCGAAATCGCCATCAGCCTGTCCCACTCCCGCGGTTTCGCCATGGTCGTGGCGGTAGCAATGCGCCCTGACACCCCTGAATCACGTCAGGCTACCGAGGCAACCCTATGGGGCGACACAGTAGCTCCGCGAGCGGGCTAGGCTGTGCCGCATTTCCCGTCATTCCGGCGAAAGCCGGAATCCAGAACCATGCCACACCAGCTAGTCAAAGTCGTTACCGTAGCGGAGATGCAGGCTCTGGAAGCCGCATCGGAGGCCGCCGGCGTCAGCACCGACACCTTGATGGAGAACGCTGGCCTGGCCTGCGCTCACCGCATCCGTGAGCGCATCGGCGGAGCAGCCGGCCGGCGCGTGGTGGTGCTCATCGGCCCCGGCAACAACGGCGCCGATGGCCTCGTCATCGCCCGCCACCTGCGCCGCTGGGGCGCCGAAGTGTGCTGCTACATTGCCCGGGGCCGGCCTTCCCCTGACCCCAAGATGGCCGACGCTCAAGCCTACGACGTCCCTGTGAAAGATGCGACCGATGACGCCGGGCTGCAAATGCTGAACCGAATGTTGAGCCGCTGCGACGTGGTCGTTGACGCCATATTGGGAGCCGGCCGCTATCGCCCCCTGGCCGGCGGAGTTGCGGACATTGCCGCGCTGGTCAACCGAGCCAGGCTCGCCCGCCCGGCCCTGCCTGTCATCGCCGTGGACTTGCCCACCGGCGTCAACCCGGACACCGGCGAGACGGACCCCAACACCATCCGGGCCGATGAGACCTTGGCGTTGTGTTTTCCAAAATACGGCATCGCGAATTTCCCCGGCGCTGAATACGCCGGCTGCGTGAAAGTATTAGACATCGGCCTCCCCCCGTCCGTCGCGGCCAACTCTGGATTATCCGCCGAATGGATGACCTCAGCGTCTGCCCGAACCCTCCTGCCCCCCCGTCCCCTAAACTCCCACAAGGGAACATTCGGCCATCTTTTGTTGGTGGCCGGGTCCCGCCACTTCGTCGGCGCGGCCTACCTTGCAGCCCAAGGAGCGCATCGGGCGGGCGCAGGATTGGTGACCCTTGCCGCCCCGGAGTCCGTATATCGCATCGTCGCATCCAAGCTCACCGAAACAATTCACCTACCCTTGCCTGAAGACGCCGACGGTCGAATTGACGTCGCGGCGGCGGATGTGATTCGGGAACGTATCAGCGCTTACTCGGCTCTAGCCATCGGGTGCGGCCTGGGCTGGTCGGAAGGTACAGCCAGTTTCGTGGAACGTCTGCTCCTCTCCCCTCCCCGTAATTCCCGACCTTCATCCCGTCATTCCGGCGAAAGCCGGAATCCACCGCCGCCAATAGTGATTGACGCCGACGGACTGAACAACCTCTCCCGCTGCAACAACTGGTCTGCCCGCTTGACCGTCCCGGCAGTGCTGACCCCCCACCCCGGCGAAATGGCGACCCTCACCGGCCAACCCACCGGCCAGGTCCAGGCAAACCGCCTCGCCAACACCGCCCGTTGGTCGGCAGAATGGCAGAAAACCTTGCTCCTGAAAGGCGCCCACAGCGTCGTCGCCTCGCCCGACGGCCGGCGTTGCGTATTGCCCTTCGCCAACCCGGCCTTGGCCGCCGGCGGCACCGGCGACGTACTCACGGGCATCATCGGCGGCCTGCTCGCGCAAGGTGTTGCCCCCTACGATGCGGCGAGGTTGGGCGGCTTTCTGCACGGCACGGCGGCGGAACAGGCCCGCCATCGCCACGGCGACGCTGGCGTGGTTGCCAGCGACCTGTTGGAGCTGGTCCCGCCGATAATGGCTGGCCTACGGGAATCGGAGGTGTGATGCTCGATCTAACTCCCGAACAAACCGCCCGTTTGTCCAACGCTCCGGTGGGCCACCTGGCCACGGCGGATGCCTCGGGCCGGCCCCATGTGATACCGGTCTGTTTTGCCTACGATGGCGAATACCTTTATTCCGTCCTCGACGCCAAACCAAAACGCAGCAGCCTCACCGGTCTGCGGCGCGTCCGCAACATAATCGAGAACCCGCAAGTCTCTCTGGTAATCGACCATTACGACCAGGACTGGTCCAACCTCTGGTATCTGCTGGTACATGGGCGCGCCGAATTGGTTGAAGACCCCGGGACCACCGGCCCGGCAATAGCATTGCTCCGCTCCAAGTACCCGCAGTACCGGCGGATGGCAGTTGACGGCAACCCCGTCATCAGGATCACGCCGGAGCGAGCGACGGGTTGGGCCGGCAGTTGAACATGGGCTATCTTTTCCTTGACCATGCTGACGGCGCCGCCTAGAATGCCCGCATTCGGCCTCGCCGGCAGGCGCTGCACGTAGGTTCCTATGACGCAAATCGTATTCATTCATGGCCCCGGCGCCGGCGGCTGCGCCGATTCCTACGTCCATCAGCTGTCCCATTACCCCGGCAGTTTGGCTCCGCATCTGCCTGGACATCTCGACGGAGCGCCGTGCAGCAGCGTCGAACGCTACACCGACTGGCTGCGGGGTTGGCTGCACGCCCAAGGCCTCGACCACGACTTGATCCTCAGCGGTTTCACCCTGGGCGCGTGCATCGCCCTCCAATACGCCCTGGACTACCCGGATGAGATCCAGGGCCTGGCGCTGATGACCATTGCCATGCGCCCCAAGCAGCGCCGCCCCGGCGATTTGCAATTCCGCCTGGACGCCGCCGAGAACGCCGAGACCTATGCAAAGTGGCTTGGCGCAATGGACGGAGCGATGCACTTTATCCAACCGGAGTTGCGGGCGGAACTGCTGCAACGACACCGCGAGGTAGGGCCGGTAGCGCAATACCGCGACCTGGTGGTGATCGACCGCTTCGACGTGCGCGACCGCATCCACACTCTGAAGGCTCCACTGCTGCTCATCCAGGGCGTCGATGATCCATTAGCTACCGGCGACTACGAGGGGGAGATCCACCGCGCCGTCCCCGGCTCCAGGCTCATCAAGATGAAAGACGCCGGCCATTTCCCCATGGTGGAAAAGCCCGCGGAAGTGAACGCCGCCATCGACGCTTTTCTAGCGGAGATACGCTGATTCCTCACCCTCATCACGTCTCCTTACCCTTCATCACGTCATTCCGGCGAAAGTCGCAGATGCGCCTTTGGCGTGCCGGAACCCAGCAGCCCCAATCAATCCTATCCCGTTTATCTGTACATCCATGTAAAAATTGCTCGAAGGAGTTGCACCGTGGACGGAGTCACCGCAGTAGCCAACGTATTGAAAATGGAAGGCGTGGATTGGATCGCCGTCATGCCTTCCAACCCCCTGATCGAAGCGGCCGCCATCGCCGGGATCCGTCCCGTCGTCTGCCGCCAGGAGCGAACCGGCGTCCACATGGCCGACGGTTTTTCCCGCGTCACAAACGGCAACAAAATCGGCATCTTCCTGGCCCAGAACGGCCCCGGCGCGGAAAACTCCTTTGGCGGAGTAGCCCAGGCCTACGCCGACTCGGTGCCCATCCTGGTCCTTCCCGCCGGCGTCGCGCGCAACCGCCTGGGCGTCGAGCCAAACTTCCATCCCGTCCAGGCCTACGCGCCCATCACCAAGTGGGCCGGCCACGTGAACTTCGCTGACCGGGTTCCCGAGCTGTTCCGCCAGGCTTTCACCAAGCTGCGCTCCGGCAAGCCCGGCCCCGTCCTGCTCGAAATCCCCTCCGACCTGGTGTCCGACCAGATCAGCGAAGAGGACTTCGATTACATCCCGCCGGCAAAAATGCGCGTCGCCGCCGACCCTGCCGCCATCACCCGGGGCGTGCGCGCTCTGATCTCGGCCCAGCGTCCGGTGATCCATGCCGGTCAGGGCATCATGTACGCCGAGGCCACCGACGAACTCCTTGAGCTGGCCGAATTCCTCCAGATCCCGGTGATGACCACCCTGGAAGGCAAGAGCGCCTTCCCGGAAAATCACCCCTTGTCCCTCGGCGTGGGCGGCTCCAGCCAGACCGGACCCGTGCATCGGTTCCTCACCAACGCTGACGTTGTTTTCGGCGTCGGCGTCAGCTTCACCAAGAGCGGTTTCACCGTCCCCATCCCGGCCGGCAAGACCCTCATCCACCTCACCAACGGTGACGGCGACGTGAACAAGGACTACCGTACCGAGTATCCCATCCTGGGCGATGCCAAGCTGGCCCTGCGCCAGTTCATCGACGAGCTCAAGGCTCAGGGCGTCCAGCAGCGCGCCCCCAACCAGGCCCTCGCCGACGAAATCACCGCCAGCCGGGATGCGTGGATGGCCGAGTGGCTGCCCCGCCTCACCAGCGACGAGGTTCCCCTCAACCCCTATCGCGTGGTCTGGGACATCATGCACACCGTCGATCTAGACAACACCATCGTTACCCACGAATCCGGCAGTCCCCGCGAGCAGGTCTCGCCCTTCTGGGAAGCCCGGGCTCCCCGCAGCTTCATCGGCTGGGGCAAGTCCACCCAGCTCGGTTACAGCCTCGGCCTCGCCATGGGCGCGAAGATGGCGGCCCCGGAAAAAATGGTCATCAATTTCATGGGCGACGCCGCCTTTGGCATGGTCGGCCTCGACGTTGAAACCGCTGTCCGCGCTAACATCCCCATCACCACGGTGGTGATGAACAACTCCACCATGGCCATCTACCCCGACAGTCGCATCCCCACCGCCGTGGAACGCTACGGCCTCAAAGACCTCAGCGGCGATTTCTACCAGGTTGCCGTCGCCCTGGGCGCCTACGCCGAACAGATCCACACCCCCGACGAAATCAAGCCGGCCATGCAGCGCGCCATGGCGGCCAACGCCGACGGCCGCCCGGCCCTGCTGGAGTTCATCACCAAGGAAGAAGGCACCTTCTCCAAGTTCCGCTTTGACTAGGGCCTGCTGACATTTCTCGTCATTCCCGCCCCACTACCGTCATTCCGGCGAAAGAACGTCACCCCGTACTCCGGCGAAAGAACGTCACCCCGTACTTGATACGGGGCCGGAATCCAGAAGTCATCAGGTGAGTAAACCCGAAACGTGATTACGAACTCGGTCGCTGGATTGTAGGGGCGAATAATTATTCGCCCCTACGCAAATAGGACAGATTGGCATGGTTGACAAACCGGCCATACCAGAGAACCGGCATGGCGTCACGGTTGCTTGGATGCAACAAGCATTGCTGTCCGGGTTCAATCCCGATTCTCCCACAATCAAGGATGTTCTTCTCGAGGACATCGGCGGCGGGGTTGGCTTGGTCGGGAAAATCCTGCGTTGCCATCTGACCTATCGCGATGCCGATTCCGGCGGCCCGGAGTCGCTCATCGTCAAGCTGCCCAGCTCTCATCCGGAGACTATGGAGACCGCCCGCCGGCTGCGGCTGTACCAGCGAGAATACGCCTTCTACACCACCCTTGCGCCGGACATCCCGTTGCGGTCGCCCCAACTTTGGTACGGCGATTTCGACGACCGCAGCCACCGTTTCGTCCTGGTGCTGGAGGACTTACGCTCTTCGACCACCGCGGACCAGATCGAAGGCGCCAGCAAGGCGCAGGCGCGAACCGCCGTGCGCGCCATAGCGGAAATGCACGCTCTCTATTGGGACCGGGTGGACCGACCGCCGGTGTCCGGTTTCCATAATTCCTCTACCCCGGAACGCCACTCGTTGGTCCAGGCCGTGTACCAATCCAGCCTGCCGACGGTGCTGGAACGCTTCGGCCACCTGTTCTCCGACTCGATGCGCCGGTTGGCAGAGGAATTTGGGGCGAGCATGGTCGGGTATCTGACGGCGGTCGCCACCGGCCCCATGACTTTCACCCACGGCGACTTCAGGCTCGACAATATGTTCTTCGGTCGCGACGATAAGGAGTTCGCGGCGGTGGATTGGCAGGTCTGCGGCATCGCCAGTGGCCTTTCCGATGTCGCCTATTTCCTTTCGTCCAGCGTCACCACCGAGGTGCGTCGGGAGATTGAGCGCGACGTCCTGACGGAGTACCACGGCGTTGTCCGCGCCTCGGGCGTGGCCGACTTTACCCTCGCGGACTGTTGGCGCAGCTACCGCCGGGATATGCTCGGCTGCTTCCGCACTCCCATCATCGTCGGCGGCCAACTGGACTTCACCAGCGACCGCAGCCGACAATTGGCCGATGGATTTTTGCAGCGAACCCTCACCGCCATCGATGACCTGGACGCCAGCGAGTTTCTGCCGGGCCGTCCCTTTGCCCCATAATCTAGCCGGTTCTTCACCGTACTGCTGACACTCGCCTCACGCGTACCCGCTTTTCCGAAACTGTCATTGCGAGCGCAGCGTGGCAATCTCGTTGGGGCAAGGGTCATCTTCTCTTCGGCGACGAGATTGCCACGTCGCTACGCTCCTCGCAATGACAAACTGGGTAGGCGTGAGTGACACCCTCCCCTTGCGCACCCGCACATCCGTTCTCTACACTATACCTTGTCAGTCAGGCAGCAAGCCCAAGGCCACGGCCCAACGCCCGACGCCAACCAACATCTGAATATCGGGTTCACAGGGTTCAGGTAACACGGCCAACCGCTGTCACCGTACACGGTCGCAGATGCGCCTGTGGCGGACAGCACGTCGGATCTCATGCACCGCTGGCTATCGCTCACAGGCCGGTTCATTCCCCGGTACCGCATAGACCAGTACGGCGGGTTTCACCACCGCTGCGCGAGGGTCGCCCCCTGCCCCCCAACCGTCATTCCGGCGCAAGCCGGAATCCAGGATCACGCCTTTCGTCATTCCGGCGAAAGTCACAGATGCGCCTTTGGCGTGCCGGAATCCAGGACCACGCCTTTCGTCATTCCGGCGGAAGCCGGAATCCAGGCGGGGAAGGGTAGGGGGCGGTCAGCACGCGCAAACTTAGGAAATCAATTCGCAGCCCACGCTCTCTGGCCGTAGCGCCGACAACCTGAACCCCCCGAACCCGCAGCAAACCAACCAACCAGCCCAACCACCGACCGACCAAAGGAGAAAAACCCAGACCACCACCCCGCTGCCGTGCGGTCTAACTTGCTCGTCATACGAAACGCTGCCACGCCGTCCGCGCCATTGCCCAGGCCGGTTAGAGTTGCTAACCTGCCTAAACAGTACGAGGAGACCGCAAGTGACCACCCGGAAATATCAACAGGCCAGCGAGCATTTTCTGGCGCAAGCCGGACAAGAACTGGCCGCCGGCGATCTGCCCCAGGCATCCGAGAAAGGCTGGGGCGCGGCCACCCAGATGCTCAAGGCCATTGCGGAACAGCGCGGCTGGGAGCACAACCGTCACCGGCACTACCTCAGCATCACCAGCCGGCTCCGGGCCGAAACCGGCGACGGCGACATCCGCCGCTTGTTCGGAAGCGCCAGCCTGCTGCACGAAAACTTCTACGAAAACGAGCTGATGACCGAAGACGTAGCCGACGGCCTGGCCGACGTGAAAGCCCTGATCGACAAACTCCGGCCCCTGCTGTCCCAACCGTAGCGACCGGACCAAGACCGGTAGGATAACCATGAACCAACTGCTGCAAGAAGCCTTCAACCGGGCCGCCGACCTGCCTCCCGAAGAACAGGACCGGTTCGCCAGATTCTTGCTGGCCGAGCTCGAGGCAGGCCAAAAATGGGACCAACTATTCGACCGGCCGGAATCGGATGAGTTGCTGAACCGCCTCGCCATCGAAGCATTGGCCGACCACCGCGCCGGCGCCACCGCTCCGTTGGACCCGGACAACTGCGGGCGCGCCAACGGCTTGACGGCACCCCGCGAACGGCGTTATACTGGCCTTGATTTGCCCCCCGTCCGCACGAGCTGGCCTGCGCCAGTTTCCCCGGCCGGGGTTTTTGCTTATGGACACCATAGTTTTCATTGACGGCCAGAATCTCTACCACTCAGCAAAGGACGCTTGGCACGCAAACCCGGTGGACAAAGCGTCGCCTTACGCTTGGCCTAGTTTCGACGTCGAAAAGATAGCCGACGCCTTGGTCAGCAGAGAGGCCGGCCGTGTTCTGTCTCAAATCCGTTTCTATACCGGTGTTCCAAACCGATCCAGTAATCCGTACTGGCACGGATTCTGGACTAACAAGATCAGATACTTAGTCCGCCAGGGCATCTACGTTTATCAGGGCAGGGTCAACCGGGGAGGCCAGGAAAAAGGCGTTGACGTCAGCCTGGCCCTGGACTTGGTGCAGGCGGCCCACGAACGTCGCTACGACGTTGCCATCATCGTCAGCCAGGATTCCGACTTTGGCCCGGCGGTCGGCCTTGCCAAGCAGATTGCCGCGTCGCAGAACCGGACGCTTACCTTTGAATCCGCGTTCCCCGTGGGCCCGGGCAGCGCCTCCCGCCGCGGCATCCACGGCACAAACTGGGTTCGGATAGACCAGGCGATGTACGACGCCTGCCTTGACCCCAGGGACTACCGCCCCGCCCGACGCTGACGCCAACCCAATCCAGAAAATCCCGCTTCTAACGATTTCCCGGCGGCACAACGGCCAACACCGCCCCGGCCCCCCACGCCGTCCGCACCATTGCCCAGGCCGGTTAGAGTTGCTAACCTGACCAAGACCGGGAGGATAACTATGAAACAACTGCTTCAAGAAGCCTTCAATCGGGCCGAAGCCACCACTCCGTTAGACCCGGCCGACCTTGCGGCGGACCCCGTGGCCGGACGCCTTGTGCCAACGAACGCGCTGCGCCTTTAGTCAATGATTATTCGCCCCTGCACCTTCCCGACCAACGGAGCTACAACATGACCAGCAGACCGCACGGCATCGACGGATGGGGTTATCCCAATCAGGAATACGCCCCGGTACCACGCGTGATTACCGAGGCTCCCCGCTGCGCCCTGGTGGTCACGCCGCATCCCGACGACGCCGAGGGCGGGTGCGGGGCCACCATGGCCAAGTGGATCGCCGACTCGGGCACCAAGGTGGTCATTCTGATGTGCACCAACGGCAACAAGGGCACCGGAGACCGTTCCTTCACTCCGGAATCCCTGGCGGCCACCCGTGAGATAGAGCAGCAGAACGCCGCCGACGTGTTGGGTGTCGCCGAGGTGGTCTTCCTGCGCTACGGAGACGGCGAGCTGGAGGACACCTACGAGTATCGCGGCCAGGTGGTGCGGGAAATTCGCCGCCACAAGCCGGAGGTTATCTTTGGCATCGATCCCTACCGCGTAACCTCCCACACCCATCGGGACCACCGCCACAGCGGACAGGCCGCGCTGGATGCCGCCTTTTCCTACGCCTGGAGCTGGCTGGATTTCCCGGAGCAAATCAAAGAGGAGGGTCTGGAACCTCATAAGGTCAGGGAGGCCCTGCTTTGGGGATCCGAGCGCCCCGACACCTTCGTCTCCATCACCGAAAAGCACATCCTCCAAAAAGCCGAGGCCCTGAGCAAGCACGCCTCCCAGATCAGCGCTCGCACCAGGTCCCAACGCCTGGATCGAATGACGGAAGGCTGCCGCCTGCAGGGCGAACGCTGCGGCGTCCCCTACGCCGAGGGTTTCCGCCGCATCGAGTTCAACCTGGGCAGCGACGAGTGGTGGCTGCTGAATCGGTAGTTGTCAGTGGGTCGTCGTATAATAATCGGGCGAGTGGTTAGAGATGGTTACCATTAACACCCCGGACGACCTCCTGCGCGTGCTCCGCGAAAGACCGGAGTGGAAGGAAGCCGTGCGCCGCGAGATTCTCAGCGAGCAACTGATGAACCTGCCGGCCCGGTTCGACCAGTTCGTCGAGGAACAGCAGCGGTTCAATGAAGAGCAGCGGCAGTTCAACGAGAGCGTAGAAGGATTCATGACCCGAACCGACCAACGGTTTGCAAGGATGGAGGGTGATATTTCCGAAATGAAGGATACCCATGCCGTTAGCAAAACCGCCCGTGAGGCTCGCGGCATAGCCCGGGAAATGGGTTTCGAGCTGGTGCGCAGCCTTACCCACGACGATTTGCTGGAGATGCACGCGGGAGCCGATACAACCGGCATTGACACTCCATCGCTACGCAGCTTCCGACGGGCCGACCTGATTATCGAGGTGACCGACGAGATTGGCGCTACCCATTACGTCGCCATGGAAATCTCTTATACGGCCGACGAGCGCGATACCAACCGCGCCATCCGCAATGCCGGCTTTCTGACCCGTTTCACTGGCCATCCTGCCCACCCGGCCATCGCCAGCATCCGCAATGACCGGGAGATCCAAAATCTCATTGACAGCGGGGCAGTGTATTGGTATCAGCTCGATGACCGCAGCCCCAGGCTGGAATAATCATCAACAGGTGGGGTTTGTGACGTCATTCACCGATCGCCCCAATCACCTCATCGGCAGTTGCCACCCACGCCATGCGCGGGAAGATGATGTCCATGCAGACGTCGTGCTCGGTGGCAGTGCCGGCGGCGCAGCAGTCCCGCGCCACGATGCAGTCGTAGTCTTTGTCGCGAGCATCGCGCAGGGAACCTTCCACCACGCCGGTTGTGGAATATCCGGTCAGGATAAGCGTGGTGATGCCGAACCGGCGCAGGTACACCTCGATGTCGGTGGTGTTGAAAGGGCTGGTGGTGTGCTTGATGATGATGGGGTCTTCCGGCCGTGGCGCCAACTCGGACACCACCTCGGCGTCGTGGGTGCCGGCAGTCAGGCGCGGGCCGGCGTCGGCGGCGCTGGCCGGCGCGCCGAAGGGCGGACGGGGCGCGTCCCTTCGATCAGGCCGGCGGTTCACCACCACGTAGAGGACGGGCATTCCCACGGAGCGGGCCTTTTCCAGCAGCCGCGCGCTGTTGGCGATGATCTCCGCGCCGGACCGGGGTTGCACGGGCATCGCGCCGCCCTTGATGAGTTCGTTCTGCATATCCTGGATCAGCAGCGCGGTGCAGTTGGGGTCGATGGTAACGTCAGGCATGGTATTCCTCCTTTGGCGGTAACTCGGTTGCGCGGGGAACGTTGCTGTCGTTGTCAAGATGCGGGAAGCGCGCCCCCTCAGTGCCCCAGCGGACGCCGTAAGCCCGCATCATGGTCGTGGCGTTGGCGCGGGCGATGGCTCGCAGCGCGTTGGAAACGATGCCGCCGCTTTTGCGTATCGTCTTTTCGGGAGCCGCTACCACCGCTCGCGGGCCCGGCTCCAGCAGGCCCCATCCCGGCGCCAGTTTCTCCGCCAGCGCTACGCCGGCAGGCGCCATGATGTAGTGATAATCGGCGATGGCCAGAAAGCGCGGGTCGTGGAACTTGGTGGATATGGTTGACAAGCGCTCCCGCAGCCGTTCCGCTTCCTGCTCCAGCCGGGTCAGGTCTCCGTTGGCCGAGTGGTAGCCCGGTGCCTGCGCCAGCTCCATCCGCCGGCGCAGGGCGTCCTGACGCTGACGGAGACGGGCGACGTCCGCCTCGGTGTGGTTGTCGCGGGCGAAATCGGCGCGGGACGCCTTGATCTCCACCGCGTAGATCACATTGTTGGGACCAACGCCCACCACGTCAACCACCGAACCCCAGGGCCCCTGCAACCGCACCTCCAGCCCGATGCAACGGCACCGGGCCTCGCAGTAGAGCCATTCCCACGCCTCCCACTTCAGGCGGTAGGCCAGTTCCGACTCGCTGCCCAGCTTGAAACCTTGCCCATCCAGCATGACCGCCATACCCACCACACCCGTCATCCCGATGAATCCGGTAATCGAGCAAATCTTTGCGTCTCTGCGCCTCTGCGTTAAAATTTCGTCAATCCACCCCTACTGCTCCTGCAACTCCCGCACGATGCGGCGCAGCTGGACTTCTTCGGCATCGCCGGTGGTCTGGATGGTGAAGTGCATCTCGTCAACCATGTCGCCGTAGCGCTCCTTGAACATTCCGGGAATCTCGTCGTACTCCCCGATGATGGACAGGGCATTCAACATTTCGTCCGGCACCAGGGCGGTCATATCGTCCCAGCGGCCTTCCCGGGAAAGCGCGTGCAGTTGCCGCCCGATGTCCTCAAAGCCGTGGCACTCCAGCACTGGGAAATAAGTGCGGGTGGACGAGTAGAAGGCGATGCGCTTCCGCGTCTCCTCAGCGGCTTCCCGGATGGCGGCTTGGTTGGGGCCGGTTACGATGAAGCCGTTGCCGACTATGGTGACGTCGTCAACGCTGCGTCCGGCGCGGCGCGCGCCCTCGGCTACGTTGGGCAGCACCACCTGGCGCACGTACTCCGGCGACACCAGGCTGTGCAGCATCAGGCCGTCGCTGCATTCGCCGGCCACCAGGCAGTTGTACCCGTTGACGGCGGCGGTGAAGACCTCGGGGTGCGGGTACTCGCTGGGGCCGGGGTTGAAGAACGGGGTCATCAGCGAGAACTGGTAGAAGTCGCCGGCGTATTCCAAATTGCTGCCGGTGTCCCAACAGTTCCAGATGGCGTGCAGGGATTGCACGTACTCGCGCAGGCGTGGCCCTGGCGAGCCGGTCCAGCGGGTGGCGAACCGCCGCTCGATGTGCCCCTTCACCTGCGTACCCAGGCCCAGGCGGAACCGGCCGCCGCTGTTGTCCTGCAAGTCGCGGGCGGTGTAAGCCACCACCATGGGCGAGCGCGGAAAGGCGATGGCAACGTGGGTCTCCAGCGTAACCCGGCTGGTGGAAGTGGCGGCCACGGCCAGGGGCAGGAAGGGGTCATGGGCCGTCTCGTTGGTGGAAACGCCGTCGTAACCCATGGACTCCGCCCAGGCCGCCTCGGCGGCCACAGCGTTCAGGTCGCGGGATCGGAGGGAATAGACAACACGCATGGGGGGTGTCTCCTGTCGGTGTGGGCAGATTTAATCCTAGAACGACTCGCCGTCCGGTTGCTCTGACGCATCAATGTCCTTTACGCGCTGCCGAAAGGCCAGGTCGAACTTCTGCAATGTGTCAGCAATCCAACTTATTTGTTCAGACCAGTTCTCTTCATCAGTAGGATCGCAGTCGTAATTCAATGATACCCTGCTGTACAGGTTGCTGTCGGGTTGCTCCAGCCATGTTAGTGTTCGACCGATTTCGTTCTCGATTTCTGGCCGCATTTGTTGAAGAGGTCCAAAATGAGCCTTGGCATCCGAGCTTCTGAGCTGAAGTTGGACTGAAATGTGCTTCTCTTGCGAATACCGAACAGCCGCCAATCGAAAGCCAGACTTCCCGATGCCAAAATTAGCGTAATGTTGGGGTCGAGGCATCCTCGTCAGCTTTATGCGACTCGCAGTCTCATCAAGATGTTCTCTCAACCGGGTCCAAAAGCGCTGGTGTTGCAGTCCACCCGATGAAATCTCCTTGTTAATGATTTGTTGGGTTGTCTTTGACCAGTTGTTTGGCCTCGATACAATGTTGAACTTCGGAGCCGGGTCCGATTTATCAATGCGCCAGAGCTCGATTTCCAAACCAAAAAAACGAAACCTGTCGTCGGTGATTTCGTTCAGCCAATCCAGCGCAGCACGGTGTTCATCTGTAAAAGTTGCCGAAACCCATATGATAGTTACCGTCTGCAACCCAGCCGCGTAGGTCAGCAGTTGCCCCAAGTGGTTATGGTCGGTGCGCTCCAGCTGGTTTTCAATCAGCACCAGCGAATCATCTTGAGTATCCCGGCATAGAATGTCGGCTCGGAACGGTCCGACTCCCTGCTCAGTTCCTTCCGTTGCCAGTTCCATACCGAGAGTCTCGGATAGAACGGCCAGATTCTTCGACTGCGCCAGCCACGGCGTGAAATCCTGCGCTTCAGTAGTCCAGACAGTGCGCAGTGCAACTCGTTCCAAGCGACTGAGGGGTGATGCCGTCATGTTTTTGCCGCCTTTGTGAAAGTTGTGCGGGACGGCGCTGGTCCCCGCCAAATCGTTGAACACGTCGAGCTGCGACCTGTCCTCTACTTCGGCAAGCGTCGCGATGATTTCAGCCACGCTTTCTGCGTAGAGGAGGCCCCCTGCCTCATTCGGGACGGAAACTTCCCACATCTTGCCGCCCCCCTCCTTGCTGAGGATGGTGGCCCATGTCCCCCAGGGGCGCTCATCGCCCCACCCGTGCGCTTCCAGGTACGCGCGTAGGTTCGCGACGGTCAGGGCGTCCAGCGCCGCTTTATCCCGAATTTGCACCTTCATAATGCTTCACCCCTCGCCGCCTTATCCATCATCTCGGTCAACTGCGCACTGCTGAATACGTTGGCCGTCGGGATACGAACCGTCACGCTGTTGCGGTTGGGCACCGGATTTTGCCCCATCAGAGAGAGCCAGTAACCGCAGTGCCGTAAGCAAAGCTCATCATCAGTTTGCGTCAGCCATTCGGTTTCGTCATCTGGCAACAGGACAACAACCAAGATGAAAGGATGCCTTTCCACGCGAAGGTTATCGTAATCGCGTATCGGCAGCGGAAAATGTACTGCGTCGCCGTCGCTGCTCATAACGTTCCGCGATGTACTTTTGGCCTGGAACCCGATGGTTTCTGATATTGCAGTCCTTTTCAAAATCCCGTCCACACTGCCCCGATCCACCCTCGGTTCAAGCACGTCACAATCCGCATAGGTCGCCACCGCGTTAATGTACGCCAGCGAAAACCGTTCTTTCCGTGTGTTCAAATCCATCCGTCAATTTACGCCTTCCACTTTGTGTATATCGTAATCCCAAACTCGTCAATATGCCGTTTCAGTGGAGGGTATCCGATGCTTTCGTAGGCTTGCACGTCGCACTTCTGCGGTATGTCCATGTCTTCCAGGTCCAGCGCCAGCCGACCCAGCCGGTAGTGATCGGTGATGCCGTGGGTTGCCAGGTCTAAATCCGAGCGAGGCGTTGCTTTTCCGGTGGCCCTAGAACCGAACAGCGTTACCGCCGTCAGCTCCGGGTACGCGGCGAAAACGCCGTTCATTTTCTCCCACGTGGAGGCGGATATATCGGCAGCGCGTGTCATCCCAGCGCCTCCAGACCGAACCGCTGATAGAAGTCGCTGAGAACGGGCAGGTAACGGCTGCGGACGCTGGTCAGCACCGCTTGAAAACGGGCGAAGTCGTAGGTATGCGACATCAGGTTTCGGTCAACGAGCATATCAATCCAGACTTCCGCGTCGTCAATCAGCTTGGCGGCAAACGCCTGCTGGATAACATTGCGTGGCGTTACTTCGGTGAAGACGATACCGCCGTACTCCAGCCGGTCCTTGAGTGTCAACCAGGCCAGTTGGAAAGTGTACTCAAACCGCTGGATGGCGCCCTCCCGCTCCAGTTCGTTCAGCTCCTCGACATCCTGCTCCAACGCTTCGCTGAGCAACGTGTAGGCGCGGGAGAAGTTTCGGAAGCGATAATGCCAGCGGATTTCCTCGGCGTCCATTGCCGTTGTCCTGCGCCGTTTGCCCCTACGCCTCTGCCGGCGCGTGCTCCGCGTAAAGCTGGTCCGTCTTGGCCGCCATGATGAAGTCGTTGCGGTGGAGGTTGCGGATCTTGTGCGTCCACCAGGTTACGCTGACCCGGCCCCACTCGGTGGTCAGGCGGGGATGATGGCCTTCGGACTCGGCCAGTTCACCCAGAGCGTTGGTGAACTCCAAAGCCTGCACGAAGTTCCTGAACTTGAACTGCCGATCCAGCTTCGGTATGCCGGCTTCGTCGATCATGGCCCAGTCATTGACCACGGGATGCAACTCGGCGATTTCCGCATCGGTCACGTGGGGCGAATCGCGGCGGCAGGCGGTGCATCGTTCACTGTACAGTTCGATCATGGGGAAGCCTCCTGAGTTATGGCCGCGTCATCCCCTCAGCAACAGGAAACTGGCGGTGTTCTGTGCCGCAATTCTAGCATAAGGTGGTGTGGTGGCTGACTTTCGACCTGGGCCACCCTTGCTTGCCGCTCCCCCAGGCCCAATCTATAATCAAACGACGAATTCGTGCGAATACATCCGCGTACATCGGGCACGATGCCCATTGAGGAGGCCGCTTTGACTACTACCACACGCAGCCCGAAGGCCCTGTTGAAGCACCGCAGCAGCGACATCACCGAGGGGCCGGAACGGGCGCCAGCCCGTTCTTACCTTCGGGCCATGGGCCTGACTGACGACGACCTGGCCAAGCCCTTCGTCGCCGTGGCCAACCTGGCCAGCGACGTTACGCCCTGCAACGTCCACCTGGACCGCTGGGCTGCCGCCGCCAAGGAGGGTATCCGCCAGAGCAACGGCACGCCTTTTCAGTTCGGCACCATCACCGTCAGCGACGGCATCTCCATGGGCACCGAGGGCATGAAAGCGTCGCTGGTGAGCCGGGAAGTCATCGCTGATTCCATTGAAACGGTGGTCTTCGGGCAGCGGATGGACGGCCTGGTTACCGTGGGGGGCTGCGACAAGAATATGCCGGGCTGCATGATGGCCATCGCTCGATTGAACATCCCCAGCGTGTTCATCTATGGCGGCAGCATCCTGCCGGGTCAGTACCGCGGCAACGACGTGAACATTCAGGATGTGTTTGAGGCGGTTGGGGCCTGGGCCGCCGGACGCATCACCGGCGAAGAACTGACCGAACTGGAGTGCGCCGCCTGCCCCGGCGAGGGTTCGTGCGGCGGCCTGTTCACCGCCAACACCATGTCCACGGCCATCGAAATCATGGGCCTGTCCCTGCCCGGCGACTCGTCACTGACGGCGGTGGATCCCCGCAAGGCCGACGAAGCTCGTCGGGCTGGCGAGGCCGTGATGCGGATGCTGGACGAGGGTATCCGGCCCCGGGACATCCTGACGCGGCAAGCTTTTGAGAATGCTATCACCCTGGTGGCGGCCATGGGCGGCTCCACCAACGCCGTGCTGCACCTGATGGCCATTGCCCGCGAGGCCGAGGTTGACCTGACGCTGGAGGACTTCGACCGCATCAGCCGCCGCACGCCCTACATCACCGACATGAAACCCGGCGGCCGCTACGTAATGGCCGACCTGAGCCGTTACGGCGGCGTGGCCCTCATCGGCAAGCGCCTGCTGGACGCCGGCCTGCTGCACGGCGACGCCATGTCGGTGAACGGCAAGACGCTGGCGGAAAACCTCAACGAAACGGACACCGTGGACGACCAACCCGTCGTCTATACCATGGACGCGCCGCGCAGTCCCACGGGCGGCCTGGCCATCCTCCGCGGCAACCTGGCCCCCGACGGCGCCGTCATCAAGGTGGCCGGCCACCAGGAGAAGGTGTACGAAGGCCCGGCTCGGGTGTTCGATCAGGAGGAGCCAGCCTTCCAGTCCATCCAGCGGGGCGATATCAAGGATGGCGATATAGTGGTGATCCGCTACGAAGGCCCGAAGGGTGGGCCCGGGATGCGCGAGATGCTGGCCGTGACCAGCGCCCTCATCGGGCAGGGGCTGGGAGACACGGTAGCCTTGATCACCGATGGCCGGTTCTCCGGCGCGTCTCACGGCCCGATGGTTGGACACGTGGCGCCGGAGGCCATGGACGGCGGCCCCATCGGTATGCTCCGCGAGGGCGACATCATCACCCTGGACATCCCCAACCGCCGTCTGGATGCCCGCATCACCGAGGAGGAGATGACTGACCGGCGCGCCGCCTGGGTTCCCATGGAGCCGAAATACACCACCGGCGTGCTGGCCAAGTACGCCAAGCTGGTGTCGTCGGCTTCGGAGGGAGCGGTGACGCGGTGAGACTGTAGGACCCAGGTGCCACATCACTGGTCCCCCTCACGCCGTCAGCATACCGGCGGGAGAGCTTGAAATGGTCGTCATTCGTAACGCAGAGATAGAAGATGCCGCCGGCATTGCCCGGGTTCGCGCCGAAAGTTGGCGTAGCGCCTACCGTGGGATAGTGCCAGATGAATTCCTGGACGCGATTGACGTGAACGAGTGGTCCGAACGCCAGCGCAGGAACATGGAAGAGGTTCCCGACAACTTGGTCTCTTTCGTCGCAGAGACGAAAGGGTTGGTTGTTGGATGGGCGGTGGGAGGCCCGAACCGCGACGTCACCTTTGATTATGCCGGCGAGCTCTATGCAATATACCTGTTGCCCGAGTACCAACGTCGGGGAATCGGGCTGCGGTTGACGGCGGCGACGGTTCGTTGGCTCGTTGGCGAGGGTTTGAGTTCAATGATCCTTTGGGTGTTGCGGGAAAACCATCCGGCCCGGCGTTTCTACGAGGCGTTGGGCGGCCGCCTTTGCGGCGAGCGACAAACCCGAATCACCGGCGCCCAGCTGCCAGAAGTCGCCTACGGTTGGCCAGACCTGAGCGCTTTGGCGGAAGGTAGCTCTGCACTCTAGGTTCTAACGAGGCAACTATCGTGGATGAACAGCCGGTCATCTACACCACTGGCGTGCTGGCCAAGTACGCCAAGCTGGTGTCCTCCGCGTCCGAAGGGGCAGTAACCCGCTGACCCGGTATAATGGAACCGCGGAAATCCATTAGCATACCGGTAAAAATCGCGGTAGCGGCCACGGTTATCCTGTTGGTCAACGCCGCAGTAATGCTGATTGTGGGCGAATGGAAATGGCGCGGTTTGGAAACTCTGATAACGGCAGCAGACCTCACGCCATTGTCGGCGCTGTTCTGGCCGTTGTTTGAGACGGGAGGTTACGCGATGCTGTTTGGCATTGATTACGCGCGACAGGCAATCTGGCAGAAACGGCAGAAGGAGTTGGCGAAAGCGCGTGAGGAGATAAACAAGGCTCGGGAGGAAGGCTTCCGGCGCGGTTATGACGCGGGCGTGGCCGATGAGCGGAGCCGGCGAAATGGTGCCAACGGCCACAACTGGATGTACGGAGGCCCCGATGACGACCGCTGAAAATCGCATCCAACTGGAACGCAAGGGAACTCTGGCCGTCATTCGTCTGAACCGCCCGGAGGCGCGCAACGCTTTGTCGCCGGAGATGGTGGCCGAGTTGGGGCAGGCCATCGCGTCCTGTCGCGGCGGAGACATCCGCGCGGTCTTGCTCACCGGCACGGACGGAGCTTTCTGTTCCGGCGCCGACGTGCGGGATTTCACCGCGCAACTCGAATCCGGCGGCCCGGAGGGTCTTTCCGACCACCTGCGGGAACTGGCAGATGATCTCCACCGACAGGTGGTAATGGGCATCCGCCGGCTGGATAAGCCGGTGGTGGCCGCGATCAACGGCGTGGCGGCCGGCGCGGGCTTCAGCCTGGCCCTGGCCTGCGACCTGCGGGTGGCTTCATCCGATGCCCGGTTCCTGCTGGCCTACGCCAACATCGGCTGCACCGCCGACGGCGGCTCAACCTATATGCTGCCCCGCATCGTAGGGCAGGGCCGGGCTATGGAGATCTACTTGGCCCGCCAGCCCATCGGGGCACAATACGCTCTGGAGTTGGGCCTGGTGAGCCAGGTGTTTGAGGCGTCCCATTTTGAGCGCCACGCCATGGAGACCGCGGACCGCCTCTCCCAAGGACCCACCCGCGCTTACGGACGGGTCAAAGCCCTTTTCGACGGCAGCTGGGACTCCGACCTGGCGACGCAACTGGACGCCGAAACCGACGCCATCGCCAACATCGGCCTGACCCGGGACTTCCAGGAGGGGATACGCGCGTTCTCGCAGAAGCGGCCGGCGTGGTTCCAGGGGGTGTAGTCAGAAAATCGCGATGGGGTTCACCGGGCTGCCCGTCACGTTGCGCAGCCGCAGCGCGCCGATGGACAGCATGAACTCCCAGCGTCCGTGCCGGGCGGCGACCTCGGCCACGTCCTCCAGGTTGGCGTTGTCGATCAGCCACACCCCCAGATAGACCAGGCAGGCAATGTGCAAGGGCGAGACGATGTTTTCGTATTGGTTGGGTCGAATGTCGTTGGAGGTATCGGTGCCCAGCATGGCGATGCCCCGTTCCTTGAACCAGGGCGCGCAGGCCACGTGGCAGGCGACGCTGGGTTCGGTGCCCGGCACCGGCCCTTCCACCATGCGGCGACGATAGTTGCCCGTCCGCACCAGGAGGATGTCCCCTTCTGCCACGGTGACGCCCTGGTCCCGCTCGGCGGCGTCCAGGTCTTCCGGCATCACCGGCGCGTCGGGGGCCAGCCAGTCCACGCCGCGGACGCGGGCCACGTCCAGCAGCACGCCCCGGCTCACCAGTCCCTGGGCCGTGAGGTCGATGGCGTGGCTCTGTGCCCCTTCCCGTGAGGTGACCACGGCGGCCGGCACGCCGTTGTACATCAGCCCGTCGTAGGAATAGTGGGACAGGGCGTCGATATGGGTGATGGTCTGTCCGTGGAAGACCATGCCGATGAACTCGGCCGCGCCCCGGCGGGAATTGCGCCGCTCCAGCGGGTCGGTGTCCCGGCCTTCGCCGCTGTCCACCATGAACCGCTGCACCTGGTTGGTGATGTCGGGGGCCATTTCGGTGGTGATGGGGCGGGCGCAGCTCACCGTCTCGCCGGTCTGTACCAGGGCGGCGGCTTGCGTCCGCTTGGCGGTGGTGATCAGGTTCAGCGCGCCCAGCTGATCCTGTTGTCCCCAGCGACCCCAGTTGTTTTCATCCCGATACCACGCCAGCACTTCGGTCTCGGTGGGTACTCCTGCAAAAGCCATAACTCCCTCCGTAGCAATCCGCCGGCGCAGGCCGGCGGGTTTGCCGGGCATTCTACACTACCGCGAGAACGCTGCCCCCAAATCCCTTGTCATTGCGAGGAGCGCAGCGGCGCGGCAATCTCGTTCCGGCAACAGCGGCCCTTGCCCCAACGAGATTGCCACGCTACGCTCGCAATGACAAAACTGAACGATCCAGGCTACCCCAGCCGTGCCCCGATGAAATGCGGATATCCACGCACAAAGTCGGCCGCGTCGGCCGCCCGCCGGCCCTCCAGTTGCAAACGACGGACGGCCAGCCGGCCGCGCCCGGAACCGACGGCAATCGGCTCGTCATCGGTGGTAGTTACCATTCCGGGCTCGGCGTATCCCTCCGCTAGCGGCGCAACGTCCAGCAACTTGACTTCCTTGCCGTCCCACTTGGTATGCAGCCCCGGCCACGGCGCATACGCCCGTTGCTGACGGCACAGGAACTCCGCCGGCCGCGTCCAATCGGCTATCCCGTCCGCGCGTTCCAGCTTCGAGGTGTAGGTCGCCTGCTCGTCGTCTTGCGGAACCGCCGCCACCGCGCCCGCAATCCAATCCGGAATTATCTCGTTCAGCAGGGCCGCGCCATCCCGGAACAGTGCGGCGGTCAGCGTTTCCGAATCGTCCTCCGGCCCGATGGAGCGGAGGCGCTGGGCAACAATCGGACCGGTGTCCATCCCCTCATCCAGCAGCATCACCGTGACCCCGGTGGCGTCGTCGCCGGCCAGGATCGCGCCGGCCACCGGCGACGGCCCCCGGTGCCGGGGCAGCAGCGAGGGATGCAGGTTCAGACAGCCGAACCGGGGCAAATCCAGGACTTCGGTTGGCAGCAGCCGACCGTAGGCAGCAACCACCACCAGGTCGGGCGCGTAAGCGGATAGCCGTTCCACTGCAACGGGGTCGCGCAGGGTCGCCGGCTGCTCCACCGGAATGCCCAACTGTTGCGCTCGCTGCTTGACGGGTGAAGGGGCGAAGGTTTGGCCGCGTCCCTGCCGGCGGTCGGGTGGCGTGTAAGCGGCGACAACGGTAGCCACCGGAATTGAATGCAATGCGTCCAGCGCCGGCGCCGCGAACTGCGGCGTGCCCATGAAAACCACGCGCAGGGGGTTTTCGGGTGGGAACGATGCAAGAGAATCGGTTGGATAATGGGTTGACAAGAGGCGTCACTGGTTGTAAATTGTGCTCAAGCGCTTGCGCGAAATTTTGAGAAAGGAGGTGATTGCTAATGGAACATAGTTTAACATGCTGGGGCGATGGTAGGCACCAGTCTGGACACGACGGGGTGAACGCCTCTTAGCGTCATCGCTTTCCAAAAATCGGCATTTAGCCCGTCAGTCGGGCCCAGACCAGTGTCTACCGTCGCCCCAGAGGTTCTGGGAGTTATCGGGCGACAAGCCAAAGGTCCAGTCTGGGCCCGATACCCTTTTAATCCCCTGTTCCCCTGTCATCCTGAGCGCACCCGTCATTCCGGCGAAAGAACATCACCCCGCACTTGATACGGGGCCGGAATGTAGAAAAGCCGGACGGCAAGCGCGTTCAGCAGAGTTTCGGGATTTCCGGGAATACGATTATAGTTTGACAAACCGGGCAGAAAACCATAACCTAAATCGTAATCCTTCATTCCCTTCACCAGCGACATGGAGATCAAATGCTACGGATTCGCCTGCGGCGCGTAGGTAAAAAAGGCCGCCCCTACTATCGAATCGTCGTCACCGAAAAGCGCAACCCCCGGGATGGCGCTTACATTGACGGCATCGGCCACTACGACCCCATGGCGGACCCGCCGGCCGTAACCCTCGACGAAGCGCGGGCCGTGGACTGGCTGCGCAAAGGCGCTCAACCCTCAGACCCGGTGCGCCGGATTTTCGACCGCAACGACATCTTCAGCAAGGTCCACGCGGATGAAAGAGCTGATTGAGTTCATCGCTCAGTCGCTGACCTCCAACCCGGAAGCGGTCCGGGTCACGGAGACCGACGAAGGCGACCAGATAGTAATACGCCTTGAAGTCGCCCCCGAAGACAAAGGCAAAGTAATCGGGCGACAGGGGCGAGTGGCCCAGGCGATGCGCGTCCTGCTCCGGGTGGCTGCCGTCAAGGACGGCACCCGGGCTGTGCTGGAGATTGTCTAGCCGCCGTCGCTCCAGGCGCTACTTCAGGCCGGCTCCGTCGCGCAGCCGGAGTGCCCCCACTGTTGCCCCGGAGGTGCCGGACGACGCCGTCGTAGTGGGCCGCGTAATTCGCAGCCACGGCTTGGACGGCGCCATCAGGATCCGCTCCCATTCGGACAACCCGACCCGGTTCCAGCCCGGCAGTGAACTCACCATCGCCGGCCAAATCCGCACTGTCGTTTCCTGTCACGACCTTCCCGACGGGGACGCCCTGCTCCGGCTGGAAGGGCTGAACGACCCCAACGCGGCGCGACGGCTGGCCGACGAATGGATCCTCGCGCCCGTTGACTCGGCGCCCGAACTGCCGCCGGGCGAGTATTACCACTACCAGTTGGTGGGCCTGACCGTCATCACCGACCAGGGCGAAAACCTGGGCAGGGTTCAGGAGGTGCTGGAAACCGGCAGCAACGACGTGTACGTGGCGGCGTCGGAGACCGGCGCCGAGATACTGCTGCCAGCAATTGAGCAGGTGGTGCAGGAAATCGACCTGGCGTCAGGCAAGATGCTGGTGCATCTGATAGACGGCCTGCGCTGAAGAACGGGCAACCACGAGGGTTGCCCCTACGGTTAATCCACCCCAACCGTCATTCCGGCGAAAGCCGGAATCCAGAAAAGCCTATGCAATAGAAACGTTGGTCGGGGTTTTGCGCTCGCTGGATTCCCGCTTTCGCGGGAACGACGGCGTCTGTGAATATGCTCTAATCCCCCGCCGCTACCGCGTGACGTTCAGCGTGGGCGTGGTCATGCTCCGCCTCGTCGGTGAACTCGTGATCCTCGCAGGCCACCCACCGCGAGCCGTCGGCGAACCATTCCTTCTTCCAGATGGGCACGATGGTCTTGATGCGGTTCACCGCCTCGTGGCACGCCTCAAAGGCCGCCACCCGGTGCGGTGACGCCACGGCCACGACCAGGCTGATGTGTCCGACGTCCACCCGGCCCGTGCGGTGGGCAATGGCGATGTCTTCGATCCCGTAGTCGGCGCGCAGGCTGTCGCGGACCTCGTGCAGCTTCTTGAGGGCCATCACGTCGTAGGCTTCGTATTCCAGCCGGGTGACGGTCTTGCCGCCGAAATTATTCCGGGTGGTGCCCAGGAACGTAACCACCGCGCCGTTGCCGTCCGCACGGACAGAGTCGGTGACCGCCACCGGGTCCAGGGGTTCATCGGTAAGAATAATCATCGTCAGGAACCTCCGCTAACCGGGGGGATCAGGCAGACCTCGTCGCCGGGCTGCAAGAGTAGGTCATCATCGGCGTACTCGGCGTTCACCGCCACCACGATGCGCACTTCCGGCGGCGCCAGCCGGGGGTAATCGGCCCGCACGGCGTCGGTAAGGTCGCCGACGGTGGCCCCGTCGGAGACATTGACGGATACCACCGAGGCGCCGGCCCGCTCCCGGTACAGGGCGAAGAGATGAACATCGAAACGCATAACGATTGGGATTATGGGCGGGCGGGGCGGTGGTGTCAACGGTCGGGGCGCTGATATTGGGCGAGGAACATCCTGGTAATTCCGCAGTATTCTTCTGCCACGTTAGTGTAACCGGAAACGACCAATACTAATTCCGAATGCGGCGTTGTCGTGAGCAGGGTGATCAAGCGGTCAATCCAACGGCGACGGTTTCTCCGCATCTCTGAGACGTTCAATCCCAAATCGGCGACGGTTTGGAAGGCCTTGTCTCGGTCATCTTGCACCAGTCCAGCCCTTGGCATTATTTCCCCAGTACGGTGATTATAGTCGAAATATCGCTCCGGACGTTCCAGTATAGCGATGGCGCAAGGGTCAACTAGACCCGTCGCCGGCCATTTGTCCGCCTTCCTGCCATTGCATCTGCTACAGCAGAAAATCCAGTTGGACCACTCGTAAGTCAGTCTGGGAAACCGGCTTTTTGGCCTGAAATGATCAACCGTCGGTGCGCGGCTGCCGACTTCAGACCTCTCCGCGCACCGACGCTCGCAGTACCCGCACTTGCCGTCGAATCGCCCGCGCAGTTCCGGCGCGAACCTCCGCCAGTAGGAATCGTTAGGCTGTCCGAGATCCGGATTTTGAGAGTAGTCAACCCATCCTTGGGTGAACTGACGTCGGTACCAATCAACGCCGGCCGGTTTCGGCCCACGATTGACCCAACGCATGGCGGCTATTCCTCATCCTGCGTAGATTCTGACAAACTAGAGCTCAGTACCCTTCTCAGGATTTCGTCGAACCGCTCATCCTGCGCTTTTTGCCATCCTCCTGCGGCCAAATCTTCATTGACCAGTTTTTCCAACTCTCGCAACCGTTCTTCCTTGGCCACTGACAGGGAACCCATTGCCCGCAACTCCCGTAACTCCTCGGCGTGCTGCGCCGTTCGCTCGTCCGTCGGGTCGTCAATCCCCATAAACGTCCGGTAAATCTCGTCCGCCGTCCACCCGATGATGTCCCGCTCGTTCCGCGACCACTCCACCGCTCCGGTCGTTTCGTCCCGCTTGAGCAGGTGAACCTGCCCGGCCTTCAGCCCAGCCACCATCATCGGCGAGTGGGTGCTGGCGAAAATCTGCACGTTGGGGAAATACCCTCGCAGCGTCGGGATGATGCGGCGCTGCCAGGAGGGATGCAAGTGGGCGTCGATTTCATCAATGATGAATATGCCGGGCATTTTTTTCCAATCGGTATTCTCTTGGTAATGCCGCGCCATGCCGATGGCGAGGTGAAATACTGACGCAAAAACCGAACGCGTGCCGTGGCTCAATCGGCCGAATGCAATATTCCCGTCCATAGTTGTGGACATATGGCTATGCTCTCCGGCAATTATGTTTCCGGATCCCGTCGCGTTTGCTACCGTGACGGGGAAGTCTGAAAAAATCTCAGCGGCAACTGTGCTTATGCTAGCAGCTACAGCATTGTCGCATTCGTGTCGGCTATTCTGTAGTGCCGATAGGACATCCGCGTACCGGTCGCGTTGAAATTCAGCCTCCGCCAGCATATCCATAAGGATATCCTCTTGGTCTAATACAGGCTTATCAGCATCGGCAGACGGAGCGGGGGTTCTAATGTCCCGATCGGGAACGGTGCCATCATCGTACCCAACGTATCCGATGTTGAGACGCCGGCCAACTGCTCCGTTAGCTCCGAAATCCTCCAGCAAAGATCGGCCTTTCACTTTGTGGCGCTGCCTACCAAGATCAGTGTACTCAATCACGTATGCACAGTCCGAGTCGGCTGAAGGGTGCATCAACGCGCCCAATCCGAAAAACCGGCCAACGCCTAAACCGGCCAAAAACCACAAAATCGTGGACTTCCCCACGTTGTTCGGCCCGATGAGCAGGTTCACGTTGGCATCAAACTCCAGCTTGATACCGTCGGAGCCGCTACCGTCCGGGCGGCGTCGGAATGGGCCTACGTTGGTCAGTTCTAGCGAATGGATGGGCATTGGAGCCACCTTACCTACAGTTGGTTTCTGGCCAATGATCGATATAATCCTATCACACGTCCATTCCCCAGGAGTCCCCACCATGCCCGACCGACAGCGCCTTACCCAAACCCTCATCGACCTCATCAAGATCGACAGCCCCACCGGGGAGGAGGATGCCATTGACGCCCACCTCTCCAATCTCCTCGCCAACCTGGGCGGTGTCGTGCGGCACGACGCCTACGGCAACCTGGTCGCCACCTTCGCCGGCTCCGACGGCAGCGCCAGCCGGACGCCGGTGATGCTCTCCGCCCACATGGACACTGTGGAGCCGGGCCGGGGCATCAAGCCCATGCTGGACGCTGACGGCGAGACCCTGCGCTCCGACGGCAGCACCATCCTCGGCGGCGACTGCAAGGCCGGCATCGCCATCGTGCTGGAAGGACTCACGTCGGCCATGGAGGACGGCAACCCCATCCGTCCGGTGCAGGTGGTGTTCTCCCGCGCCGAGGAGGGCGGTCTCAACGGCGCGCGCAACCTGGACTTCTCTCTGGTGGAGGCCAGGAGCGGCATGGTCTTCGACGGCGAGGGCGCCGTCAGCCGCATCTGCGTGGGCGCGCCGGCCCAGAACATCGTGCAGTGCCACATCACCGGCGTCGCCGCCCATGCCGGCCTGGAGCCGGAAAACGGCGTGTCCGCCCTGCTGGTCGCCGCCAACATCCTGACCCGCCTGCCGCTGGGACGCATCGACCACGAGACCACCAGCAACATCGGCGTGCTGGAGGGCGGCCTCAAACGCAACATCATCCCCGAGCGGGCCTACCTGGACGGCGAACTGCGCTCCCGGGACCAGGCCAAGCTGGACAACTACACCGCCGAGTTCCGCCGCGCCTTTGACCAGGTTGCCGCCATGTATCCCAAGGCGCAACTGGATCTCAACATCTGGAGCCAGTACCGGGCCTACAGCGTGGCCGACGATCACCCGGCCCTGGCCGACATATCCCGCGCGGTGGGGACTATCGGACTCACGCCCGCCATGGAGACTACCGGCGGCGGCTCCGACGCCAACGTGTTCTTCGAGCACGGTATCGCCGCCCTGCCCGTGGGCATCGGCGTCCGCGACTTCCACACCACCCGCGAGACGGCCAACCTCAGCGAAATCTACGACGCCGCCCGCGCCTGCCAGGAGTACATCAGCCTCAAATAACCCGTAGGGGCGAATAATTATTCGCCCCTACAACAATGACCGACATTTTGGGCGTATCATCAAATCCCGTCATTCCGGCGAAAGCCGGAATCCAGCGGGTACAAAATAAGGCCAACGTTCTGTTGACGGTGATTTCTGGGTTCCTGCTTTCGCAGGAACGACGGTGTGGCTTCCAAATTGCCCACTGACGCTATACGTCCCGCTGAATAGGCGCGCCGACGATGCTGCCCCACTCGGTCCAGGAGCCGTCATAGTTGCGCACGTTGTCGTAGCCCAGCAGCTGGCTGAGTACGAACCAGGTGTGGGAGGAACGCTCGCCGATGCGGCAGTAGGCGATGGTCTCCCGGGAGCCGTCCACTCCCCGGCCGCCGTACAGCTCGCTCAGCTCGTCGGCGGACTTGAAGGTGCCGTCCTCGTTGACGGCCTGGCCCCAGGGGATGTTGGCCGCGCCGGGGATGTGGCCGTTGCGCTGGGAACCTTCCTGGGGCAGGTTGGGCGGAGCGTTCAGCGCGCCGGAAAACTCGTCGGGCGAGCGCACGTCCACCAGGGCGTGGCTGCTGCTGTTGACCGCCTGCAGCACGTAGTCGCGCAGGGCGCGCAGGGCGCTGTTCTCGGTCGTGATGCTGTAGTTGGTCGCCGGATACGACGGAACGTCGGAGGTAGTGGGTCGGTTCTCGGCCAGCCACAGCACGCGCCCGCCGTTCATCAGCCTCACGTCGGCGTGGCCGTAGTACTTCAGCTGCCAGAAGGCCCAGGCGGCGAACCAGTTGTTGTTGTCGCCGTAGAGGACGATGGTGGTATCGGGCGAGACGCCGGCGCTGCTGAGCAGGGCTTCCATCTCGTCACGGGAAACGATGTCCCGCACCACGTTCTGCTGCAGCTGGGACTGCCAGTTGAAACTGACGGCGCCGGCGACGTGCCCCTGCTCGTAGGCGGAGGTGTCCACGTCAACCTCCACCAGGCGCACGTTGGCGTCGCCGCCGTGTTCGGCCACCCAATCGGTGGATACCAGCGATTCGGGATGCGCGTATTCAGCCATGGTTACACCTCTTTTGGGGTATGTTCAATCAGGTCGGTTTCGGGTTTGTAGTACCGGCGCGGCCGGCGGCAATATTATACGAGGTTGCCGCCCCGGTTGGCGAATGATAACTTTCCGGTGAAGGATACGCTGACATGACCCCATCCGCCGAAGGCAGACCGACCATAACGCCACCGGAGTTCGTCGCCCGCTGGCGGGATGCCGGGTTTGGCGAGCGGCAGGGGGCGCAGTCCTTTTTCAACGACCTGTGCGGGCTGGTGGGACATCCGACGCCGGCGGCATATGGGGATCCCGAGGCGTTCACCTTTGAGAAGGCCGTGCCCGGCGGGTTCGCCGACGCCTACTTTGAGGAGCATTTCGGCTGGGAGTTCAAGGGACAGGACACCCAGCTGGACGGGGCTTTCGACCAACTGCTGCGCTACCAGGTCCATCTGAAAACGCCGCCCCTGCTCATCGTGTCGTCCTTCCAGACGCTGCGGATCCAGACCAACTTCCCCGGCATGGAAACCGCCCGCTACGACGTTGGCGTATCCGAGCTGGAACGCCCGGAGCGGCTGGGTCTGGTGCGGGACGCGTTCTTCGCGCCCCATCGTTTCCGGGAACGGCTGCGCTCAGTGGATGCCGTCACCCGGGAGACGGCCGCCCTGTTCCAGTCCATTGTGGAGGACATGGAGCAACATACCAACAACGTCACCCCGTACTCCGATACGGGGCCGGAGCGGTTGGCCCGCTACTTGAATCAGTTGGTGTTCTGCCTCTATGCGGAGGACGCCGGGCTGCTCCCCGATGGCCTGTTCACCCGCATAGTGGGCCAGCATTACCGCGACCCGGCGACGTTCGACCGGGCCATCCGCAGCCTGTTCGCCCAGATGGCCACTGGCGGCTTTTCCGGCGCCGATGAAATCGCCCACTTCAACGGCGACCTGTTCAACACCATTGATACGGTGGAGTTGAGCACGGTGGCCCTGCAACGGTTGGGCGAAGCCTGCGAAAAGAACTGGCGAGACATTGAACCGTCCATCTTCGGCACGCTGTTCGAGCGGGCCTTGGACGCCTCCAAGCGAGCGCAGACGGGAGCGCATTACACGGGGGCAGACGACATCGAGCTGGTGGTAGAGCCGGTGGTGATGACGCCGCTGCGCCGAGAGTGGGACGCGGCGCGGGCGGAGATTGAGGGGTTGCTGGAGGGAAGGGAATCGTCAGAATCAGGATTCTCAGGATTACGGGATTTTCTGGATTACGGCCCACAATCCCGGCAATCCGAAAATCTTGAAAATCCTGCTTCTGACGATCCACGGGAACGACTGGAATCCTTCCGCCAACGCCTCGCCTCCGTAATGGTGCTGGATCCGGCCTGCGGCAGCGGCAACTTCCTGTACATCGCCCTACGCTCGCTGCTGGATTTGGAGCGGGAGGTGATTGACTTCGCCGCGGCCCAGGGCTGGACAGGGCTGACGCCCACGGTGCAGCCCAACCGGATGCTGGGACTGGAGATCAACCACTACGCGGCGGAACTGGCCCGGACGGCCCTGTGGATCGGCTACATCCAGTGGCACCAGGCCAACGGGTTTGCGTACACCCAGCGCCCGATACTGACGCCGCTGGACACCATCCGGCAGACCGACGCCATACTGGACCTGATCGACCCGGAGCAGCCGGCGGAACCGGAGTGGCCGGCGGCGGAGTTCATCGTGGGCAACCCGCCCTTTTTGGGCGGCAAGCTGCTCCGCGCCGGGTTGAGCGATGAATACGTTGATGCCCTGTTCGATTGGTATGACGGGCGGGTGCCCGCCGAAGCGGACTTGGTCTGCTACTGGTTTGACAAGGCACAGCGGATGATTGAGATGGGCCAAGCCAAGCGGGCTGGCCTGCTGGCGACGCAGGGGATACGGGGCGGCGCGAACCGCAGGGTGTTGCAGCGCATCAAGGAGACCGGCGACATTTTCATGGCGTGGTCCGACCATCCCTGGGTGCTGGAAGGGGCGGCGGTACATATTTCCATCGTCGGCTTTGACGACGGTTCTGAAACGAACCGGGAACTGGACGGTCAACCAGTGTCGTCAATCAACGCCAACCTGACAGTGGGGGTTGACCTTACGGGAGCGAAGCGGCTGCAAGAAAATCTCGGTATCGCGTTTATGGCCGACACCAAGGGAGGCCCGTTTGACATCCCCGACAACCTGGCTAGGGATATGTTGCAGAGTCCCAACCCTCACAACAAGAGCAACGCGGAAGTAGTCCGGCCCTGGGTGAATGGCAGGGACATTACCGACCGGCGCAGAGGAATGTGGATAATCGACTTTGGCGATATGCCAATAGAACAAGCCGCACTATATGAAGCTCCATTTGAGTATGTGAATACCCATGTGAGACCCATGCGAGCTAACAACAGACGTCCATTGTATGCCAACAACTGGTGGTGGCATATGGAGCCAAGGCCAGGTATGAGGCAAGCGCTACAAGGACTCGACCGTTATATCGCTACCCCAACGACCGCCAAGTATCGTTTATTTGTTTGGTTATCAAAAGAGATTTTGGCCGATCACGCTTTGATCGTTATCGCTGGCGACGATGATTATACTTTCGGTGTCCTTCACTCTCGTTTTCATGAGGTTTGGGGTTTGGCGATGGGCACGCAGTTGGAAACGCGGCCTCGCTACACGCCGACGACGTGCTTTGAAACCTTCCCGTTTCCGCATCTCACCGACGCCCAGCGGGAGGCCATCGCCGCTGCCGCCGCCGAGCTGAACCGCCTACGTGAGGGCTGGCTGAATCCGGCGGGATTGAGCGCGGTCCGCCCCGGCGGACGACGGCGGACGCTGACCAACCTGTACAACCAGCGTCCCACCTGGCTGGACAACGCCCACCGCACGCTGGACGCGGCGGTAGCCGAAGCCTACGGCTGGCCGGCGGACCTGGCGGACGGGGAGATACTGGAGCGATTGCTGGCGCTGAACCTGGAGCGGGCGGGAGCGTAGATGCAGGGCGCCGGATGTGGTTGATGGTCACGTTGGATTGTGCTAAACTCTCAACAGAAAATATTATTGTACAATATAGACTCAAGAGGAATATGTAACCTTTGGTGCTAGTTTGAGACGATTTTGAAAATGCCACGAGGTTCCCCTATGCTGCGAGTTGAGAACACTCCGCAGCGAGGAACCCCATGAACATCTCCGATTTTATC
>DAOUJY010000045.1:0-7966 GCA_034421995.1 Dehalococcoidia bacterium | reverse complement strand
ACCGCGTGCATGAGGAAGCTACTCACGATACTCAACAGCATGGCGCGAAGCGGCCAACGGTGGAATCCACGACTGAGCATCCATGGTTGACAACATCCCACAGTTGCTCCTCTGACTGGCTCCGCTGCTGGGCGCGGACACGTTCACCATGGAGCGGGCCCTGGACGCCATGGACGCGCTGATGATCCCGATCACCGAGGCGCCCTACGAGATCATGATCACGGCGCAGCTGGTTCACAAGGGCATCGTGAAGGGCTGGCCGATGTACCTGGTGCCCGAACAACCTCCCCCCGATCCGGAGCCGGCGCGAGGCGATGCTGACCACGCTGGCCGGCATAGGCATCGAGGTGGCGCCCACGGCGATCGTGCGCCGAGTGACCCACTGGGACGCGGGACTGAACGGCCTCGGCGTCTGCGAGTTCGCGCCCAGCAGCCCGGCCGCCGACGAAATCCAGGATTACTGGGACTGGCTGGTGGACCGGTTCGATCTGAGTGCCACGGACGATGCGGAGATCTGGACGCCGGCCGAGCAGGAGGTGGTCTATGCCTGACGCGAAGAAGGGGCTGGACGCCCTGCTGGAGAACGACGCCACCGAGGAGCGCACCCGCAAGCTGGGCGACACGCCGCCGGAGCCGATTCTGAGTACCGACGAGGAAGAGGTTGACGAGGACGCGCTGCGGGCGCAACTGGGCGAGCTCGGCTTTGAGCTGCGGCGCAAGCGCGGCAAGCGGGGAGTCTTCGCCAAGAACGACGGCGTCGAGGGGAAGACGAAGTTGACCGTGCATCTGACCGACGACCTGCGCCGGGACGTGAAGTGGGCCAGCGTCACGCTCGACATCGCCGAATCCGACATCGGCGAGGAGGCTTTTAGGGATTGGCTCGACAAGAAGAAGCTGTCGAGGCCGGGCGCATAGACGGCGCAGTGCGGGCCGGCGGGAAGCGGATTGCCCGCCAGACGCGCGTAGAGGGCCGAAAACGGGCAGAGACGGTGTCAGGGTCCAAAACTCCGAAAAAACGGCGCAGTGTGCGCGTGACGGGAAAACGGCAGGGGTCGCTAGTATGCGGGTGAGCCCATCCGGTGCGAGCGACCCCCGTATTCCGAACGGGGCAAGTCCGGGAGAGCGGACACGGCGGCATGAGAACCCGCCGACCCCGCGTTCCGAGAGGCAGGCGCCAGAGCCGGAGCGAGCGAGCGAAAACGCCGGGCCACGATGCGCGAAGGTGCCGTGGGGTATGTCTTCGCTTCAGTATGTCCAAGCTTGGGATTTGCGCGGGTTGACTAAATCCCATATGGCGAAGATGACCTCCAAAGAAGAACCTCGCAGGGCCTTCCGGAACCCTGCGGGGAGGCGCCGCCGACTGCAACACAGCCTCGCCCATCCCGCAACCTCCACCGATAGGATCCGTTCGTCGCCGGCCGCCGGCTTTATCGTCCTCCAGTTCCGATCGGTAATCCCGGGATCATCTGCCGGGCCGGGTTGGTCGTACTCTCAGGCAATTCCTTTTACCGCAGGGCCCCAGCCGATGCATCTCAACCTGGTTGCGGTGGATCGTGCCGTCGTCAGCGCGTCTGCGTCTTTCGGATCGGCGCCACCGCCAGGGCCGTCAGTCCCATCCTACCGCCGCGAGCAGGGCCACGGCGCCGGCTCGCTCTCCCAGTTGTCCCGCTTCGGCAGCCCGCCCCGCGACCACGATGGCAGCTCCGATGCCGATGCCGCCGGCCATGACCGCCACTGCGGACGCCGCGTACTCCGCCGGATCGCTCCATCTCTTTCTCTTTCCGTTGGCGCCGTCGGACAAGGTCTACAATGCTCCTTTTGTGGGATGCCTCGGTTGGGGCTCAGCCGGTGCCCAGCATACCGTCGTAAACGTGGACCCCGCACGGGTTGGGGAACGCTGGGTTGTAAGGACGGAAGCCCACGTTGTACACGGGATTTACGATTGGGACGGCCCAACTTGAGGATAGCTGCGTCGTTTAGGGTTCCGCCGGTCCGTCAACCGGCGGCTCAGCTTTCCGTTTATCCCGCTTCCGCTGCGTCCGCGACGGTGGCGGTTCTTTCCACATCATTCCCCGGGCCAGCAGGCACATCCGTTCCCGGTGGGTCAGGTGGTGGTGGTTCTCCCACCACTGGTAGCCGGTCAGGTATTGCCCGACGTGGTTTTCCCCCACCCCGTTATGCACCATGAAGTTGGCAGTAAAGATGCGTTCCCGCAGGTCCTGCAGAAGGTAGGAGGCCTCCCGCCGCGGTAGGATGCGCCGTTTCACGCTGCGTATGCCTTGGTGAACGCTGTTGTCGCTCAGATACAGCGTCTGTCCTGGCGCCAGGTTCTGGATTGCGAAATCCTGGACCCGCCTCCCTGCTATTTTGGGGATCCTCTCGATGATGGTCCGGCCCGACCGCCGGCCCTTTAGAGCGATCACAAAGACTGAAGGCCCCTCGTCAGCCTTGGCAGCGTGTTTGAACCTGGGATCGCCGGACAGTTTGAAATGGGCCATTTCGGCAGGTTCCCACAGGGGCGGGATATCTTCCTCGGCGGCCTTCAGGATACGGTAGGTTATGTCCTGCGCCGTCCCCTCGTTCACGCCCAGGCGTCTTGCCAACTCCTCGGATGAGCTGGGCAGGTTGCCACCGGTCCAGATGAACAGGGCTCTCTTCCACGTTCGCAGCGGGAGCGGCGATCCGTGCATCACGGTCTTGGTCTTCAGCGAGAATTGTCGTCGACAGCGCTTGCACCGGTATGGCAGATTAGCGGTCGCCGCGCTACGCGCGGCCTCCTTGTTCCAGGCTCACCTGGGACATCGGGGGAGACCGTCTTTCTGCCAGAATGCGTAGGTGAACCACCGCTCGGCGGCCGCTTCGTCCGGTGTTTCGTCCCGAAACTGCCGGTCGGTTATCGGGCCTATGACGGCGGGTGGGTCGGCGTGAGGAGGGCGTCCGCCGGCGCTGCCCGGTTGATTTTTTGATTGGGATGCTGTAATGTCCATAGTCACATTGATCTCCTTGGTCGTTCTGGGGGACGTGTTTTGGTGGCTGCCGTTGGTGGTACTCGGCAGCCCTCTTTTGTGTCTGAAGCCAGGGCGAGGGTATGCGGCTTCTCGGACCGATGCATGGCTCCCTTGCCCGGTGTTCCAATACGGTGCCAGGGTTACGCCGCGTTCCAGGTGCTTCGTATTTCGGAAGGCCTTGGCGCCCGGCTCTGCCGCTCTTTCGAGATGGTTTCGCCACGCTCGGCTCGGCACTCGGAGTTTTGGCAACTCTGGCAACGGGGCGGGCTTGGCGGCTCCAGGCGGGGCTGCTCGGGTAAGGGGTCCGGGGTAAAACGTGGCCGCTTCGATCTCAGGTCCTGGGCCAGTTGTACCATCCGTTCCTGGTGCGACAGGCTTAGCCGGTTCTCTCGCCACTGTATGCCAGCCAGCCACGGGTGGAGGTGTCCGTCGCTGAACCAGTCGAACTCGACCTGAAGCAAACGCTTCATCCTGCGCCACAGTCCTTCGTCCAGGTTGATGCAGCCCGGTCCTCTGGTGTACTCGCCCGCTCTGTGATTCACCGATGACCCCTTCGGCTGGTCCACATCGCGAATGTCCCTGACGCTGAGATGGGAGTCGGTAAAAAGGGTCATTCCCGGAGCCAGGCGCTCATTCACGAAGGGTTCGATCTCCGCTTTCGTCTCGCTGAAGATTCGCTTGATCCCGGCGACGCGCTTACTGCGGCGACCGACCAGGGCGATAACCTGGACCTCGCCGTCATGACCCGGGGGATAACGCAGCCAGGCGGCATCAAGCTCTGCAGGTTCGCGGAGGGGCACGATGGGTTCATCCATCGCCTGGAGCAGGCGGTAGGTTGCCTCCCGGGCGGTCTTCTCGTCCCAACCGATCCTACGACCCAACTCCTGGTGTGAGCAGAGGATTGGGCCGCCGGTGAATATGAACAGCGCCTGAGCCCATTCCAGCAAAGGAACCTTCAGGCCATCCATCAGGGTGTCGGAGATGACCGAGAAATCCCGCTCGCACTTGCGACAGCGAAATGGTAGGCGTGCATCGGGAACCAGTGCGTCGACGTGGCACGACTCGCACCATGGACAGTGCACAACGTCGGGCCAGAATACGCTTTCGAACCATGCCCGGGCCGCCGGATCGTCTGGGAAATCGGACCAGAATTCGTCGTCGCTGTACTGGGGTGATGACCCGCCATCGTCGCCCGGCGGAAGAGGCGGGCGCGGAGTCTTCGCCGAGCTGGAATCTCCGGCACGGACGGTCTCGCCGGCCGGGTCGTTTTGGTTGTGGTCTCTCTTAGACTGTTCTGCGGTGGTGGTTTTATCCATAGGAACCTCCTTGGTCGTTCCGGGAAATTGTGCTTGCGAGCCGTCGCCGGTGGTGGTGCTCCGACAGGCGCTCGATTGATTTTCAGTCCGATGGCGATGGTTGGGCGGTGGTACTCGCCCTGGTGTCCACAGACCACCTGATCGGTCGTTCCGTTGGTTACGCCTCCTTTGGTATGTTCTGTTCCTGTGGCAAACGGCTGAAGCGCTAAACGAAAACGGGCCGACCCGGGGAAACCCGGATCGGCCCGCATTTTAGGGACCTGATGCTGGATGTCCTCGGAGGTTCCTAGCGCGTCAACTGATCTCCCGTGGCCCGTTTGGGGCCTTCATGTCACTTGAACTGCAGGGCACTTGCCGTGCCATAGCAGTACTCGGGGCCGATGTTAACCTTGACGGCGGATCCTGTCAACCCTCACACGCGCCATTTTCAAAACCACCAATCCCGAATCCACCGATGGGATGCGGTGGTACTGGTCAGACGAGGTGTGAAAGGTGAGGGAAGAGCCGGCATGGCTTTGATCTTGACCCCGACAGTTGGGACGGAGCCTGAGTGCCTCAGAGAGGCGAAGGGGATTTTTGTCGGGCCGCGGCAGTGACGGCAAGACCCGCGTGCAGAGATTTGCAGCAGGAGACGTGGGGAGTCTGCTTGGCGCAGACCTGCAAGACAGTTAGGCAGTCCGGCGGACGGGTTTGGTCTGTCCACAGACCATTACCCCCGAAGCCGAGGGTGTTTTCTCATCTCTTACGGTGGATTGGGGCTAATCATTGCCATGTGCCGGCCTGGTGGATGGAGGGTCAACCGAACTCCCATCGCGAAAGCGCATATATGTTCGGCACAATTTTGTTCACCTTGGCCCTTGGGTGCCCGTTAATAGTGTCATAATCTTGGCCCCTTGATGCTGGACATTGTGGTAGAACGCCCGTTTTTGTCGGCGATTTATGTCTCCCCTATAGGACACCATGTCATTGCGCGGCCGCTGTTTCGCGCTCAGTTGTCCTGTACGACAGGGTGCGGCGGATGTTCTTGAGCAGAGCCTGCGACTGGCTCCGGATGAAGGTTGTCTGAAGCCAAGCCGTGGGATGCCTGAAAACCGCCGGTTTTGCATCTTGTGATCATTGTCCTCCCTATGGGACAATAGATTCGCCAACCTTGATATTGGTTTGAGTGACCACTATGCGGAACGACAGGAAATTAGACCATGACCAGGTCCAGGCCATCCGACGATCCCATCTCCCCAACAAGTCCTTGGCCCGAGACTACGGCGTCGATCCCGTGACCATCCGAAGGATCCGCAATAGGGAAACGTACAAGAACGTTCCCGAGAACCCTCAGATCCCTCCGGACGCCGGGCGCAGGTTTGACGGCAAGTATGAGACCGGCGACGTTGTGAAACTGCTTGGAGAGGTTCCTGTGGGCTATGCCGAAACGATCCTCACCATGCCGCCGCACTTGGACGCCCGTCCCGGCGAGCACGTCCGACGGGAACGACGCATCATTGAGGAATGCCTGCGCATCGCCGGTGCGTTCGGCGTCGTGATGTACATTCGCCGCCCTCAGTTCGCAGACGATGGTGTGATCGACCTGGGGATGGACATCCTTGAGGGATTGCCACTGCGCGAGGTGATCATCTGGACCTGGAGCTGGCGGTCAGTGCGCAGGTCGCCTGGTGACCCCACCTTGGCCAAGCGGAGGTGCCCGATTCGGCATGATTATGCGAGCATTCACGTCCTGTCCGGCGAACTTTGGACGGTCCCTGAAATCAACGTCAGCAACCTCCGGTCACGTGGCTCCGTCTGGCGCTTCCCTCTATCCCCTTCGACGGACGTCCCGCCGGAGTTCCCTCTGGAACTGGCGCAGTGGTGCATTGCATTAGGACGAGGCCGGGTGCTGGATCCCTTTGCAGGGACCGGCACGACGGCGCTGGCCGCCGAGGCATACGGTCGGCATTGGACCCTGTTTGACGAGACTGATGCTCACTGCGATAGATTCGCACGCCGTAGGGTAGATGAGGTCGACCCTCAACTATTCTTGTAGGAACTTCTCCGCAAATGGCAAATGGCTGGCCATTACGGGCGCCGGCGCGTCCCTCGTAGGACGCCCGCGACTAGGACTGGCTACATCCGTTAGACCCGGCTGGGACTCCATCCCCCGTCCCCGTAACGCCAGGCGCGGCGTGGGCTGTTGCCAAGGATGAGGGTGTCGCCGCCACAGCCGGCGTTCACGATCCGCTGGGCCACGTCCATGGGAAACTCGTCCACCGGCTTGACCTCGGCGTAGACTGGGACGCCGTCCAGGATCAGCCGGAAGTCGGGCGTCCAGCCGTCGAACCGCGCCGGCTCGTACTCCCAAGCAATGCCCCGCCGGTCGAAGTGGGCCGCCCACCGGGCCTCCAGCTGGCTGCGGAAGGTCGTGCCGCCGTACTCGGTGATGGCGGGCGTCTGCTCGGGGCTCAACGTGTTGGGAGCCACCGCGGCCGCCCACCGGTGCAGCGCGGCGGCGGTGTCCTCTCGCAGCAGCCGCTCACGTTCCGAGCGCGGTCCCGACGAGCGGGCGATCTCCAGGAGCGCCTGGGTGTAACGGCCCAGGTTGTCGGCCACGGCCTTCGACAATCCCAGCCCTCCGCCGACCTTGTCCCAGAGGACGATGGTGCGGCGCACCTCGCTGCTGCGGCCGTCCCGCACCACCTGGACGTTCTGGTGCGTGGTGCGGATGTCGGCCGTATGGATCGACTCCCGGCTGCACAGCACCGTCCGCAGCGCCCGGGCCACGTCCCTGCGGGTATTGGTGTCATCGAACCAGTCCTCCCAGATGATGATCACCGTGGCCGTGGTGCGCAGGTTGGTCACCACCTCGGAGATGCCCTCGGCGCCGTAGTGGACGTCTCGCCAGTCGGCGTCGCCGGTTTCGCGGATGGAACAGCCGACGATGCGCTCCCAGGCCACGGCCTGGGCATGGGTGCAGTACTCCAGGTGTCCCAGGGTGGACATTCGGGGCTGCTGCAGCGTGACCGTGGCGCCACTGCGGATGATGGGGCGAGTCTCCCGGGGCGGCGCGTGCCGCGCCGTGATCACCGTCTCTCCGCCGGTCTCACGCCAGGCCAGAATGGAATAGGACTGCTTGGCGTGGAGGTAGGTGGCCAGGGTATAGGCGTCCCTTGCCGCCTCCCGGCGGGTAACCTCGCTGGTGAGCAGATCCATGTCGCCGCCCGGCATGAGCTGCACGATGCGGGCGCGCCCATCGGCGGCGTCCCTGATGTCGTTGCGGTGGGGCTGCTGGGGGTCTCCCGTCTGGAACTCCGGCGCGTAGTGGTCGCCGCGGGCAATCTCCCGGAGCATCTGGGGCAGCTGTTCCGGCCAGGCGTCGGTGGGCGACGGGATGGACCGCTCCAAGCCGTTCAGGTCCGTCTCCTTGGCCAGGCAGCGCCCGTGGGTGTTCTTGATGTTGGGATTGGATGGGTAGAGCCGGGCCGGCTCCACCGGCTGGTTCCAGTAGGTCTCGAGGCTGTCCTCGTGGAACTGGAGGGCGTGACGCGGCGCCACGATGATGAACCGACCAGGGCCGGTGCGCCCCACCCGTCCGGCCCGCTGCCTGAGCTTGCCCACCGAGTGTGGCAGCCCCAGGTTGAAGCCCACCTGCAGGTC
>DAOUJY010000044.1:0-40945 GCA_034421995.1 Dehalococcoidia bacterium | reverse complement strand
GCCGCCTTCAACCTATTGGTGAACTGGAATGGCTTGGAACCTGACGAAACCGGACGCATCCATCGCTCCATCGCTAACTTCACCCTCTGACACAAACTAGCACCAACGGTTATCAGCATCGTTTTCACGGCTTCGCTTATTGACCTCCTCCCAGAAATCCGGTGTGTCTATATCTAGCTCGGGAATGAAATTATGCTCCTGCATATTACCCGGAGCTAACGTGCCGTCGAAATCGTAACAGATTGCTATGATAGGTTTGTCGTTGTTTGTCTTTTTCACAAAAACTCCTGTCGAATATTAGTGTGCTCGGCAGCAATGATATTTTGTCTGGATTTTGCTACCACTAACCTTCAACGTAAAGAGTCTACCAAAAATAGTCTGTTATGCCAAGCGATGTCATTGAGAATGATAGCGACAGAACATAAGTGCTGCAACGATGCGCTGATATTTTACTGTTAGGCCGATGTGCCAACTGTTGTCTGCCCGAAATGCGTAATCATTTGCACTAGGTTGAGTGCCGCACCTGATTCTTCGGCCTGCGCTATAATGGCCCAATGCAGCGCACCCTTCGGCTGGCCCTGGCCCAGTTCAACCCCACCGTCGGCGATATTCCCGGCAACACCGCTCGCATCATCGAGCAGATTGACGAGGCGCGAGCCGCTCACGCCGACCTGGTGGCCTTTCCCGAGCTGGCCGTCACCGGCTATCCTCCTGAGGACCTGCTGTTCAAGCCGTCCTTTCTGGCCGACAGCGTGGCCGCCGTGCAGCGCATCGCCGCCTCCACCCGGGGCATCGCCGCCATCGTGGGTTCCCCCGGTATCCTCGCCGGCCAGAACGACATTTCCAACGCCGCCGCCATCATCAACGACGGGCGCGTGCTGGACTGGTACCACAAGATGTACCTGCCCAACTACGGGGTGTTCGACGAGGACCGCTATTTCCGCAAGGGCGAGGAGTGCCCGGTGTACATCATCAACGGCACCCCGGTGGGTGTGGGCATCTGCGAGGACGTCTGGTATCCCATCGGCCCCATCGCCGTGCAGCGGGACGCCGGGGCGGAGGTCATCGTCAACATCAACGCCTCGCCCTTCCACGCCGGCAAGGCCGGCCAGCGGGAGCGCATGATCTCCACCCGCGCCGCCGACCACGGCGTGTTCGTGGCCTACCTCAACACCGTGGGCGGGCAGGATGAGCTGGTCTTTGACGGAGCCAGCATCATCTGTTCTCCCGACGGGTCGCTTATCGCCCGTGGCCCGGCCTTCGAGGATCGACTCATCGTGGCTGACCTGGACGTGGAGGCGGTGTTCCGCCAGCGTCTGCGGGACCCCCGCGCCCGCAAGGAGAACCCGCAGATCCTCAGCGAAGTGGGGCCGGCCCGCATCACCAGGGTGTCCGACCACCGCCTGTCCGACCGCAAACCGGCCGGCGCCACGTCTCTGTGCCGGACGCTGGATGAAACCGAAGAAGTCTATCAGGCCCTGGTGGTGGGCACCCGCGATTACGTCCGCAAGTCGGGCTTCGGGCGGACGCTGGTGGGACTCTCCGGCGGCATCGACTCCGCCCTCACCGCCACCGTGGCGGTGGACGCCCTGGGCGCCGAGAACGTGGTGGGCGTCACCATGCCTTCCCGCTATTCCTCTGAGGGCAGCGTTGCCGACTCCCAGGAACTGGCCGACAACCTGGGCATCAGCCTGTGGCGCATTCCCATTGAGCCGGCGCATCTGGCCTTTACCGAAATGCTGGCCGGCCACTTCGCCGGCACGGAAGCCAACGTCGCTGAAGAAAACGTGCAGGCCCGCATCCGGGGCAACGTGCTGATGACCATTTCCAACAAGTTCGGCTGGCTGGTGCTGACCACGGGCAACAAGAGCGAGATGGCCATGGGCTACGCCACCCTGTACGGCGACATGGTGGGCGGGTTCGCCGTGCTCAAGGACGTGCCCAAGATGCTGGTGTACGAACTGTGCCGCTGGCGCAACGCCCGCACCCACCCGGATGCGTCGGGAAATCGTCGGCCGCTCATCCCCCAGGCCGTGCTGGACAAGCCGCCCAGCGCCGAGCTGCGCCCCAACCAGACCGACCAGGACACGCTGCCGCCCTACGACCTGCTGGACCCCATCATCAAGGCCTACGTGGAGGACGACTACGGCTACGCCGAGATGGTCGCCATGGGGCATCACCCCGACTGGGTGCGGCAGGTGATGGCCTTCGTGGATCGCAACGAGTACAAGCGCCGGCAGGCTCCGCCGGGCGTCAAAATCACGCCCCGGGCCTTCGGCAAGGACCGCCGCCTGCCCATTGTCAACCGCTACCGACCGGCATCCATGTAGGGGCGAGGCGTGCCTCGCCCCCACACCACATGCTCCGTCGTTACCCGTAGGGGCGAATGATTATTCGCCCCTACAAAATCTCACGCCGTCGTCATGTGGTGGGCCGGTTTGACAAGTCCAATGCCGTTTCGTCGCGTGCCGGCACGGGCTCTTGCCCGATTCGAGGCGTTGTCGTGTAGGTGACGGCATCATAGTAATCGTCCAAAGGGACGAAGACCCCGTTGCCTTCCACCCACTCCAACATGCGTTGATTGGTCGAATGTTCCCACGATAACAACTCAACCCGCCAGTTCAGCCGGTGCATACGTTCCAACGTCCGGTGAAAACCGCGGCCCTCGTTGTATCCCGCGCCGTCTCCAGTCAACAGCACAACAATGCCGGGATTGTCTATGTAATCCGCCATGTCTTCCAGCATTCGCAACTGTAGCCATTGGTCAGGAGTTTCCTGCTCCCCTCGGGTTGGTTCTCCACGGTCATATAGATGGACTTCAACCCCGGTGCGGCGCAGCTGGTTCCAGAGCATACTCAGGGCTGGAGGAATTGAACCGGCGGCCAGGGCCTTGACCAATGGGCGGTCAGCGAGGGCAAGCCGTAACAAGTTTTCAAAGTGAATCCTGACCCGATAGCGGGCGTTCATGTCACCGTTGCGCTCTTCCGCCAAGTCTTGCGCCGCATGAAAAATATTGGAATTGTCCAGGTAAACAAAAACTCCGCTCATGGTGATACCCTTGAACTACAAAATCTTCCTTCCAGTGTATCACTCGCTCCCGGCATCCCCACCGTCGGCCTCCTTGTAGGCGTACACCGCGAACAGCGGGTCGCCCGGCGGGGCCATGTCGGGGTTGGAGAGGCCGCCGCGCACGCCGTTGAAACCGCCGGCGTGGAGCATGTACTGCCCCACCAGCTCGATGTGGTCCTCGTCGTTGGTGGAGCGCCAGACCCGCACCGCCTTGGTGGGGAAGCAGCGGTTGGAGAAGGTGACGATGAACACCCCGCCGGGCCGCAGGATGCGCGACACCTCGGAGAACACCACCACCGGCTGGGTCAGGTACTGCACCGACACGGTGATCACCACCGCGTCGAAGGACTCATCCTCGAAGGGCAGCGACGGATCAACGTTGATGTCCTTCAGCAGGTATTCGCTCAGCTGCGGGTTATCGGCCATCTCGGTTGCGTTCATGCCCAAGCCTACGATGCGCTGGCGGGGGTGCTCCTCCGGCCAGTGGGTGCGCCAGCTGCTCATCAGGTCCAGCACCTCGGCGTTTTCCGGTATCAGCTGCCGGAACAGCCGGCCCACTGCGACGATGGCCCCGTCATCAATGTGGACCACCAGGCGGGGCATGGTGTAAAACTCGGCGTCGTTGCTTTCGTCCTCCCGCTGGAAGAACTCCGGCGGAAAGCGCTGGGGGTCCATTGCCAAACCCAACCTCCTGATAAGACCGACTCGCCCTTTTATGGGAACAAATGACATTCTGCAACGCCGGGGCGAATAATTATTCGCCCCGGCCCATCGCCTCAGCCCAAGGGGCGTACCCGCTCATTTACTGCGGTTATAATCCAGACATCACCTTCGCCAGGTTCTGCCCTGAGATAATGAAAAAGGCTCCTATCCGCAGACGAGCGGAAGCCACGCGCAAATCGACGGCTGTCGGGGTCGCTTATATTAACATCCCCAATCCGCCCGATGAAAGCTGTCCTCCCATGGTAGTCGCCACCGTTGATCACGTATAACGCCCCAAAGTGGAAGTTTGGGTGCTCAGGATCCGGGTTGTTGCAACCATCACCGGGACTCAGTTGCAGTCCCACATAACAGTCGATAGTCGCTGGCGGCGGTATTACGAGGATTGTACTGCCATCCACCGGAGTGGGCTGACCGGGGGTAGAAGGCGTTGACGGGGCGGTATTCAGCGTCAGCGTGGCCCAGTCTGACCATTGCGGCGCGCCATACCGCGAGTCATTGCTTGCGACGATGAAAGCATAAAATATGCCGGGAGTCAGACGGGTCACGGTATGCGAATTCTGGCCTCGGTTGGCTACGTCCACAAACGCGAACGCTTCCAGCCAGTCGCGGCCGGCAGCTATAGTAACCTGGTAGTCTTCGTATGCCACCCAACCGATACGATAGTAACTGGCATCCGCCACGGCAGTCCAAGTCAGGCTCACTTCTCCTGGATCTGCCCCGTTGTTCACGGCCAAATCAGTCGGCGCCGCGAGTGCGGTCTGGGCCGAGGCGGTATTTGCCGCCTTGCCCCCCAACATAAGCGACGCCAGAAGCAGCGTAACGATTGTTACTTTGAGCAGATCCACCATCCTCCCTCCTAAGCAGGATATCAGCGTCGGCAAGTTCCAACTCGCCCGTCGGCTCCTATCCCGCCTAATCTCCTATCCCGTCTATCCTGTTCATCGATGTCAATTTTCGCACCTTACCTCAACTGGTACGCCCGCGCCGCGCACCCGTGGAACATATCGGTCCGCTCAGAGGGCGAAAAGTCTGCCGACATTCGCTTGAAGGCGTTCCACATGACGCCGTAGGAGAAGGACTCCTTGTCCACTGGGAAGTTGCTCTCGAACATACAGCGGCTGGGGCCGAACTGCTCGATGCAGTAGCGCATCACCGGGTCGATGGCCACCGCCAGCTCTTCGGAACCGATTGGGACCTGGCGGGTATGGAAATCGTAGCCCAGCCGGGGCATACCGACGCCGCCCAGCTTCATCACCACGTTGGGCGCGGCGGCCGCGGCGTCGATGCCGCTGCGCCAGTTGGCCATCACCTCGTCGGGATTGTTGGCATACGGGCCGACGCGGATCAGCCCGCCGACGTGGTTGAGCACGATGGTCAGGTCGGGCACGGCGTGGGCGAAGTCGGCCAACTCGGGCAGCTGCGGGTGCAACAGGGACACGTCCAGGGACATCCCCATTTCCGCCAGCACTCGCGCTCCGGCCCGGTAGTCCTCGCTGGCCAGCTGGTTGGGCTGGGGGTAGGCGCCGGGATTGGGCACTTCAGGATGAGGGTCCCAGCTGACGCCGTGGCGGATGCCGCTGAAGCGGTTGGGGCTGGCCGCCCGCAACGCCTCCAGCACCGGGCGCACGTCGGCGCCAAGGTGCAGGTTGGCGTGGCCGACGATGCCGTGGGCGGCGCGGGTGTCGCCGTACATCCCGCTGGCCGATTGGGCCGCGATGCCCTGCACGAACTCCACCTCGCCGACGGTGCGCATGGGGTTGTCCGGCTCGGGCCGGTACATGGAGCGGGCCTCCACGAACACGGTGGACACGATGTTGTGTCCGCTGCCGGTGTCGGCCATCAGCTCGTCCAGCATATAGCGCGGCTCCACCCGGTCGGCGCGCCCGTCCCACAGGTGATGATGGGGGTCGCAGATGGGCAGGTCCGGTTCCAGCGCCGGCTCCATAGTTTGAGCCAGCCAGTCATTGATCGGCGCCGCCATGATTCACGCTCCTTTCTATTCTGTCGCTCTGTCATCCGTTTCGCTTCACCGCGCCATTGTAAAGGGTCGGGGTAGCGGGCGATAGACTGAAGAGCCTTTCCAAAAATTAATCCGTCATTCCCGCGAAAGCGGGAATCCAGAAAGCCTTTGCATCGGCGAACGTGAATTGGGCAAGGATTTCCTGGATACCGGCTTTCGCCGGTATGACGGTTTTAGTGTCAGACGGGCACATCGAATCTAAACGAGATGCGTTTGACAGGCCGATTCGATTTTTATACCCTCGGAGACAGATTCGGCCCTTGCCCAGGAGCTATTGCCCATGACCACCAGAGGATTTTTCGGGCGTCGTCGTGAAACGCCGCCCCGCCCCATACCACCCGGCCAGTACTTGGAGCGAGGGTTCCCGGTATTGACCGCCGGACCCACCCAGCGGGTTCCCCTGGAACAATGGACCTTCACCCTGGTCGGCGTGGCGGGCGAGCCTTTGGCTCAATGGAGCTGGGAGCAGTTCCGCGCGCTGCCCGAAACCGAAATCCACACCGACATTCACTGCGTCACCAAGTGGAGCAAGCTGGATACCACCTGGAAGGGCGTTACCATCGACGACCTGCTGGCCGCCGCCGGCGTCGCCGACCCGGCGCCCTATATCATGGCCTTTTCCTACGGCGGCTATACCACCAACCTGCCGACGTGGGACGTGGTGGACGGGCGCGGCATGGTGGCCTTTGAGTTCGACGGCAAGCCCATCGCCCCCGAACACGGCGGCCCGGCCCGGCTGGTGGTGCCTCATCTGTACTTCTGGAAGTCGGCCAAGTGGCTGCGGGGCATTCATTTCATGCCCGAAGACCGGCCCGGCTTCTGGGAGCAGTACGGCTACCATATGTACGGCGACCCGTGGAAGGAACAGCGTTACTGGGGCGATTAGCCCGTACACGTCATTCCGGCGAAAGCCGGAATCCAGAGGCTGTCAGGTGTCAAATTTCTCGACGGTAATTGCAGATTACATTACTGGATTCCCGCTTTCGCGGGAATGACGATGAAATGTCAAGATATGACCTTCCCAACGCCCTGGCAGACCGCCACGGTCCAGCGGGTGGTCGTGGAGACCTACCGCGCCCGGACCTTCACCCTGCGCCTTGCGATGCCGCGTCCCTTCCGCGCCGGACAGCACTACGACGTCCGGCTGACGGCTCCTGACGGCTACCAGGCCCAGCGTTCCTACTCGGTGGCCTCGCCGCCGTCCGGTGGCGACTGCATCGACCTTACGGTGGAACTGATTCCCGACGGCGAGGTGTCGCCGTACTTCCACGAGGTGGTGCAGCCGGGGGACGAACTGGAGGCGCGCGGGCCCATCGGCGGGCCGTTCACCTGGGGGCCGGAGCTGGGCGGGCCGTTGCTGCTGCTGGCCGGGGGGTCGGGCATCGTACCCGTCCGGTCCATATTGGCTCACCGGGAAATGGCAGCGTCGGACCTGCCGGCGTTGCTGCTGTATTCGGCGCGGTCTCTTGAGGACATCATCTATAAAAAGTGGCTGGACGACGCGGCAGAACGCTGCCCCACGGTGTCAGTTCAGTACGCCCTGACCCGCCGACAGCCGCCGGGCTGGACGGGCCACTCGCGCCGGCTGGACGCGGCTATGCTGCGCGACTGCATCACGGAGCTGGCGCGGCTCAATGGTGGCGGGAACGCGACGCCCCTGTGCTACGCCTGCGGGCCGACCGGGTTCGTGGAGGCCGCCGCCGACGCCCTGCTTGAGGTCGGGATACCGGAAGCCGCCATACGAACGGAACGGTTCGGGCCGACGACGTAGGGGCGAATAATCATTCGCCCCTACAATTTCGCTCCCGCTGAGTTTCAGTACCCGGTGGCCAAACCGGCCAGCCAGTTGGCCAGCGGCAAGATGGTGGCCCACAGGATGCCCGGCCGCAGCACGTAATCCGATGCGACCAGCACGATCAGCAGCACCGGGGCAAACCGCTGGAACCACTGGTGCGTCTCCGCTGCCGAGGGAGGCAGCAGCGCCGCCAGAACCCGGTATCCGGCCAGCGGAGCCAGGGGCAGCAGGTGGAACGCCGCCTGCAACAGGTTGTAGATGACCAGCAAGCCCACCACGTCGGAGATGCCGGAGAGCAGGCCGCCGGTCATCACCAGGTTCAGGCCGTCGGGCGATGGGTAGGTCCAGGTCAGCAGGCCGGCCTTGAAGGGCGCGGCGAGGAGAAAGGCCACGGTGATATTCCCCAACGGGCCGGCGGCGGAGATCGCCACCGAGGGCCACCGTCCCTGGCGTCCGGGCGGGCCGGGCAGTGGTCGCCCCCAACCGAGGCCGGACACCACGGCCAGAATCGTTCCCACCGGGTCCAGATGGCGCAGGGGACTGCCATACAACCGGCCCTGGGCCCGGGGAGCCGGGTCGCCGAAAACGGTCGCCAGCAACGCTTGAAACCATCCATTGACGCTGATGGCTACGGCCGCGGATATGGCGCACAGTACCGCCAGACGAACGAAAGCCGCCGTGTCGTCGGGGAGCAGGTTGGCAGAGGAGATGAGCATGGGCCGTAGTATAGGGGCGGGTTTTGAACCCGCCCCTATACGTTTCGCGGCTGCCCGGGTACTTGCTACCGTCGATAGTCGCCGCTGGCGCCGTTGCCGTATGTGTTGCCGAGCTGCTGCTCCGAGGTCGCCGCGCGGCTGCGTTCCCGCTCCAGCCGGATTTGCTGACCGCGGGACACGTACCCATACTGCGATGCGCCGTCATGTCCGTTGACTGCCGGCATGAAGTAGCGGGAGCCGAAGCCGGCGTAGGTCAGATCTCCCGGCATCTGCATGGCCATGCTCTCCTCGCCCATGATGTCGGTGATGCTGGGGATGTTGACCGTCTGCAGCGGATAGAACAGTGAGACGTGCATATGGCGGTCGTCCGGCGACTGCTGGAAATTGGCGGACGCAAAAGACCACATCAGGTTGGGGTAGGCCACGTTGAACTCTTCACGGGCCATCTGGTCCTGCACATCGGACTCAATATCCTTCAGGCCGGCAGGTTCCACGGGAAGGGTGATAACCATCCGCATCACGGAATCGCCTTCCACGAAGCCGTGCTTGGCCAGTTGCAGGTCGGAACGCTTGGGATCCACAATATCCCACATGGCGGACTTGATGGAGAAGGGCAACTGCTTGGCGTTATCGTTGACCACCACAATCTCCCGGCCGCGGAAAGGTCCGAACAACCGGGAACCCTGACGGGTGTCGGCAATGTCCACCCGGCGGTTCAGCACGCGCACTCCGAACCAGCCGTTGGAGTAGTCACCGAAACTGTTGACGGTTTCGGCCATGGAGCCGGCGTCAACCTGGTAACGCATACCGGCTTCCATGGAGGCAAGGGCGATGGCCAACTTGTCGTCGAGCCGCTCGAAATTGAGCGACAGGCTGTTGTCGGTGATCAGGGCCGGGTGCCGCTGGATTTCCTCTCTACCCTGGCTGTCGCGCACCAGGCGGGTGCCGATGGTTTCTTCGTAGGCGCCCCAGGTTTCCCGGCGCATATTTTCCTTCAGTACCGCTTCGCTGGGGGTGAGCACGATGGGGAGGAACGTGGCCTCGGGGAAGCGATCCTTGAGCATACCGTGCAGGACGCCGCCCAATTTGGCATGGCCGCCGAATCCCAACCATTCCAGGATAAGCTGCGGCGGCGAGCCCACTTCTTCCGACCGCCGGGCGATGGTATCCACCATGCGTTCCATGTCCCGGTGGATGAGGCCGTAGAAGTCCTTATAGGCGTTGGGGTCGCGGAGAAAGCCGTCCACCTTGGGCAGGAAACCGGGCACGATGACCGGCAGCTGACCACCGCTGACCCGGCGCATCGCCCGGGTTTCCGCGTCAATGGAGTCGATAGTGCCCTGATTGCAGTCATACATCATCAGGCTCTGCACTCGATCCAATACGCCGGCTTCACCCATACGCTTTGCCCACCGCCAGCTCCGTTTGTAGCCGGCAGTTCCCACCGCTACCGAAACAATGGGCGGTGGAGTGCCGTCTCGAGACAGATCGTCCTGGCCGCCCAATCGGTGTGGGTTGTTGCGGCGTATGTGGAAAGTGCGATTTTGATTTCTTGGTGGCATGGCTGTATCCGACCCCCTTAGTAGTCTGGGCGGAACTATTCCTATAGCGGTAGTCCGTTTCAGTCAGGGTGACCCAGTCTCCAGATTAGACAACGTTTGTTTGGTGAACGATCTATTCTTGGTATATTATGTTAAATATGCCGCGCGTCCTTCTGGCACGGCGGTATCACAATCACATGGAATATACCAGATGCGACCAACATACGTCAATTGAGTTCCCAAATTGATGATTTCGAGAATCAGCACACCCGGGTCAGAAATATCGCACGTGTTGGCGCCAATCGTCTTCCTCGCCATCCCCATCTCCATCCTCACCCGCATCCCCGTCGTTCGCCGGTGACGGTCGGAGCGCTGTTGCAGCGCCGGGCAGATGGTAGTACGAGCCGAACCCGGTCTCTACCGCCGCCAGCCTGGTCCTTTCTTCCGGGGGAACGTCGGCACGCAGGATATCGGAGACCGGGGGCAGTTCGCCCCGGATGGGATAGATGCGCGTTGCGTGCAGATAGGGTTCCTGGGTCAGCCCCTCATTGAATCGGGCGGTGGTGAACGCAATGTCCATATTGGGGAATCGCCCGAAGATGTTGCTGCGTTCGAGGACTTCCGCGGCATTGGAGGCCACGGGCTCCAACTCATCAGCGTGAACCGGCAGGGAGACCACCATCTCCTGGGGAACTTCGCCAGGGGCATGCACACCCTCAGCCAACTGCGCCGCCGGGTCAAGGGTGGACCAGATGGCGTTCCCCAGGGACAGGGACAGCTCGTCGTCCGGTCCCAGGGCGGCGTATTCCCGCCACCAGGGAGGGAACCGCAGCCATTTGAACTTTCGCGTCACCGGCATCCGGCGCTTCACGGTGGCCATTCCCAGCCAGCCGCCGGAAGCCGGCACCAGCCGGCGGAAGGTGACGCACAGCTGGCTATTGGTGGCGCCGTCGCCTTCTCCGAATTCAGCGACTTCGAAGCCCGCCAGACCGGTGGCCAGCCGGACGTCGGCATCTGCGGAACTCCCGGCCGACTGGGTGGTCACCAGGCAATTGGCGCCGCCCAGCAGGTCTTCGTATCGTTCCCACAGATAGCGTCGCGTCCACTCTTCGGAAGCGTGGTCTTTGGGGAGCATCATAACGGGCAGCATGACGGCGGCGGGGAAGACGGTTTGCATCTTCTGGTAGAAGCGGGCGCCCAGAATGGCGTGGCCCGAGAAGCTCATGAACTCGATTATCATTTCCGGAGCCCGGCCGCAGCGTTCCGAGTGCAGCAGCACCTGGTTGACGATGGTGTCCATATCGCGTTCCAGGGGACCCTCATATTCCAGGAACTTTTTGGGGTCTCGCATGAACCCGTTGGCCAGCGGGATGTAATTGGGGAACAGCAACTGAATCCCCACGCCGTCCCTGGTGGCGCCGAATAACTTCCGCATCCGTTTCTGGACGTGGGCTACGGTCACTTCATTGCAATCGTAGAACACGGCGGTCTGGATCCGGTCCGCCGCCGACAGCTCGGTCATCCGCTGGCAAAAGAGGAGAGAGCGCCTGACGCCAGCGGTGCCAACGCCGACTACGACCAGGGAAGGCGGAGCGCCGTCCAGGGGTCGTTGGGCGGTGTGGAGCAGCCGGTGGCTGCGGTTGCGCGCTCTGACGAAAATGGAAGACATGGTCTGTTGTTTGTTGACGCGGGATAATTCGACCGACGGCAGCCGGGGTTGTGAATGCCGTCGGTCATAACCCTAGTCTCACCCGCCCAAAACCACCAAGAGGCGCCGCGACGGGTTTGGGCAATTTTAAGCGTCAGGACTCTGGCTTCAGGAAAGCCAGCACCGCATCCACAAACCCTTCCGGGTCCTCAATCTGGGGAATGTGCCCGACGCCGGGCATGATGTGCTTGCGGGCGCGTACGATGTTGTTGTGCAGCAGCTCCTCGCCGTCGCGCAGGCGGTCAACCTCTCCGTAGAGCACCAGGGTTTCCCGGGCGTTGACGCGGGGCAGGCGGGTCATAATATCGTACCACGCCAGCGATTCGTGCAGTTTCTTGACCCAGGCGCCGGCCTGGGCGCGGGTCCCGTTGTTGGCGTCAATCCACTCCTGCCGGGGTTCGGCGAAGGTGGTCGATTCTTTCGCCTGCTCCATGGTGCGCGGAACGGGCAGGCCGTCGTCGTCATAGCCGGCGGCGGCTTCGGCGATCCGCTCCGGGGCTGTGCGGGCATCCCACACCGGCGCGCCCACCAGCACCAGCTTGTCCAGCCGGTCGGGGAAGGAAGCGGCCATCTCGGTAGCCAGCACCGCGCCCACGGAGTTGCCCACGTAGTGCCCGCGGTGGATGTTCAAAATCTGGCAGGCATCGTCCAGGGCCTGGGCGTAGTCGGGGATATTGAAGTGACGGGTAGGCTTGTCGGACTCGCCGTGTCCCAGCATATCAAAGGCGTAGCAGGTGTAATGCTGGCTGAAAGCGTCGATGACGCTGCTCCAGGCCCAGGTGGACGTGCCCAGGGGATGGAGCATGACCAGCGGGTAGCCGGCGCCCTGCTTGACGAAGTGCATATCGCCTTCGCGGGTGGAAACGGTGTCGGTAAGGTCGCGCCGCACGAACATAACGGTGGCCTCCTTATTGGTTGCCGGTAGCTCAACGGAAGGGCTGCGCCGACCGACCGGGAATGGCCGGCGCGGTTGCAGCAATGCTACCCATGGGGCCGGGCAATGTCAATCTTGGCCACACGCGCATCCATTTTGATGTATCGTCTTTGATGTATCGTCAGAAGCAGGATTTACAGGATTGATAGGATTTATCAGAATTGGGCGGTTCTCTGCTGTCGGACGTCCCCAATCCTGATAATCCGCCAAATCCGGGAAATCCTTCCGCCTCCGGCGGATGACAATCCCCGCTGCGAGGAGAGGCTTTCATGAGCGCAATTGAAACCTGGGGCGAAATGGTGCGGGTGGAGCATGAGCAATCGGACCGGAGGCGGGGAGTGCGGCCCGCCGATACCTGGAACCGGCTGGCGGCGCAGTTCAAGGCCGACCCACACCGGACGGACGATACGGTGGTCGAGGAACTGCGCTCGCGGATGATGCCGGGCGAGACCCTGCTGGACGTGGGCGCCGGCGGCGGCCGATTGGCCCTGCCCCTGGCGCTGACCTGCCCAACGGTGACGGCGGTGGAGCCGTCGCCCAGTATGTGCGCCGTGCTGCGGGAAACCGCCCTGGAATACGGCATCGCCAACGTTGCCATCGTCGAGTCCGGCTGGCTGGAAGCGTCGGTTGAACCTGCCGACGTGGTGCTGTGCAGCCACGTGGTCTATGTCATTGAGGACATCGGAGCATTCGTCCGCAAGATGGACAATTACGCCCGGCGTCTCGTGCTGGCCGTTCTGTTCCAGTCGCCGCCGCTATCGCAAACCTACGGGCTATGGGAGCAGGTCCACGGCGAAAAACGCCACGCGCTGCCGGCCCTGCCGGAGTTCCTGCCGGTTCTGGAGGAGTTGGGCATCCGGCCGCAGGTGACCGAGCTGGACGAACAGCCGCCGCTGCGGTTCGACAGCTTCGACCAAGGGCGCGAAACCATCGCCGGCCGCATCTTTGTCAACCCGGGAACCGCGGCAATGGACCGACTGGAGCGGACGCTGAAAGAAACGCTCTACGAAGAGGAGGGCGTCTGGCGAATCAGGGGGACGCAGCCCCTGCGCCCGTGCATCGCAGCCTGGGAAACCGGCGGACGTTAGGCGGCCCAATCTCAGGCCCAACGCCGTGTTATCATTGGGCTTCAGAGAGGGAACCCAGGCTCCGTTCCCCCTTTTCAGTAAGCCCCGTTTTCAGTAAGCAAGGAGGATACGGCAGATGGCGACGGCCACCCAAGCATGGACTGAAGAATTCGTAGAGGTCGCGGGAACCACTTTGCGGCTGGTCAAGGGCGGCAGCGGCGCCCCTCTGCTGCTGCTCCACGATGAGTTCGGACACCAGGTCCAACTCCGCTACCACGACGCCCTGGCCGAGGATTACACCGTTCACATCCCCACCCATCCCGGCTTCAGCGAAACCGGGCGGCTGGACTGGATCATGAATATGCGCGACCTGGCCGGCTGGTATCTGGAAGCCCTGGACGACCTCGCATTGGGACCGGTCAACGTCATGGGCTTCTCCCTGGGCGGCTGGCTGGCCGCCGAGATGGCCGCCATGTCTCCCGACCAGTTCCGCAAGGTGGTATTGGTAGCTCCGGCAGGGATCCGACCTCCCTCCGGCGAAATCTTCGATATGTTCCTGGTGGTGTCCGAGGACTATCTCGCCACCAGCGTCCTTGATCCTGAGAACACCCCCGAGTTCCGCGACCTCTGCCCCGAGGAACCTTCCGCCGAGTTAGCCGAAGCCTGGGCCGTGGCGCGGGAGGAAGCCTGCCGCCTCAGCTGGCGTCCCTATATGCACTACCTGGGCCTGCCCAACCTGGTCCACCGGCTCAAGCGGGTGCCCACCCAGATCATCTGGGGCCGACAGGACAACATCGTTCCCGTCTCGGCGGGGCAGGCGTACCACGACGCCATCCCCGGCTCTCAACTGGAGATACTGGACGGCTGCGGCCACCGCCCGGAGATCGAGAAGACCGACGAGTTCTTGAGCCTGGTCAAGGGGTTCCTGTCGTCATAAGCTTTGGGAGGATGCGCACGTGACCACTACTTCAATTCAAGGCCGCGTTGACGATCTTTTTACCGACGCCCGCAAGATGTACCACCAAGCCATCGAGCGCCTTGACCATGGCGACATCCGCGACGCGGCGGAGAAAGCCTGGTGCGCCACCAAGCGGGCCACCGACGCCCTCATCCTGGTCCGCACCGGCGAAGAACCGGTGACCACCGCAGCCACCAGCGACAGCCTGGACTCTCTGGCGAGCCGGGATCCCGACACAAGACCATTGCAGGGCCGCTACTACAGTCGGATCCACCACCTGCATGGAATGTGCTTCTACTCAGGATACTGCAATGACCAAACCGAGCGCCGCATCAGGGAGACGGCCGCCTACGTCAGCGACGCCGAAGCTCTGGCAACCATATAAGTATTTCCTGTCCTGTTATGGTGGAGGCAGCAAACGCGGCCAATCGGGAGGATATGATACGTGACCACCACTGCAATTCAGGATCGCGTGGACGAGCTTTTTGCCGACGCCCGTGAGGTCCACGCCCAAGCCATCGCAATGCTCGACGGCGGCGACATCCGCGACGCAGCGGAGAAAGCTTGGCTCGCCACCAAGCGGGCCACCGACGCCCTCATCCTGGTCCGCACCGGCGAAGAGCCGGTGACCACCGCACGCACCACCGACGAGCTTGATGCTCTCGTGGACCGGGAGCCGGCCGCGCAAAGCCTCCTGGGCCGCTATTTCAGCCGCCTGGGACAACTCCGCGGCGCCTGCTTCTACGACAAACGCTGCAACCCGCAGACCGAACGGCGCATCAGAGAAACCGCCCAGTACATCAGCGACGCCGAAGCGCTGGCAACCCGATAACGCATCCCCCGTTATGGTAAAATCCGCGCATAGCCGGAACCGCCCGTACCCGGTCCCAAAGGAGAAACAATCATGTTCATCGGATATTTCACGGAAAGGCCCTACCAGGACCCCAAGTCCGGGTACTTTGGCGCCACCGGCAAGTCCATCATGGACCTCAACGTCAGCAACGACATCTATGACGCTGAGCTGGGGGCAAGCCTTTACAACCGCTACCTGGACGAGAAACTCTACGCCGAGGAGATGGGCTTCGACGGCCTGATGCTCAACGAGCACCACAGCACGCCCTTCTGCATGGGCGGCGCGATGAACGTGGAGGCGTCAATCCTGGCCCGCATCACCAACCGCGCCAAGATCGTGCTGCTGGGCAACATCCTCCCGCTCTGGGACGACCCGTTGTGGCTGGTGGAGCAGTTGTCCATGATCGACATGATCTCCCACGGCCGGCTGGTATCCGGCTGGGTGCGCGGCACCGGACGCGAGAGCGTGGCCCACAACATCGAACCTCACTACAACTGGGAGCGGTTCAAGGAAGCCCATGAGCTCATCGTCAAGGCGTGGACCACCCCCGGCCCCTTCCGCTGGGAGGGCAAGCACTTCCACTTCCGCCACGTCAACCCCTGGGTTCGCCCCTACCAGAAGCCGCACCCGCCCATCTGGCTGCCGGGCGTGGTCTCCCGCGACTCCCTGATGTGGGCGGCGGAGCAGCGCATCCCATACATCATGCTCGCCACCGAGATGGAACCCACCAAGCAGGCGTTCCAGATCTACCACGACACCGCCGCCGAACTGGGCTACGAGTCCGGCCCCCAGAACATCGGCTACCTGTGGAAGGTCCACGTTGACGAGACGGAGGAACTGGCCGAGGAGACGGGCCGCAAGTACGTGCAGGGACCCAGCAACCCCTTCCTGGCCGGCAACGAAGGCACCACCAACCAGGCCCTGCTGCACCTGCCCGGCCTGACCTCGCGCCGGCGGGTGCTGCCCACCACATCGGTGGCCACCGCGGCCCGGGGCGGCAGCGCGGGACCCGGCGGGGTGCTGTCCCGCCCCTACGAGCAGCAGGTCAACGACTACACCATCATCTCCGGCACGCCGGACAGCGTGATACCCAAGATCCGCCACGTTCTGGAGACCATCCGCCCCGGCAGCATCTTCTTCTGGGACGGCGACGGCGCGATGACCCACGACGACGCCATGCGCAGCCTGCGCCTGATGGGCCAGGAAGTGCTGCCCGCCGTCCGCGAGATGGCCAAGGAACTGGATCTGCCCGGCCCCTTCGAGGTTGACCCCGCCACCGGCCAGCCCTACGAGGCTGAATCCTACGGCGCAGCGGGCGTCACGGCGGAAGTCACGGCGGACGACTAGACCCGTTCCGACCAACCGGATACCCAGCGGCCTCTCCCGAAATCCGGGGGAGGCCGTTTATTCCTGGATCGTATTGACTCTCATCATTTGTCATTGCGAGGAGCGGAGCGACGTGGCAATCTCGTTGGCGCTGCGGCGGTCGTTACCAGAACGAGATTGCCACGCTGCGCTCGCAATGACAACTTTGGACGGCTCAATTAAGAATAATACGGTGCAAGTATGCCGATGCTGGATCTGAATGGCGACCGTTTCCACTATCACGTGGACGACTTCTCCGACCCCTGGCGTCCCTCCGAGCCGGCGCTGCTCCACCACGCCGCCGGGGGCAACCTGAACCGCTGGCGGGGTTGGGTGCCCACGCTGGCCCGATACGCGCCGGTGGTGCGTTTTGATATGCGCGGACACGCCGGCACCCCGCCGCCGGCGGAGATGCGTTTCGTGCTGACCGAACTGGCCGCCGACATCGCGCGGGTTATGGATGGGTTGGACATCGACAGAGTCCACCTGGTGGGCGCCTCGGCCGGCGGCATCATCAGCTTGCGCTTCGCCCACGACTTTCCCGACCGGCTGCACTCGTTGACGCTGGTGGCGTCCACGCCGCGATTGGCGCGGATGGGCGCCAGCATGGATACGGCGGCGTGGGGGCGCATCCTGGCGGAAGAGGGCACGCGGGCCTGGCTGCTGGCCGACTCCGACAAACGCTTCGGCCCCAACGCCCGCCGCGAGGTGATCGAGTGGTACGCCGACGAGGGGGCCAAGACGCCGGCCCCGGTGGTGATGGCCCTGCAAGCCTGCCTGCTGGCGGAGGACCTGTCGCCCCTGCTGCCGGACATTGCCGTCCCAACCCTGATACTGGCCTCGGCCCAGGACGACATCACCCCGATGGAATCCCAGCAGTTGATGGCGGAGCAGATGCCCAATGCCACGCTGGAAGTCGTCCACGGGGTGGGCCACAATATGAAGGTGGAGATACCCGAAACCCTGGCGGGCAAGACGCTGGACTTCATTACAAGCCTCTGAGTTAATCCGTCATTCCCGCGAAAGCGAGAATCCAGAAAAGCGACACATCGGTCAATACGAACATCGGGGGAAAGATTCCTGGATACCGGCCCCGTATCAAGTACGGGGTGACGTTCTTTCGCCGGTATGACGGATTTAGAATTGCGACAGCGCCACCGGGCATGAACACGATGAATGAACTGCAAACCATCGCCGATTTGGTCCGCAACTACGTACACCGGGGCGAGTTTGAACTTACCGAGGGCCAGACCACCCACTGGTACATTGACGGGCGCGCCTTCCTGCTGTCGCCCAACGGCGCCGTCCTGGCCGGTCGGGGGCTGGCGAACCTGCTGGACGATGACGTGCGCTGCGTTGGCGGGCCGGTTACCGCCGCCATCTCGGTGGTGGCCGCCATCGTTCACCAGTCGCCCATACCGCGCTGCGGATTTTACGTTCGCACGGAACCCAAGGGCCACGGCCTGCTCAACCGGATTGAGGGCAACCTGGAACGGGAGGTTGCCATCGTGGATGACACCTGCGCCACGGGCGGCTCGCTCATCAGGTGCATTGAAACTGTAGAACGCGCCGGCAGCGCCGTCAGGCAGGTCGTCGCCGTGTTTGACCGCGATGACGGGGGCGAGCGGATCCGGCAAATGGGCTACGATTACCGATACCTGCTCAGGGTCGTGGACGGGGAACCGCAGTTGCCGGATGCCGGCGCCGTGTGATTGTCAGAATCAGGATTTGCTGGATTATATGATTTACAGGATTGGGGCGTTCTCCGCCACTGGATAGTTCCAATCCTGAAAATCCAAAAATCTGGTAAATCCTGATTCTGACGAATTACGTAAGCGGGTACACATGACGGAGGTGGAATTGATGTCACGTATAACCAGATGGATTGTTGCCTGCGGACTCATCGCGCTCCTGATTGCGCTGCTGGGATGTACCAGGGAGGTTGAAGTAGTCCGGGAAGTGGAGGTGACGCGGGACGTGGAGGTGATGCGGGATGTTGAGGTAGTGGTTACGGCCACGCCGGGGCCGGATTCTGGCCGACCGGAGGTTCAGGCCACCGTCGGCGCTCCCAGCGAGCCAACCTTGGCGCCGGCTCCCCAACCCACGGCGGCCGGCCCTGCCGCCGGGCAGGACGTGGAGTACGTGTACCAACTGGGCATTTCGGCGGATCTGACCACCACCAACTACTGGGCCTACCTGGGACCGGACGGGACCGTCTGGAACCAGTACGTCCTGGGCGGCGGCGCGGCCTCTCTCTACGGCTACTCCGCCCAGCGGTTCGACTGGATCCCCTCCCTGGCCGCCGACTTTCCCACGGCGTTGCAGGAGGAGACTGTCGGCGGCGAAACCTTCTGGACCACCGAGGTGCCGCTGAAGGAGGGCGTCAAGTGGAGCGACGGCAATGACGTCACCGCCGAAGACTTCGTGTTCACCGCCCACACCGTCATCGACCTGGATCTTCCCGGCAGCTGGCCCTCCATAGTGGACCAGGAGTTTTTGGACCACGCCGAAGCCATCGACCCCTACCGCCTGAAGATTTACTTCAAGCAGAAGCCCGGACTGGCCCGCTGGCAGTTCGGCTTGGCCTTCATGCCCATCCTATCCCGGGCCTATTGGGAGCCGGTGGTGGAAGAGGCAAAACAGGCCGGCGAGATTGTCGAGCAGCAGAAGGCCCTGTTTGCCCACGTTCCAGAAAACGAACCCACCGCCGGCGGCTACGGCTTCCAGCGGTGGGAACGGGGCGCGTTCGCCGAAAAGGCGCGAAACCCGGATTACTATTACCAGGGCAGCATGGTCACCCAGTACGCCAACGGCGCCTACGCCGAGTCCAAGTCGGGCGCGTATGAGTTCTCCGCCTACGGTGAACCGGGCGGCGACAAGGCGCTGGAATATACCGTTGGCCCCTTCGCCGACAGCGCCATCTACTCCATCTACGGCAGCCAGGACGCCACCGTACTGGCCCTGAAGAAGGGAGACATCGACTTCATGCTCAACCCCCTGGGACTGTCACGAGGGTTGCAGGAACAGTTACAGGGCGAGGAGGGGTTGACCGTCATCGAAAACCCGTCCGATGGTATGCGCTACCTGGGTTTCAACTTCCGCAAAGCGCCCATGGAAAGCAAGGAGTTCCGCCAGGCGGTGGCAACCCTCATCGACAAGGAATTCATCACCAGCACCGTGCTGCAGGGCGTGGCCTTCCCCATGTACACCACGGTGCCGGCGGGCAACCAGGCGTGGTACAACCCCGACGTGCCCCTGATCGGCAAGGACCTGAGCCGGGGCGAGCGCATCGCGCAGGCCGTGGCGCTGCTCAAGGGCGCCGGGTTCACCTGGGAAACCGAGCCCCGGGTCAGTGAGGACGGCCGGTTTGTCGAGCAGCAGGGCGAGGGCCTCCGAATGCCCAACGGCGAGCCAATGCCGGAGATAACGGTGCTGGCGCCCAGCCCCGGCTACGACCCGCTGCGCTCCACCTTCGCCATCTGGATTGAGCGGTGGCTGAACGAGGTGGGCATCCCCCTGCGGGCCGACCTGACCGGCTTCAACCTCATCGTGGACAAGGTGTTCACCCGGCAGGAATTCGATATGTGGATCCTGGGCTGGGGTTTGAGCCTGTATCCCGACTACCTGGAGTCGTTCTTCCACAGCCGCCACTCGGGACTGGAAGGGCACAACGCCGGCGGCTACAACAACCCCGAGTTCGACAAACTGGCCGACGGCCTGCTGGCGGAGACGGACGTGGAGGCGGCGCGGCAACTGGTCTTCGAGATGCAAGCCTTCCTGGCCGACGACCTCCCCTACGTGCCGCTGTTCGACACCCCGCTGGTGGAAGCCTACCGCAGCGATCGGATTGAATATCCCTACACCTACTCGCTGGGCGGGCTGCAGGACGCCGCCGGTTTGACGACGCTGGTGCAGTTCAAGTAGCGGTTTTCTGACGGCAGCGTTCCGTTTCAGGGTAATGGGGTTGCGTAGTTGCCCTTAATGGCGAAAGTAGGGGCGAATAATTATTCGCCCCTACACAGAGAAACTACTTGGATTGCGACGTTTCCCTTCCTGACATCAGGCGCACACCTGTATCAAACTGACCAATACGCCTCAACCTCGGCGCTCGAGGAATATTGCTGTCCTGCCGATGCCCGCGACCGACGCATCGAGCGATACCCGTCGTAGAAGAGCCAGGCCAGCCCACCGAAGAACAACACCATCCCAGAAGTCACCATGACCACCAACAGTATCAAAACCAAAATGTCTTCCATCGGATGCCCCCTGCGGCGTGCGCGTAAATTGTACCAACTTGCGCTTTGCTTACTCAAAGATGCAACGGTAAGGAAGCCAACCCCACGATGACCGGATACCTCGTCAAACGCGCCGGCCAGATGATTCTGACCCTGTTCCTGATTGTCACGCTGGCGTTCTTCCTGGTGCAGGCCCAGCCGGGGGACTACGCCACGTTCTACTCGCTGAACCCCGACCTGCCGGCCGAGGTGCGCGCGCAGATCAAGGCGTCTTTCGGCCTGGACAAGCCGCTTTGGGAACAGTACCTCATCCACATGAAGAACACCTTCACCGGGAACTTCGGAGTATCCTTCGGACACTTCCCCCGTCCGGTGATTGAGGTGCTGGCGGAGCGGATACCCCGGACGGCGGTGCTGTTCCTCACCGCCACGGCGACGTCCTTCTACATCGGGTTCTTCCTGGGCAAGGCGATAGCGTGGCGTCGGGGCAGCGTGCTGGAGTACGCGGCCACCATATCCGGCGCGGCGCTGTTCACCGCGTTCACGCCGGCTTTCGCGCTGATGATGATCTGGATCTTCGCTTTCAAGTTAGGCTGGCTGCCGGTGGGCAAGTTCCTGGATCCGCTGATCTGGCGCCACGCCGACGTCAGCGCCAACCACGTTTTCAGCTATATGCTGGTCACCGCCGCCGCCTTCCTTGTGTTCGCCTTCCTTGCGACGTTCTTCTTCAGACGCTCCGGACGCATCGGGCCGGCGCCGCTGGTGGCGCTCGTTATCGCGGTCGCGGCGTTGGCAATTCCGGTGGCGTGGGCCTTCTCCGACATCGGCTACCTGGCGCTGGACATCCTACGGCACATGATCCTGCCCATCGTCACCCTCACCCTCATATCCTTCGCCGGCACGATGTTCCTGACGCGGAACAGTATGCTGGAGACCATGCGGGAGGACTATGTGATGGCGGCCCGGGCCAAGGGGCTGCCCGAGAAACTGGTGCGCGACCGCCACGCCGCCCGCAACGCGCTGTTGCCGGTGGTCACCAGCCTGGTGTACAGCCTCATTTTCGCCATCGACGGCAGCGTGATTATTGAGGGCGTGTTCTCGTGGCCCGGCACCGGCATGACCCTGCTGGAGGCGGTGCGCTCCGATGACCTGCCCCTGGTGATGGGGTCCATGCTGTTCATCGGCCTGTTCTCGCTGCTGGCCCACGCGATTGTAGATGTTCTCTACGCGTACCTGGATCCGCGGATACGATACCAGTGATTGCGCCCCAGCCAAACCGCTCCCCCGTTGACGGGATTGCCACGCTTCGCTCGCAATGACAGTCCAAGACAGGATCGGTACCCACGAGGACCCGCCGGAGATGGAAATCGGCCGGGGCCGGTTGCCGATTGCCCTGGCGCGGACACGGCTGGCGCTGCGGTCTTTCCGGAACGGCTGGGCCATATTCCTGGAGAGCCGCATCGGGGTTCTGTCCCTGGCCATCATCGTCCTGTTCGCCCTCATGGCGGTATCCCACCCGATCCTCATGGCAATGGTGTGGGAAGCCGACGTTTATGACCCGGTCACCGGGTACGCTTTCGACAGTTTTGACCATCCCGCGCCGCCCAACTGGAGGCATCCGCTGGGCACCGACCCGCTGGGTCGGGACGTGCTGAGCCAGTTGCTATACAGCACCCGCTCCGAGTTCGTGCTGGGGATAACCGCCGCGCTGGTTACGGTGGGCATCGCCACCACGGTGGGCGCGGTCGCGGCCTACTACGGCGGGCTGGTGGACGTGTTGTTCATGCGGCTGGCGGACCTGGTCATCGCGCTGCCGGGCATCTCCCTGCTCATCGTGCTGAGCGCGCTGTTCCAGCTGAACCTCTTCTACCTGGCGCTGATCATCGGCGTGCTGGGCGGTTTTGGAGGCACCGCCATCATCCTGAAATCCCAGGCGTTGAGCATCCGGGTCAAGCCCTACATCGAGGCGGCGCGGGCGGCCGGCGGCGGCCACTTCCACATCATCTTCGTGCACATCATCCCCAACCTACTGCCCCTGTCCCTGCTCTACATGATGTTCACCGTCACCGGGGCCATCTTCGCCGAGGCGGTGCTGTCCTTCCTGGGCCTGCTGGACCTGCGGATGAGCTGGGGCATCATGATCCACACCGCCAACACCGGCGGCTACCTGCTGGGCGGCACCAAGTACTGGTGGCTGATCATACCCGCCGGCGCGTCCATCACCTTCCTGTGCAGCGCGTTCTACCTGGTGGGTCGGGCGCTGGACGAGGTGGTGAACCCCCGGCTGCGGCGGCAGGACGGGTGATGCCGCCGGCGTACCCTCGCTAAGCAGTTTGTCGGACGTCGGATTCGTTGGGACGTGGTCTTGATTCCCAATCTTGGAGTTCCTCTTGGAGCTCCTGCAGGATGCTTCGCGCAGCGTTCACTTTGGCTTGGCGTATAGCCGGGTCCTCGTCAGGGATACTGTGCGCCTCGCCGCTTTCCATACGATCCACTAATTGAGAGAATGTCCGCACTCGCTCTTGAGTTACCCGGTATTGTTTTTCGTTTTCAATCATGGCAGCGTCCCCAAGTCGATGGCGATTATCCCTTTGGGAATGGCCTGCTGGTCGGTTTGGAAAAATTCCAGGAAGGTTCTACCGTGCTCGTCAGCTTCCCAGTCAGCGGGGAAAAGTTCGCCGCCGAAAGCTTGCTTCTGCGCTTGACGGCGATTGCTGAAGTCCAGCAGTGTTGTGTTTAACAGTCGAGGATCCACATTCGCCGTTTCCCAAGCAACGTCGAAGTCCCCGGGGCGTTCCTTATCGGTGGCGAAGCTCCCGTCAAGGTAGATTTTTGGGCATCCCGATTGTTTCAGGCTGTACAGGGCTTGAAGCAAGCCTTGTAGTAGCCCGCGTCGATGTGAGTTGGTTCCCAAGCGTTCGGCAGCTTGTTGCCAGGTGGCTTCGTGAATTCCCGGCGGCAGATAGCCGTTGGGCTGAAATGGCGGGATCATCGGTTTCAGCTCAGCATCGGCACCTTGACAAGATTCTATGTCGCTTGTCGGCGCTACGCAATGTGTGGCGCGGCCGGTCTAGCTTTCGCACAAGTTAAGAAGCCGCTGCTTTTTGTGGAACGTACCGTTAACCAGGCATCAGTGGTAATTTGTCTGCACTCCTTAAATCCAATAAATCCTGCTTCTGACAACTTCCCGGCGGATAACGACGTTGAATAATACTCCGGTTCTCAAAGTGATTGATCTCTCCCTACGCTATCAAACGCGGCAGGGGCCCGTTCAGGCGGTGCGCGGCGTCAGCTTTGACCTGGCCCGGGGGCAGTCTCTGGGGTTGGTGGGGGAGTCGGGTTGCGGGAAGACATCGGTTGCCAACTGCCTGATGCGGCTGCTGCCCGACAACGCCCGGCTGACGGCAGGACAGGTGCTGCTGGACGGCGTGGACCTGCTGCTGCTCTCGGAAGAGGATATGCGACGGCGCCGCTGGAGCCGCATCGCCATGGTGTTCCAGGCGGCGATGAACTCTCTCGACCCGGTGTACAAGGTCGGGCAGCAGGTTATCGAGGCCATCGAGGCCCACGAGGTGGAAACCACCGTTGACGCCGCCCGGGAGCGGGTGGCCCGGCTGTTCCGCATGGTGGGCCTGGACCCGCAGCTGATGGAGCGTTATCCCCACGAGTTCAGCGGCGGAATGCGCCAGCGGGCGGTGATCGCCATGGCTCTGTCCTGCGACCCCGCCGTGATCATCGCCGACGAACCGACCACCGCCCTGGACGTGATCGTGCAGGACCGCATCCTGCGGGAACTGAAGGACGTTCAGCAGGAACTGCGGATGGCGATGATCTACATCAGCCACGACATCGGCGTGGTGGCCGAGGTCACCGACCGCATGGGAGTGATGTACGCCGGCAACCTGGTGGAATTGGGCAACACCGACGACGTGTTCGGCGCGCCCCTGCATCCCTACACGGCGGCGCTGATGTCGTCCTTCCCCAGCGTCAGCGGCGAAAAGACGGCATTGGCGACGCTGCCGGGCGAGCCGCCCAACCTGATCGACCCGCCTACGGGCTGCCCCTTCCATCCCCGCTGCGCCTACGCCACCGACCAGTGCCGGCGGGAGTATCCGCCCCAGGTGAGCCGGGGGACGCAATGGGCCGCGTGCTGGTATCCGCTCGGCTCTGAGCGAGAGTAATCGTCAGAATCAGGATTTTCGGGATTATGGGATTGACAGGATTGGGGGAACATAATCCTGAAATCCGGTAAATCCTGATTCTGACAATATCGGAAAGCAAACACCCATGGCAGCTTCCAATCGTAATAACGCCGGCTCGGCGGCCCTGGTCGCCGTGGACGGTTTGACCAAGCGGTTCCCGGTGGGCGGGGGGCTGTTTCGGAAGGCGTCCAGTTTCATCCACGCCGTGGACGACGTGTCGTTCCGGCTGGAGCCGAGCGGCAGCCTGGGCCTGGTGGGCGAGTCGGGCTGCGGCAAGACCACCGTGGGCAAGCTGCTGGTCAAGCTGCTGGAACCCACTGAGGGCGAGATCCGGTTCCGCTTTCCCGATGCTCCAGCGGGCGACGGCACCGATGCGCCCGTGAATGCGTCCACCATCAGGGGGCGGCAGCTGCGGGCCTTCCGCCGGCAAGCCCAAATGATCTTCCAGGACCCCTACGAATCGATGAACCCCCGGCGAACCATCTACGACACCATCGCCGAACCGCTGGCGGTGCAGAGCATCGGGCACCTGCTGGACCGGGTGGATCGCGTCTCAGAAATACTTACCCTGGTGGGCCTCACGCCGGCGTCGTCCTTCCTGTTCCGGCATCCCCACGAGCTGTCGGGCGGGCAGCGGCAGCGCGTCGCCATCGCCCGCGCCCTGGTCATTGGGCCGTCCTTCGTGGTGGCCGACGAGCCGACCTCCATGCTGGACGTGTCCAGCCGCACCGGCATCATGGCTTTGATGCAGGATTTGGCGCAGCGATTGGGCATCGCCTACCTGTACATCACCCACGACCTGGCGGTGGCCCGCTATATGTGCGACCGCATCGCCGTGATGTACCTGGGCAAGATTGTGGAGCTGGCGGAGACCGAGGAACTGCTGCGCAACCCGCTGCATCCGTACACCCGCGCCCTGCTGTCGGCGGTGCCCGTTCCCGACCCGACGCACCGGCGCGAGCAGCCGGACATACGGGGAGACCTGACCCTGCCCATCGACCCGCCGCCCCGGTGTCGCTTCTACGACCGGTGTCCCATGGCCACCGACTTCTGCCGGGATAACCCGCACCCGCCGGCGGAGGAGAAAGCGCCGTGGCATTGGGTGGCGTGTTACGAGGTGTGACGGTACAAGGGATAAAGCGCTGACGCCATCATTATTCACCCGCTCATGGAGAGCTTGTCGAACCATGCGGGCCGTCCTTCGACAGGCTCAGGACGAGCGGGGCGAGTCAATCTATCCTTGCCCTGTACCCGGCCCCACCGTTACAATCTGCCCACCGCCATTCTTCGGTCGCGAGTCCGTGGCCAGCAGGGGGGTCTTTGCAAACAGCCACGCCGGCCATGCCGGATGCCCCGGGCATGAAGCAGAACCGGGTATTCATCCTGAGCAGCCTCTCCGTGGGACACGGCCTGTCCCATATGTTCGACCAGGGCTTTCCCCTGCTGGTCACCGAGATTGCCAAGGCCATGGGCCTGAGCACATTTCATACCGCGACGCTGTTCGCGGTGCGGCAGGGCGGTTCCAGCGCCACCAGCCTGGGCGGCGGCCCGCTGATCGACTACCTGAAATCCTACTGGGGCTTGATACTGACGGCGTGTATGCTGGGCCACGCCATTACCTTTGCCGCCATCGGCGGCGCGCCCACCTTTGCCCTGGTGGTCGTGGTGGTGCTGTTCCTGTCCATACCGGGATCACTGTGGCACCTGCCCTCGGCGGCGGCCATCTCCCAACGGTTCCCGGACCGTCGCGGGTTCGCCATATCCATGCACGGGTTTGGCTCCAACCTGGGCAACGTCAGTGGGCCGGTGATTGCCGGAGCGCTGCTGGGAGCGGGGTTTCTCATCTGGCGGCACGTTTTCTTCATCTACGCCGGGCTGGCGCTGCTGATGACCGTGTTCGTGTGGTGGTCGCTGCGCGGCGTGGGCCAGGACGACTCTGCCGCGGGCGTGCGGAACCTGTCGGGGCAGTTCCAGAGCGCGCTGCGAATGTTGAAGAACCCCATCGTCATGGCGCTGATCTTCGCCGCCCTGCTGCGGGGCATCGGCCTCAGCGCGCTGTTCAACTGGACGCCCTTCTACCTGCGGGAGACCCTGGAGATGAGCACGCTGCAAGCCGGCGTGTATTACGCCCTGCTCACGGGCATGGGGATAATCTCGGCGCCGGCGCTGGGCTGGCTGTCCGACGCCTGGGGCCGCAAAGCGGTGCTGGTGCCGGGGTTCATCATCGCGGCGCTGCTCTCCCTGGCGGTGGTCAGCGCGGGCGCGAGCCTGCTGCTCATTCCCATCATGGCCGGGTTGGGCCTGTTCAGCTTCGCGCTGCACCAGATCATCCAGGCGTCGGTGCTGGATTACGTGGGCCAGGGCACCGAGGCCACGGCCATCGGCCTGCTTTTCGGCATCAACGGCGTCATCGGCATCGGCTCGCCGTTTCTGGCGTCGGCCATCATCGAATACTTCGACAACTACGGCGCAGTGTTCTACTACGCGGGCATCCTGACGCTGATCACGGCGTTCATCGTGATGGTGATACCGCTGCGCAACCCCGACAGCACGGGCGCGATCCAAGCCGGACGATGACAACATCCCGCCCTTCTGATGCGGCTGCGGCAGCCGGACTCCAGGAACTGCCACGCGGCTACCACATCGCACTGAGCCGCATCATCGTCCTGTCGGCACTCAGCTACGGCCTCTACTGGCTTTACTGGATGTACCGCACCTGGCGGCAGTACCGGGACCACACCGGCGAGGAAGCCTATCCGGTGTGTCACGCGCTGACCCAGTTCGTGCCGATTTACGGCCTGTTCCGGCTGCATCACCACGCCACCGCCTACCGGACGCTGATGGAAGACCGGGGGATGACGACCAGCATCAAGATGGTCCCGGTCATCATTCTAGCCATGCTGGGTGGCATCATAGCAGTCATCAACGTGAGCCCCGGAGTGGCCATCACCGGCCTGAGCCACCCCGGTCTGGCGCTGACGCTGGACGTGTCGGCATGGGTTGGGGTCGGCTTTGCGGTCGGCGTAATGTGCTGGATCCAGTCCAACCTCAACCGCTATTGGGCGGAGTTTGAGAGCGGCCCGCCGCCGCCGGCCCGATTCGGCAGGGGCGAAAAGATCGTCACCACCCTGGGCGTGCTGCTTTGGATACTGAACATCGCCGGCTACGCAATTCCGCCGGCGGCCAGCTGAACGGCCGGGTTGATGCCATGCGCGCTCTGCTGGCCGGCATTTCCGGCGTCAACAAGGATATCGTCGTCGCCAACCTGCTGGAGCGACTGAAGGCTCATGGCGAGGCCAATGTGCCTTCAGATCCGCCGATGGGTTCCACGAACCCGCGCGAACTGCTGGCAGCCAGCATCGAGGATACCCTGGCCGCCCAGGGCAACGAGCTGGCCGGCGTGCTGGCCGCCTTTCGTCCCGCCTACCAGTTGGCCGCGTGGCAGCGGGCCGGCGTGGCAATCGCCGAGCGGCTGGAGGCAGCTGATCCGCGCCACAGCCTCATCGCCGCCCATCTCACCTACTACACCAGCGGGCGGCAGTTCTCGCTGATCGACCTGCCCACCATCCGGCGCTGGCGGCCCGACTGCATCATCACCCTGGTTGACGATATGCTGGACATCCACAGCGCCCTGGCCCGGCGTGACGCGGAGCAGCACACCAACTTCCGCCTGCGTCTCCGGGAAATCCTGGCGTGGCGCAGCGCGGAAATAACCATGGCCGACCTGCTGGCCCGCAATCTCTATCCGGAACGCGCCGTCCCCCACTATGTCGTCAGCGTCAAGCATCCCGCCGAGATGCTTTACCGCCTCATCTTTCGCCGGCGCGAGTACCCGCTGGTGTACGCCAGCTTCCCCATCACCGCGATACGCCACGACCCTGAAACGAGGGCCGGCATTGACCACATCCGCTCCGAGCTGCACCGCCGCTTCATCGTGTTCGACCCGCTCACCCTGGACGAAGGAACGCCCCGGGTTTTTGACAAAGCGCGGGCGGCCTGCATGGACTCCGTGCCCGAAATCGCCATCTCCGCCGACGAGGCCCGCTGGCCCCTGGACACCGCCGGCGCCCTGACCGAAGGCCGGCAGGATCCCTATCCCATGAACCTGGATCCGCAGGAGGCGCTGGAGGTGTGGGACGACATGGAGAACCAGGTGCGCCACCGGGACTTAACCATGGTGGAGCAGGCCCAGTGCGTCGCCGCCTACCGCATCACCATGGGCGGCCGGCTGTCCACGGGGATGTACTCCGAGCTGATGTACGCCTCCCACACCGCCGAGCCGGCGCGACCGGTGCTGATGTACGCCGACCCTGACGACGGCGGCCTGGACCACCCGTTCCTGCGCAACTTCAACCACCGGGTGTTTTACGACCCGGAGGAATGGTTCGACGCCATCCTCCAAATCGCGCCCCAGCGCGAGCCGGGGGCGCAGCGGCCATTGTTCTAGTCCGGTCGTTCGCCACGCTAACCGTGCTACAATGGACGAACTTATGCGAACCGAATCGCAGGAATACTACGATGGCCGCCGAAAACGAACCCACCATCCAAACCCTGGCAGAAGGGCAGCAGAAGCTCACCCAAGGGCAGGAAAAACTCGAAGCGCTACTCAGCGATTTCATCGAGGAGCAACGCAAGGTCAACGACGAGCAGCGCGAGTTCAACCAACACGTGAGTATGTTCATCAGGGCGCAGCGCATCACCAACGGTGAGATTGAGCGCAGAATTGCACAGATCCAGGATGACTTGCTGGAACAGCGCGAGTTCATTACAGAGCAGCGCGAGTTCAACCAGGCGCAGCGCATCTTCAACCAGGCGCAACGCGAGTTCAACGAACGCATAGAACACCGCATCAACACTCTGCACAACGACATGGCCGAGGTAAAAGGCGGCCATGCCCGCACGGAAACCTTCCGCCGAGCCGACATCGTAGCAGATGCGCTGAATTTCACGTACGAGAGAACTCTGTCCGCCGGCGAATTGGCCGATATGGTTCGCGAAAATCCGGACCGCGGCGGCGTGTCCGCCAGTGAGCTGGAAAGCTTCACCAAAGCCGACCTGGTGATAAAAGTAAAAGACAGCGACCGGCTCACCAATTACATCGCGGTGGAAATATCCTACACTGCCGACCAGCGCGACATTGAGCGGGCAAGAAGGAACGCCGACTTGCTGACCCGGTTCACCGCCAGGCCCGCCCACCCCGTCGTAGCCAGCGTCAGGAATGACAGCGTCGTGAGCAATCTGGTCAGTATCGGCTATGTCAATTGGTATCAAATTCCCCCCAAGTATTTACAGGCGGCATAGCGCCTTCCCACAATTGACGCGTTGGCGTCAATTTGCGTACAATCAGCCCATCAGCTCACCGACTTCCGCCTTGGAGGTTACTAAACCATGCCCATTACCCAGAACGGCGTCGAACTCACCGTAGAGATTTCGGAAAAGGCTGCCGAAAAGATCAAGTATTTCGCTGACAAGGAAGGCATCACCGACAACATCGGTCTGCGCGTGGCCGTCAAGGGCGGCGGGTGCTCCGGCCTGACTTACGACTTGACCATCACCGACAAGGAGCGCGAGTCGGACAAAATCGTCGAGCAGTACGGCGTCAAGGTGATGGTGGACAAGAAGTCCTACATCTACCTGGTGGGCACCCAGCTCGACTTCTCCGACGGCCTCAACGGCAAGGGCTTCGTCTTCGAGAACCCCAACGCCAAGAAAGCCTGCGGCTGCGGCACCTCCTTCGCTGTCTGACGCGCAACCCGGCAAAATATCCAACGCGGCGTAGGGGCGGGTTTGAAACCCGCCCCTACGCTATTCCAGAAACCAACCCGCGTTTGTTACCGTAGGGGCGAATAATTATTCGCCCCTACCCGTCGGATGATTTCAGGAGGCTGACCATGACAACCGCCACTACCGACGCCCACACCGCCGCCGAGCTCCAGGCCGCCACGGAGCGCGCCGCCGTGTACCCCGACGACGCCGGCATCCTGCTCCTCACCGGCGAGGACGCCCGCGATCTGATCAACCGCCTGTCCACCAACTTGGTTGATCCGACCAGCGATGCCGGCGAAGTCGCCGTCACCGTGCTCACCAGCGACCGGGGCCGCATCGTGGACCTGGTGTACGTCATCCACCGCGGCGACCACCAGGTCATGCTGACCAGCCCGGGCCAGCAGCAGAACGTGATCGAATTCCTGGACAAGTACACGATCATGGAGGACCTGGAGGTTGAGGACATCACGGACCAGACCTCCCTGCTGCGGCTGACCGGCCCGGACGCTGCTGATATGTTGGCCCGGGTTCCGGATGACGGTGTCCTCGTGGTGGAACCCCCAACGGACCCTGACGACCCGGATCGCCCGCCCACCCGCTACCTGCTGGCCGGCGATCCCAACGCCGCCGCGCGCATCGCCGCCGACCTGGAATCGGCCGGCGCGGTGAGCATCAGCGCGGCCACCGCCGAAACCCTGCGCATCGCCCAGGGCCGGCCGGCCCACGGCAGCGAGATGAGCGACACCTACAACCCCCTGGAAGCCGGCCTTATCGGCGCGATTGACTTCCACAAGGGCTGCTACATCGGCCAGGAGGTCATTGCCCGCCTCGATACCTACCAGAAGGTGCAGAAGTACCTGGTGACCCTGAGCTTCGACGCGGATCCGGCTCAGGCCGGCGCCCTGCCGGGTGCGCGGCTGATCAACGACGACGGTGGGGCGATGGGGCTGGTAACCTCGGCAGCCGTCGTGCCCGGAGCGGACGGCGGCGCCGGCGTAATCGGCCTGGGCTACGTCCGCACCGCAGCGGTGCAAATCGGCGGGGTTTTGCGAGTCTTATCCGACGACGGCGACACTGGCATCGTCGCCCACATCACCGCTCAACCGCTGCTGTTTGGCGGGGAGAAGCCGGGGCCGGGCAACTGACTGCGGAGGTATGCACGATGCTCACCACGATAAAGGCCAAATTCACTGACGGGGTGCTGATACCCATGGAACCGCTCGAACTCGCAGAGGACGAGGTGGTGCTCATCACCCTCGACATAAAAGAGAAGGTTGAAGAATGGAAGGAACCGGACTGGATACCGACAACGCCGGCCGAAATCCAGGAAGCCGAGGCGGCGGCGAAAGAGATGATACGGTATATCTACACCGCTCGTCACCGTGGCATGAACTGCGATTGCATCTACTGTGCGCCGGAGAGGTTACCGAATGAGCAACCTGCTGGACACCGATTGGGTCATCAGTTACCTGCACCGTGTCCCGCAGACAGTGCGCCGCGCGGATGCGCGGCGCCCTGAGGGCGTTTCCATAAGCATCATATCCATAGCCGAGCTTTATGAAGGAGTGCTGAACAGCAACAACCCGGTACGCGATGAAAGGGACTTGACGGATTTCCTGCGTCCGCTCCCCATCATCGACTTGAATATCCCCATCTGCCGGATATTCGGCTTGGAGCGGGCCAGGCTACGCGCCGCGGGAACCCTCATCCCAGACATGGACTTGCTCATCGGCGCCACCGCATTGCGGCACAACCTCACGCTCCTCACCAACAATCGCCGCCATTTCGAGCGTCTGCCGGGCCTGGCCATCATCTCGGTATAGCCATCGCACTACGCCGGCCGAATCCGCCCATCCTCCCCCACCGTCAACAGCGCGGCGACGCGATACCCCCGCTCCCGTATCGCGTCGCTACCGCCCTCGTTGTGGTCCAGGACCGCCAGCACCAGGCCCACCGTGCAGCCGCCCTCTTCCGCCGCGTTGATGGCGTGGAACAGCGAGCCGCCGGTGGTGCAGGCATCGTCCACGATGGCGAAGGCCGCTGCTGCTGTTCGGCGGCGAGATGCCAGGGCTAAATTCGTAGGGGCAACCTCCTCAAGGAGAGGAGGAGGACACCGTGCGTAGCTTACTCAGTTCTAATATGTCCTCGGCGGTGTAGGGCAGCACCTTGAGGCCCGGATAGTTTTGGGCAGCTTTAATGAGAACGACAGGCAGCGCGTCGGGGCTCTCTTTCCCTTCCTTAATCTTATTAATCAGACCCCTTGCCTTTGAATCGTGTCCCTGATTGAACCTTGACATGGGCTTGTTTTCGTTATCGCAACCACATAGTCAATACGGGTATGGATTGCTTGGAGTGGATTAGATCCTGTCACGACCTTTGCGCCTAGCCTCCAGCCACCGCCGCAAAGAGTCTGCGCTTTCGCCCGACGGGCCGCCCCAAAGCAGGTTTTCAACGCTCACATCCTCGTCCAAATCCGGCCAGTGAATGCCTTCCCCGTCCCCGATCAGCTGTAGGGTATCTCGCTCGCCGGGGGTAGCGGCCAACAGCCGAGGATACCAGGCCAAGGGCACGGATATAGTGCGTCCATCGTAAAGCTCGGCAGTCAGAGTATCCTCCGTAAGCGTCACTTTCGTCGCCCGCTGAACTGCCGCACTAGTCTCCGAAGTGCTCATGCCACGCCTCCAGCATCATTTCCTCATCGGCTTGTACCATCGATTGAATCCGGCGCACATCCGCTCGGCTGAATCCTCCGCTCCGGGCCAATCTTACCGGATTCAACCAGAACTTCGCTACCAGATTATCACGGGACACGTGGATATGTTCGGGTTCGCTTCCGTCCCCGGAGTAGAAGTAAAAACGGTAAGGCCCGGCTCTCAATACGGTCGGGATCTTTAAACCGCCCGGGGCTCCTACGCCGGCCGTATCCGTCCGTCCTCTCCCGCCACCAGCAGCGCGGCGAAGCGGTAGCCGCGCTCGCGGATGGCGTCGCTGCCGCCCTCATTGCGGTCCAGCACCGCCAGCACCAGGCCCACCGTACAGCCGGCTTCCTCCGCCGCGTCTATAGCGTGGAACAGCGAGCCGCCGGTGGTACAGGCGTCGTCCACGATGACGACGGTCGCTCCGGCCGGCAGCGGCCCCTCGATCAACTGCGCCGTGCCATATCCCTTGGCTTCCTTGCGCACGATGAAGGCCGGCAGCGGGCGTCCGCCTTCGGCGGATTGCCATGAAGCCATGGCCACCGCGGCCACGATGGGGTCGGCGCCCAGCGTCGGCCCACCGATGGCGGCAATGCCGGCGTCGTCCCGTCCGCCTATGACGGACAGCAGCGCGTTCCCGATGAGATGCGCCCCCTCCGGGTCCAGGCTGAGCAGCCGGCCATCGAAGTAGTAGGAACTCTTGCGCCCCGACGACAATGTGAAATCCCCGTACCGGATCGCGCCCCGTTCCTCCGCAATCTCCAGTAACCGTTCCGCCATGTTCCGTTGAGAAGTGGTCATCTCCGCTCCGTTAGTCGTCAATCCGCTGCCTGATACAAACCATGCTCGGCTATGTACTCCGCCACCGTATCCGGGATCTGATACCGCGTCGATAAACCCGCCGCCAGGATACGCCGCAGTTCCGACGCGCTGAAGTCCACCCTCGGCCCGGCCACCGATACCACGGCGCCGGACGCCACTTCATCCGGGAATCGCTCGGCCAGTACTCCAATCCCATCGGCCGGCCCCCCCGGTCGCTCGATGACTGCCAGCCGGCACAGGTCCAAGATATAGTCCGGTTCCTTCCAACGGTGGAACTGGTCCAGTACATCGGACCCGACGATGAAGTACAACTCCGTTCCGGGATGGTAAGCGCCGCGCAACTCGCGCAGCGTGTCCACAGTGTAAGAGGCTCCGCGGCGGCGTACCTCGCAGTCGGATACGCAGAAATCGGGATTGTCGGCGGTGGCCAGCTGCACCATACGCAGGCGGTGGGCGGCTGGCGTGATACGCTGCCCGGATTTGAGCCACGGCTCGCCGGCCGGGACGAAGAGGACCGACTCCAGACCGAGGGCGACGCGGGCGGTTTCCGCGATCAGCAAGTGGCCCAGGTGCGGCGGGTCGAAGGTGCCGCCCAGGATGCCGATGCGTCGGGCCGGCTCCGAACCGCCGTCCACTAGAACCACTCCAACTCGGCGTTGCCGATGCGGATGGTGTCGCCGGCTTCGATGCCGGCTTCCTCAAGACGCTGGGCGATGCCCAGCCGCGTCATCTCCCGCCAGAGCTGCAGCAGGACCCGGTAGTCCCGCATATCGGCCCGCGCGGTCAGACGCTCCAGCCGTTCGGATTCCACCACGTACACGTCGCCATCCAGGTAGAATCCCAATGGACGCCTCTCCGCTGGGGCCGCAGTCGCACCTGCCAGCCCATCCTCATCCCACTCCGATTCGTCCAGACCGGTGCGAGGCGCATCGGACAGGATACGGACTAACTCGCCCAACAGGCCGTCCACTCCTGCGCCAGATACCGCCGATATGAAGTGGATCGGCGTCTCGTCATCCGCCGGGTCAAACCCCGCTTCGCTGACCATGGCCCGGCGCAGCTCTTGCTCGATGACGTCCCGCAACTCATAGGTTTCCGTGGTATCCAACTTGCTCACCGCCAACACCTGCGGCTTGGCAGCCAGCATGGGGCTGAACTCCCGCAACTCCCGGTTCAGCATCAGGTAGTCGCCGGCCGGGTCATTGGACATCCCATCAATCAGGTGCACGTAGGCCCGGGCCCGCTCAGCGTGGCGCAGGAACTGGTGACCCAGGCCGATGCCGCGGTGCGCGCCTTCCAGCAGGCCAGGAATTTCCATCATCACGAAGTCCTGCCCGCCGTGGGTCACCACGCCGAGCACCGGCTCAACGGTGGTGAACGGGTAGTCGGCCACCTTGGGCCGGGCGGCGGAACAGCGGGATATCAGGGTCGATTTACCGGCGTTGGGCTTGGCCAGCAGGCCCACGTCGGCCAGCAGTTTCATCTCCAGCCACAGCACCGAATAGTCGCCCTTGCTGCCGGATTGGGCCAGCATCGGCTCCTGGTTGGTGGAGGACACGAACCGGGCGTTGCCCCAACCGCCTTCGCCGCCCCTGGCCACCAACACCGGCTCTTCCGTAGTGACGTCAGCCAGAAAATCCTTGCTGCCGTCCGGGTGCATCCGCCAGACCACCGTGCCCATGGGGACGCGGATCTGCGTGTCCTTCCCGTTGGCGCCGCGCTGGTTCTTGCCCTTGCCGTGGCTGCCCCGCTGCAGGTAGAAGGTACTGTTGTATTTCAGGTGCAGCAGCGTGTTGATGGAGGAGTCTCCAACGATGTAGGCACTCCCGCCATCGCCGCCGTCCCCGCCATCGGGACCACCCCTGGGCTGGTACTTGAGGCGGAGAAAACTGACGCAGCCGTCGCCGCCGTTTCCGGCTTTTACGTTAATTCTTACGGTATCAATCATAATTTCCCGGTTGAGTTAATCAGGGTAATAATCATAGTAAGGCTGTTGACGCCGTGTATAACTTGGCGATGGCAAGGGATAATAGACGTTGATAACTCGTTGATGGCAACCGGGAGATTTCAGCAGGGGCGTTGAAAACCGCTGGTGGCTGCCCGGCCTGACCGAGGCGCGTTGGCGGGAGCAGTAGTCACTCAACGATTTATCAGAGGTTATGGACCCGTCATCGTCGGCTCGGTCAGCCCTTGTCAACTATTTGTCAACGAATTATCAACGCTCAAGCGTACCCACTTTCCCGCCAGCAATCGTCAGAAACAGGATTTGCAGGATTTTAATGATTTACCGGATGGTGGGGCAACGGTTAATCAATCGCGATGGCGCTAGTACGAGCTGTCGTTATCCTGATAATCCATGCAATCCGGTAAATCCTGCTTCTGACAATTCTCCAAAGTGGGTACGCGTGAGATTATCAACGCCGCCGCGGCCATGCTCCCGACGGTTAGCCGCCGCATCATGGTAGCATGACAGTAGCGATGCGTGTAAGGAGGTGTGGCAATGAGCTATTCGCGGTGGTCAACCCTGCTGCCCCGGGGAAAGGCAGCCGATCACTATATGGAGTGGTTCAATGGCGGCCCCAAGCTGGAGGACTGTTCCGGATTAGATCAATGGACTGCCGCCCGCTCCGAATGGGTTGCTCGTTTCCCGCGGGAAAATGGACTGGAATGCTCTGCCTGGTACATATTTCACGACGCATCCTCCGGCGACACGCTGCAAGAGCAGATGCTGTCCATCTGGTATTCCGGCAGTATCGGCGGCGGGACGGCTTTGCTGACGCTGGCTTACGCGGAGCTGCGCGCAATCAACGACACGGAACAGTGAAGCAAGATCCCCGGTTACGATGACTGCTCAACCCTTGACCAAGACAACCTGGAAAGGTGTGTCCGCCAATTTCTGCGGGACGTTGAGGCGCAGTATGGCATTGGAAATTACGGGCAGTCCGACGCGCCGGAGTGAAAACGGGGGGCGCGTCCAGTCTAGCCATCAGGCGGCTCCCACCTGCCCATTGTACCAGTCCAGGATCCCGCTGCCCGTCCAGAAGGTGACGCCCTCCAGCTGGGTGACGTACTCCAGCAGCCGGCGGAAGTGGCCGATGCGGTGGGCCGCGCCGGTGATGTAGGGGTGCATGGATATGGCCATCACCCGGGCGTTGTCGTCGCCCTCGGCCAGCATCGTCTCCAGCGAGTCCTTGGCCCGGCGGAAAAGTTCCGGCGCCGAGTGGAACTGCACCAGGTAGATGGGAATGTCGTTCAGCTCCACGGTGTAGGGCAGCGCCACCAGCCGGCCCGATTTCACCTTCAGCTCATAGGGCTGGTCGTCGTTGACCCAGTCGGCCACGTACTCGATCCCTTCCTCGGCCAGGATGTCGGGGGTGTCGTAGGTCTCGGCGAGGCCGGGGCCCATCCAGCCGCGCGGCACCGCGCCGCTGAACTCCCGGATCACCTCGATGGTCTTGCGGATGGTGGCCCGTTCGTCAGGTTCCTTGTGCAACACCTGCTGGATGTAGCCGTGGCCCAGCAGCTCCCAGTCCAGGTCCAGGCAGGACTGCACCAGCCGGGGATACGCCTCGCAGACGGCCGCGTTCAGGCTGATGGTGCAGGGCAGGCCGTAATCGCTCAGCGCCTTCTGCATCCGCCAGAAGCCCACCCGCAGGCCGTAGTCAAACCACGAGTAGTTGGGGATGTCCGGCGACACCGCCGCGCCCTGGGGCGAGGGCAGCACCGTCCGCGCCATGGGCTGGGTGATGTCCCACTCCTCCACGTTGATGATGAACCAGACGGCCACCTTGGCCCCGTCGGGCAGGGTCAGCTTGGGCCGGTTGAAGATGGGAGAGAACTCGGCGCGGGGATTGGGCATGGGTGGGCCTCCGAGGGTAAGCGACAACCGGGAAGGATGCTACGGATTATAAAGCACGCAGGAAATTCAGCAGTTCTTTGGCATGGGGGCAGGTTGTGGCGACAGTCTCCGGGTCAATCTGTCCCAATAGATCAAAAGAAACTCGGCCTTTCCGGTACTGCTTTGAGCAATTTGATGTTGCCTGCTCCAGTGCGTTCAGCACAGTATCCTTGTGGACATCTTCCAAGTTCTGCCATGCGCGCAAGTGGTTTTCGTTGAACGACGGGCCGAAAAAGTTGCGTAGGGCGGCCCGGTCGGCCAGGAACCAGGTCTCCATTAATTGCACCATCAGATAGGCGCTGTCATCGTCGGCTTCCGGTGGACGGTCCCAACTATCCCGGTTGCGTAAGTGTTGCCATGGGGGTTGGCCATAAGCAACCGGCCCTTCGCTGTCCACGAGCATGATAACAATTTCATCGCGGCGGCGCCGTCGCAGAGCGCTTTTAAACTTGTCAAAGGTCTGTTCACGTCCTTCTCCTCGCACTACCTTGGGCAGTCGGCCAGTCAACCCCGCGGCTTCAAAAAATCGTCCCCAAGCCTGACGAAAATCTTTGTCCGACGTTTCACCACTACCGCCGCCCTCAATGAGCAGCCGGACCTTCACCACCGGTTTCCTCCCAAATCGCCGGCGCTCCACAGATTGCCCAGACTGTACTGCTCCAACCACTTGGTCCAATGCTTGGGGTCTAGCCGTTCAAATTCCGATTCCCCGTCGTACTTTTCGCACACTACTACGCTGGAGGGACAGTCAGAAAATGTATCCACCAGATCCTTGGAATGCGTGGTGATTACCAACTGTATCCGTTGGGACGCATCGACTAGCATTCTACCGACGCTCAACGTAATATCCGGGTGCAGCCCCAACTCGGGCTCTTCAATGACCACCAGTGGCGGCGGCTCCGGGTCCAGCAGGATGGCCGCCAGCGCCATGTAGCGCAGCGTGCCGTCGGAGAGGCGGGATGCCGGGATGTATCGCTCGCCGGCGCCCCGTTCCACCACGAAAAGGTCGGCCCGTCCGCCGCCGACCTCAACTTGGAAATCCTCAATGCCGTCGTAAATCTGTTGCAGCGACTTGACGAATGCCTGCCGGCTGTCGCCCCGCAGTCTGGATAGCAGCAACGCCAGATTATCCCCCCGCTCGGTCAAAAATGCGCTCGGTTCATCGGCACGTGGGGACTGGCGCAGGCCGGCGGCGGGGCCAAACTCCCAATTCCGGTACAGGCGGATGGCGTTGTACTTCCGTTGCAGCCAATGCAGCTTCGGGTATTGGTCCGGGTCATCCCGTTGCGACAGTATCGACTCTTCCGGACGCACCGTGTCCCGGCGCAGTCCGCGTTTCTCGCCCTTGCTGTCATTAATCACTGGACTGCCGTTCTGGAAGCGGTAATAGAGATAAGCATCAGCATAGCCAGGATAAGGTTTTGCGTTGTCTATGCGCTCGTCCACCACCTCAAAACGCTGACCGGCTTCGGTGATTTGCAGCAAATGGCGTAGAGGCATATCCGCGTCCGAGGATGCGACTTCGGCGTCGATGCTGGCCACGCCGGATGCTCCCTCCCCCTTCCACAGCCATTCCGAAATTCCGCCCATGCGCTTGACCGGCGCGGACAGGTCTCGGGGCGCGGCCTGTAGCAAGGCCAGCGCCTCGATGAAGTTGGACTTGCCGGAGCCGTTGGGCCCGATGAGCACGTTCAACGGCTCCATGGGCAGGTCAATGCCTCGTGGCCCGAAGGACAGCATCCCGCTGATTTTCAGCCGGCGGATGAGCATATCATTGCCCCACTGCTGCCGGCGGGGCGGCCCTTACAGCCCCAGGGCCTGCAACCCCAGCCGGGCCAGGTCCTCGTCCTCCTGGGCGCTGAGGCCGCTGACGCCGATGGCTCCCAGGACCAGGTCGGTCTCCGGGTCTCGCACCACCACGGCGCCCTGGACGGCGACCAGTTGGGGGTCGCCGAAGTCGGCGATGTTGCGGCCTTCGTTCTGGAGGCGCTGGGCGTAGGCGTTGGAGTCGGAGCCAGACATGGCCGAGGTGTAGGCCTTGCTGACGGCCATGCGCTGGGGTAGGGCGCGGCAGTTGTCCATGCGGGCGTAGCTGAGCAGCTTGGCGTCGGCGTCAACGATGGCGATGGCCAAGGGCCGGTCGGGTTCCTGCTGGGCCTGGTCCAGCATGGCGTTCATGGCATTGCGAACCTGGCTCAGGCTCAAAGTGGGCCTCTGGTACATGGCGCAACCTCCGTGGGTGGCGATGGCGGGAATGAATCACGCCGGCATTTTACACGGGCGCTGCGCTTGCCAGCAACGAAGAAAGTATGCCTCGGGCGGTTCCGCATGGAGGAAGGGGTTACCGCCAGAACACCATGTCCTCCCAGTTATTCGGGAAGCCCATCCGGTCTTTGGAAACCCTCGGGTAAGATGTCATCAGGTCCAACAGTCCCGTCTTCCAATAGTCTCCCGGATCGATGACGTCCATAACCGTTGGTGCTAGTTTGTGTCAGAGGGTGAAGTTAGCGATGGAGCGATGGATGCGTCCGGTTTCGTCAGGTTCCAAGCCATTCCAGTTCACCAATAGGTTGAAGG
>DAOUJY010000043.1:0-42840 GCA_034421995.1 Dehalococcoidia bacterium | reverse complement strand
TCCTGATATACCTGCTCAAAAGCCGCCGCATCCACTTCCCTGACTCACCTGACCAAGCCTTCTTCAATTTCCCAGCGATCTTATCACGCCAACTGTCGTTGTAATACTAGGAGGATATGCAATGAAAACCTACTACATTCAACTGAAAGACGTTGACCGCTGGGTTGAAGTCGATGCCGACAGTAACCCGTCATTGAGTTACGTCCACGGTGACTCCGCTGCCCTATATTGGCAATTCAAACAGGGTGACAACACCGTCGCTCAGTTTATGCAGGCGAACGTTATAGGGTGGTGGACTCACCGATAACGCGTCGTCGATACTACCCTCTCGGTCCCGGCACAGGTCATCGAGCCTCCAGCAGACCCTCCAGCCAATACAGGTCGGCCGCACCGCCAGCCTAGCTGCCACCGCCGGCGTGGTTCCCAGTGAGGCGTGGCGGCGGCAGAAGTTGTACCACGTAAAGTACAACGCCAGGGCGTCGCAGTGCCGCTCGATCCGCTCACCTAATCCGTACATTGTACAAATTAGGATTTACCTTCACGGCACAGGTGACGACGTGATCGCCGCCCAGATGATCGTCCAGGCCATCAGACTGATGCCTGCGCCGATGTTCGCCATGGTTAGCGGCTTACCGTGGTCGGAGAAGTCGTACCGCAAGATGGCGACGATCAGGACACCTAACAGGCAGAGCCCTAGACCCCAGAAGAACGCCTCGCCCTGATTACGCTTCTGCTGGCCCTGATCTCGGCGTTCCTGTTCTCGTAGCTCGCTTCGTCTTCGTACTTCATCCGGGCTCATAAGTGCCCCCTTGTGACGAGGTTTGGCGTCTCTGCCACGAGGGCCATCCCTATGCGAGCCCCAAGGGGACATGGGTTCGCCATGTCCTCGAAAAGCTCGCAACCGCCTGGAAGACGGGGCGAAGACACTCGTGGCAGAGTTGGTGACAGTATAGGATTCGCCTCCCCCACCGTCAACCTGAAAGTCGCATTAATGTTCGTTTTAAAAGTGATACACGATCGTAGCGAGATATCTGTGGACAATCAATCAGTTTAAGAGGCATCCAATTGAAACCCGTGTCCGCGAACATTCATCCAGTGCGAAGAGCCCGGCAGATTTACTGGTTTGGGATATCCCGCCTCACCCCATCACCCGCCGGAACAGCGCCAGGGCGTTCCCGCCGGCGATCTTGCGCACGTCCTCATCCGAATATCCCCGCGCGATCAGGCCGCGGATGATGTTCTTGCCGTCGGCGGGTGATTCCAGGCCGTCCACGTAGCGCGCCGGCGTGGGGCCGGGGCGACCCATCACCGCCTCGCCCACTCCCACCGAGTCGCCGATGCTGGTGTCGGTGCCGATGGCCACGTGGTCGATGCCCACCAGGTTGACCATGTAGTCGTAGTGGTCCAGCACGCACTCGATGCTCTGCTCCGGGTCGTTATTGTGGCCAAGTTGGTTAGAGTTTAGCCCATACCACGAAGGCGGCTACGACCACGACGGCGACGACCTGGAATATGAACACGACCGCGGCATCCTGCGTTCTGGATTTCTGCTGTTCGGCGTCGTCATTGAATATTGCGTTGAAAGCCAATATCAAGCATGAGAAGTACGCCCCAATCGCCGTCGCCCCACTGATGATTACCGGAGCTCGGAACCTGTCGGAGTTGAGAACTTCATCGGCGAAACCGACCAGTGTGAACAGGGCCACCAACACCACGGTCGCCAGGGTGATGACACTGACGCAGACGGCGTCCCATCTCCTAGGCCCCTGGTCGCTCGGATTGCCCATGCTTCTTACTGAGTCTCCGTGAACGGAGGTAGCTGACGACCAGGGCGGTCCCGACAAAGAGGGAAACAATAACGCTGGAATAGAAAAAGACCGCCGGGTCTTCGTATTTCCTGCTCGCCATGAACGCCACCCAACTGGGCAGGCCCGCGGCGAGGAGGAAGGTTGATACGTAAAACAACAGGTCCTTCATATCTTTCACTGGGGAAAGTTCGGCAGGGCAGAAGCGTCGCCCCGCTGTACCAGCAGGTTACGGCGGTTTGACCGATAGTGTCAACGCCTCGCTCCAGTCGCGGGAACCCTCGGACAAGCTGCCCGACGGGGCAACCCCGCCGGCACAACCCGCCTAAACCGCCTCTGCCCCCACAACCCCCGCCCGCCGCTCCGGCTTCCGCGCCAGCGCCATCAGGATCATCCCCGACGCCTGCGCCGTTGCTGAGAAGAGGATCAGGATGGTGTAGCTGCCGGTCAGGTCGTACACCACCGGGCCTACGATTTGGCCCAGGCCCAGGCCGCCGGCCTCGAAGGGGCGCATGGCTCCGGCGATGGCTCCGTAGGAGTCGCGCCCGAAGTAGTCGGCCAGCACCATGTACATCAGCACTTCCAGCGCGCTGTGGAACAGGCCCCAGAACACCCCGTAGGCCAACGCCGCCGGCAGCGAGTTGACCTGCAGCAGCGCCAGCGTCGCCACTGTTGACACCGCCATGGCCGCCACGACGCACCAGCGCGGCGTCAGCTTCCCCGCCAACTGTCCCCACACCAGGCTACTCAACGCCAGGAAGGTGCTGATGCTCAGCACCCAGGCCGCCTGCGGGATGGTCAGCCCCGCGAACTCGTGCAGGTAGGGCACCAGGCTGAACCCCAGGCCGGAACTGCCCGTCACGTTGAGAAAGGCGACCATGGACACCAGCCAGAAGGCCCGGGACCGCATCGCCTCCTTGGACGTCCAGCTCGCTTGAGCCGCCGCTCCGCGTTGTCCGCCCCGTCCCGCCGGCGCCGCGCCGGATGCCGGCGTTGCCGGGGACGGCCGCGCCCCGTCCGGCAGCAGGCCGATGTCCTCGGGCCGCCGCCGCATGATGATCACCATGGGGATGGCCAGGAACAGGCTGAAAAACCCGATCAGCCGGAAGGCCGTCCGCCAGTCCCATAGCAGCGCGATGGCCGAAAACGCCTGGATGATCAGCGCCCCGCTGATGGGACGGTAGATGCCGGTGAAGGCCAGGGCGATGTTGCGCCGACGATTGAAGAAGTTGACCGCCATCGTGCGGGGCACCACGCCGATGAGGAAGGGCTGACTGACGGCTCGCCCGATCACCGCCGCGATGAAAAACTGCCAGGCGGTATGCACCTCGCCGAGCAGCACCAGCGACACGCCCAGCACCAGCACCCCAACGGGCATCAGCCAGCGCGGCCCATACCGGTCCGCCAACCGTCCGGCGAAGGGCGCGAAGAACCCCGACATCCACACGCCGCAGCTGGACGCCAGGCCGATGCTGGTCCGCGACCAGTCGGTGTCCGCCAGAATGTAGCTCTGCACCCCGCCCAGCACCACGCCGGCCACCGCCGTGGCCACGAAAGCGCCGGCGCCCGAAAGTCCGAGCACCAGCCAGCCGTAGTAAAAGGGGGTGTTGGGTCTCCAGTCGAGGAGAGCCGCCAGAGAGGAGGCCATGAGTCCGGCCCGTTATATCAGACGCGCCTGTTGTCTGGCTATCGTCAGAATCAGGATTTGCTGGATTTAAGGATTAGCAGGATTGGGGATGCCCTACCGACGGATGGGTTCAATCCTGTCAATCCCAAAATCCCGGTAATCCTGATTCTGACGATCCCCATAAAACGACCAAACCAACCCGTCCCCTAAATCCCACGCGCCGCAAACACCATGTCCGCCTGTTCCAGCGCGTCCTCAACGTAGGGCCAGCCGCGATACCATCCCGCCTGCGAGAAGACCTCGCAGATCTCCCGCTTGGACATACCCAATTCCAGCGCGTAGCCGATGTGCTCCCGCAACTGCTTCATATGTCCCCGGCACATCAGCGCCACCAGGATGCACACCGTCCGCTCCTTGGGCGTCAGGTCGCCCCGCGCCCAGACCTCGCCGAAGTTGTAGGCTTCCACCAGCATGGCGGTTTCGGACGCCAGCTCGTGGGACAGCGTATCCTCCAGGTCCATGCCAGCCTGCTGGCCCCAGTTCCGGCTGCGGATCTGGCGTCCCCGTTCCAGCTTCTCCTCCACCGAAGCCAGCCAGTCCGCCGGCAGCGGTTCGCTGTCCTCCTCCTGCCACACGGGGCGCTCGTTGATCACCCGCTGCGCCTGGGCCAGCGACGATACGGTGGCCGGTATCCCGGCGTAGAAGATCAGTTGCAGGAATATCCCCTTAATCTTCTGCGGCGACATTCCCAGGGACAGCCCGACCCGTATCTGGTGCTGGAGGCCGAACTCCCAGCCGTTGCAGCACTGGGCCGCGATGGTGGCTATGCTGCGCAACGTCACCTCCAGCCCCGGCACCTGCCAGACGCCGCCCCACATCACCTCCTCCTACAGCTTCACGTAGTCCGTGCTGATGTCCGGCAAGGCGCCGGTCAGCCGGCCCTGGGGCAGGTACTGGTCGATGAAGGCGTGCAGATTGGCGGCTTTCCGAGCCAGGTCGGCGGCGCTGTCCATGTGAATCTCTCCCAATGTCGCGTCTAATGGAGCGGGTGTTCCTCTGTAGGGGCGAATAATTATTCGCCCCTACGTGCGCTTTGCGAAAACCTCTTTGGCCTGCTCCAGCGCATCCTCCACGCACGGCCAGCCCCGATACCAGCCGGCCTGGGCGAACACCTCGCAGATCTGCTGGGCGTCAAGGCCGGCGTCCAGCGCGTATCCAATGTGGCGCTTCAGTTGCTTCATGTGCCCCCGGCACATCAGCGCCGCCAGGATGCACACCATCCGTTCCTGGATGCTCAGGTCGGCCCGCCGCCACACCTCGCCGAAGTGGTAGGCGTCCACCAATTCCGCCGATTCCGGAACGAACTGCCGCGCCAGCGAGCTTTCAACCTCCGCGTCGCCAGCTTCGCCCCAATGCTCGACGCGCAAGGTCTTGCCCTGGGCCAGCATTGCGTCGATGGAGTCCAGCCATTGGGCGTCCAGCGGCGTATCGCCCGCCTTCCATTCCTCCCGTTCGTTGATGACCTCCTGGGCGATGCGGAGGCCGAAGATGGTGGCCGGCACGCCGGCATAGAACATCAGCTGGATGAATATCCCCTTGATCTGCTGCGGTGTGATGCCCACGGTGAGGCCGGTGCGCACCTGGTGCTCCACGCCAAAATCGTACCCGTTGACGCACTGGGCGGTGATGGTGGCAAAACTGCGCAGCTTCAAATCCAGCCCGTCGGCCAGCCAGACTCCGCCCCACATCAGCTCGTGCTGCACCCGCACGAAATCGGCCAGCACCGGCGTGGGCCGGGCGTAGGGCAGGTGCTGGTCGAAAAACTGCCGCAGTTGCGCCGATTTTTCCTGAAGCTCTGCTACCGTTGTCATACTTTGCCCCCGGATTGACAGGACGATTGCAAAGTTCGGGAATGGACTTTACCCGCTCGTCCTGAGCCTGTCGAAGGACGGTGGTTCGACAAGCTCACCATGAGCGGTTCCAGGGACTTTGCAATCTTCATGCTCTGACTGGTTGGCCGTTGAAATCAGGCTCGCTCTTCCGCAAACACTTCACGCGCCTGCTCCAGAGCGTCTTCCACGTGGGGCCACCCTCGATACCAACCGGCCTGGGCGAACACCTCGCAGATCTCCCGCCGGTTGAACCCCATGTTCAGGGCGTACCGGATGTGCCGCTTCAGATGTCGCCAGTGCCCGCGAGCCATCAGGGCGGCCAGCACGCACACCATACGCTCTTTGGGATCCAGGTCATCCCGTGCCCACACCTCGCCGTAGTTGTACCCATCGACGATGTCCGACGCTTCCGGCGTCAGCCGCTGCGCCAGGGATTCCTCAACCTCCCGGTTGGCCGGCTCGCCCCACAGTTCCCGGCGGATTTCGCTCCCCCGCTCCAGCTTGGCCTCCAGGGTATCCAGCCAGTCCGCTTCCAGCGGAACATCCGCCGCCTTCCATTCGTCCCGCTCGTTGATCACCCGCTGGGCTTGCAGCAGGCCGTGGACCGTGGCCGGAATGCCGGCGTAGAACAGCAGTTGAATGAATATCCCCTTGATCTGCCGGGGCGTCATCCCCATGGTCAGGCCGACCCGTATCTGGTGCTGCAACCCGAAATCCCAGCCGTTGACGCACTGGGCGGAGATGGTGGCAAAGCTCCGCAACTTCAAATCCAGCCCCGGCGCCGGCCAGATCCCGCCCCACATCAACGGCTCCTGGATACGCCAGTAGTCCGGCGAAATGTCCGGAAGGTCGCTGTTGACGGGCAGGTAAGGCTCCATCTTCTCGTGCGCTCTTTGGAACAACTCATCGGGGGTGGTCATGGGCGGTTTCTCCTGGGAAAGCCGTGCGCTACGGCGACAATTCTACATTATGTAGGGGCGAATAATTATTCGCCCCTACACCGAACCCCAACGTATCACCGGGCCTACCCCCGCGACAGCGACACGTCCACCGCCGCCAGGCCCTCCACGGCCAGGCCGTAGCCCAGCATATCCTGCATCTGCCGCTTCAGTTGCAGGGTGAGAGCGACGCGGGTGTAGCGCAGCGTCAGCGGCGGCCGTTCCGCCAGCTGCCGGGCCAGTTCCCAGGCCCGGGGCAGCAGCTCATCCCGGGGGAGCACCTCGGCCACCACGCCCAGGTCCAGCGCCTCCCGGGCCGACAGGATTTGCCCGGTCAGCAGGAAGTACCGGCCCCGGTTCTGCCCCAGCACCAGGGGCCATATAACGTGGACGCCGTCGCCGGGCACCACGCCCCGCGGGAAATGGGGCGCGTCCTGGAAGCTTGCGGTCTCCGACGCCAGGACGATGTCCGACATCACCGGTATCTCGGCGTGGATGTGCGCCGGCCCGTTGACCGCGCCGATGACGGGCACCTCGATCTCCAGCAGGTTGGTCAACAGCCGCTTGCCCTCCCAGTAGGTCTTGTCCCAGTCCTGGGGCATTCGCCGGGTGGGCCGGTTGGGCTCGAAGTTGGCGCAGTAGTCGTCGCCGGTTCCGGTGAGGATGACCACCTTGTTCTCCGGGTCCGCGCCGATGTCGGCGAAGGCGTACCCCAGCTCCCGGTGCGACGCCTCGCCCCAGAGCAGGCTGCCGTCGCTGGTGTGGAACGTCACCTGGAGTATCCCGTCCTCACGTTGCACGCTGACCGTCTCGTATTTGTTCTCATATTCCGCCAGCACTGTCATGGTTATCCTCCTCAGGTTTCGGGTTGGGGGCTTCTGCGGGCATCCTGGCCCAAACCCAACTCTACACCAGCAGCCTGGCAACCGGCAGGGTAATCGTATATGAAATCACTCATCCGTCACTCCGGCGAAAGCCGGAGTCCAGAAACCGCCAAGCGCTTGATTCTCACAACGAAACTAACGATTTCGTCCCTGGATTCCGGCTTTCGCCGGAATGACGGGGATGGTGCGATTGCCCTGGGCAACCGGGACTTTACGAGTCACCGCGCAGAGTTTGTGTTAGCATTCGGCGTAACACTTCAACCAAACGGGAGGTACCATGGGTTCCATACGCTTGTACACTGGAGATGACGGCCATTCCCACATTGAACAAATCGATCCGCCCTCCCATCCGGAGTGGAGCCAGTTGCAAAACGCCAAGGGGATCATATTCCGCGCCTCGCCGCCGGGATATTTCAGCGACTGGCACGTGGCGCCCCGCCGCCAGTACATCATCACCCTAGCCGGCGAAGCGGAAATCGGGCTGGCCGACGGCACGGTCCACCGTTTGGGGCCGGGCGACGTCAACCTCGCCGAAGACCTCACCGGTCACGGCCACACCACCCGGGTGGTCAGCGACGTACCCCGGGTGACCGCCACCATCCACCTGGACGATTAGGCCACGCGCGGCGGCGCGCGCCCTTGCCGCCGACCGCCAGGTGAGAAGCAAGATGACCAGGCCCTACGCCATCGCCAAGACTGCCAGAGACCCGGGCCACTTCCGGTTGCCGGATCCGCCCGAGCGGGACCCCGACGAAGTGACACAATTCGACCACCTGTTCAAGACCGGCAACTCCTACCACCTGGCCCTGCATCTGGGCAACCCGGAAACCACTCTGGTGGAAGCCGACCGCTGGGTCGTGCTGGACCAGAGTTTCAACAAGGCCCGGGCCCGGGTTCCCGACCTGCTGGTGGCCTTTGACGTGGACCCGGAAATCTACGCGGCGAACAACGGGTACGTAGCCTCGGAGCAGGGCAAACCGCCAGACTTCATAATAGAAGTGGCCTCTCCCAGCACGGCGGCGGCCGACCTGAACGAGAAGCGGGACTACTACGAGACGGTCGGCGTGCTGGAATACTGGCTTTTCGACCGGACCGGGGAGCACTACGGCTTCCGGCTGGCCGGCTTTCGCCTGGGGGAAGATGGCCGTTACCATCCCATAGTGATGGACGTGGACACGGCGGACCTGGTCCAGGGATACAGCGCAGCCCTGAACCTGTATCTCCGGTGGGAGGCTGGCGAGTTGGTGTTCTACGACCCGGCTACCAACCGGCCCATCCTCACCTATGAAGACCAGCAGGACCGCGCCGACGGCGCCGAGGCCGAACTCATCGCCCAACAGGCCCGCGCCGACAGCGCCGAGGCTGAACTCACCGCCGAGCGCGCCCGGGTCCGCGAGCTGGAGGAACTGCTGCGCCGGCAGAATCCCGACAACCACAATCCCGCAAATCCTGACGCCTGAGGAGTGAGCAGCGCCAGTATGCGTTACATATTCCGGTCAGACCCAGGGCGGGACGCTCAATTCCAGCGCCGTGAAAAGCGCATGATGCGGTCAGTGCCGCAGGAATCACAGGAGGTCAAGATGTCAGCAAAGGTAACCGGACTCGGCCACATTGGTTTCTACGTTCGTGACCTTGAACTCATGATGGACTTCTACGGGAACTTTATGGGCATGAAACTGACCAAGGTCGGCCCCCTGGGCGCTTTCTTCAGCGCGGACCCGGAGGCTTGCGATCATGAAATCGCGCTGATCAACGGACGGGATTCCCTGGAAGACCCGCGATGGATCCAGCAGATTTCAATGCGCGTAGAATCCCTCGATGACCTGCGCGATTTCAAGAGGCGCATTCTCGAGAAAGGCTACCAGATAGACCGCATCGTCTCCCACGCCAGCGCCATCGGCTGCTACTTCCGGGACCCGGAGAACAACCCCACCGAAATATTCTGGCTGACCGGCCATACGTCATGGGCCCAGGTGGGCATTCCCATTGACATTGACCAGTCGGACGAGGACGTCATGGCGGACGTGCTCCGGTCCTACGAGGCGGTTCGGGACGTGGCAATGGGCCAGCCGGCCGGTCCGGAAACGGTGGAGGCCATTCGCGAATTGACCGCTGCGACCGTCGCCAGCCGATGACGATAGCAGATGACCGACCACAGTACAGGGAGGTTTCGCCATGCCATTGCCGCCCAATCGAGTAGATTACAGCCCCATCATCGACCGCCCCGTCATCAAGTGGCCCAACGACGCCCGGGTGGCGTTGTGGATCGCGCCCAACGTCGAGCATTACGAGTACGAGCCGGATTTCGACGGCCAGCGCGATCCCTGGCCGCGCACCCCCTATCCCGACGTCCAGCAATACTCCTACCGGGACTACGGCAACCGGGTGGGCTTCTGGCGCATGGCGGACGTGCTGGACAAGCACAACATCCGCTGCTGCGTGTCCCTGAACATGGCCGTGCTGGAGCATTACCCCGAAATCGGCGAGGCCATGGTCCAGCGCAACTGGGACTTCATGAGCCACGGCATCTACAACACCCGCTACCTGAACAACTACACCGAAGAGCAGGAGCGGGAATTCTACCGGGACACCATCGACACGCTGAAACGGCACACCGGCAAGCAGCTCAAGGGGATGCTGGGCCCGGCCATATCCGGCACCGAGCGCACCCCCGACCTGATGGCCGAGGCCGGCCTCATCTACCACACCGACTGGATGCACGACGACCAGCCCGTGCCCATCCGGGTGAAAAGCGGCAAACTGGTCTCGGTGCCCTACTCCATCGAGCTGAACGACGCGCCCTTGTTCCGGCAGCATTACGAAGGCGACTACTTCGCCGAGATCTGCAAGGCCCAGTTCGACCAGCTCTACCAGGAAGGCGCCCACAGCGGCCGGGTCATGTGCATCGCCCTCCATCCCTATCTCATCGGCCAGCCCCACCGGGCCCGGTATCTGGACGAAGTGCTGGGCTACATCATGTCCCACGATGGGGTCTGGCAGACCACGGCGGATGACATCGCCGAGTACTACATCGCCAACCACTACGACGAGCAGGTGGCTCACGCCGAGCGGCTGAACAACGGTGCCATGTAGGGGCGAATAATCACTCGCCTCTAGGCAAAGCTTGCAGAGGGGCACCGGGACAGCCAAATCGCCTGATACAAGGCACCGTGCCCCTTACTCGTGGTTTCTACCGTAAGCAGATGATTGGAACATGGCCGAGATGTTGATTCCATACGGATTGGATGCTAACGGCGGGATGACCCACGTCGCTGATGTGCCGCGCGGCAAAGATTGCGGGCTGCGTTGTCCGAGTTGTGATGCCCCTTTGGTAGCACGCAAAGGCCCCGTGAAACAACATCACTTAGCCCATGCGAGTGGCAAACCAACTTGCGAAGGCTGGTTACACAGCACCGCCAAAATGCTCTTGTACCAGCGAATCGCCGGCGCGCTGGCGGGTAACAGCGCATTGCCAATTCAGTGGCATTGTCACTCCTTCGAACAACAGGCGGATCGGCTCGCCAACGACCACGACAGACCGGCATGTACATTGGTCCACCAAACAGACTTATTGCGCAAACGTGTTCTGGATGGCGTTCGTATTGAGCAGCACCTTGCCGAGCGGAGCATACGCCCCGATATTTGTGTGTACGAAGGCGATATACCACGGGTGCTCATCGAAGTCGTGGATACTCATGCGCCCGAAAGAGTTGTCATCGAGACTAAACTGCCAGTATTGGAAGTTCATATCTCCGAAGCTGCTGATTTGGCCGAACTCGTTGATGGTACCGTTCAGGTTTCAGTGTTGCACAATTATCCTTGCCCCGATCCAATCTGCAAAATATGCCAGCGCCGGAAGTCGGAAGGATGCCGTTATTGTGATAGATGCCAGGAACACGTTCCGCCCGAGCACGAATATTGTCCAGATTGCACGAAATGCGCGGATGATGGACATTGGCACCGTTATTGTTCGCAATGCGACGTCATGGTGATGGATCGTGAAGCTATCCCTGGATACGGCGGTGACGGTAGCTATCACCAACATTGCGAAGGTTGTGGCAGGCTCTTGTACCCCATGACAAGGAACTGCGGATGCTGTTGGCGCACGTTTTGCGCGCCTTGCTGGCGGAGAATATGATCCAGCACCCACAAGGCTCCTGGTTCGGAATAAGTCCGTGCCAGCCATATTGAGGAGGTGAGAAAGATGCCCGCAGAACGGCGCTTCGGCATGGACCACCCGCACTACGACTGGTCCCCCTTCAACACGCGGGGGATCCTGCGCTGGCCCGATGACGCGCGGGTTGCCCTGTGCGTCATCGTCAATCTCGAACACCCGGAATGGGACCCGCCGGCCGACAGCTTCACCACGCCCTTCGCTGGCGGTTTGAGCGCCCGGGCCTTCCCGGATTACGCCCGGCTGTCCCACCGGGAATACGGGCACCGGGTGGGCATCTTCCGCGTGCTGGACACCCTGCAAAAGCACGGCGTCAAGGCCACGGTGGCCATGGACGCCATGACCGCCGAGAACTATCCCTACCTGGTGCGGCACTGCCGGGACGCCGGCGCGGAAATAATCGGCCACGGCGTATCCCTGTCGCGCATGATAACCAGCAATATGTCCGAGGATGCCGAGCGGGAGTACATCAGCGAATCGGTGGCCGCCCTCACCCGCGCCACCGGCAGCGCGCCGGCCGGCTGGCTGGGGCCGGAATACGGCGAGTCGGCCCGCACTCCCCAGCTGTTGTCCGAGGCTGGCCTGCGCTACGTCTGCGACTGGGTCAACGACGAGCAGCCCTACCCGCTGCACAGCCCCCATGGAGAGATGTTCACCCTGCCCGTGATGTGGGAACTGGATGATATTTCCGCCCTCTGGGACCGCCGGGTGGTCATCGGACGGTATCAACAGCTCATTGAAGAGAGCTTTGAAACCCTGTACGAAGATGGACAGCAGAACGGACGCCTGATGGCCTTGAACCTGCATCCCTGGCTCATCGGCCAGCCCTTCCGCATCGGCTACCTGGACCGGGCCCTGGGCCGCATCATGCGCCGGGGCGGAGTGTGGGCCGCCACCGGCTCCGAGATCGTGGACTGGTACCAGCGCAATCCGCCCACGGCGTAGAGCGTGTTGAAAATAGACGAGTGGAGGGAACGGCGTCATGGTGCTGGAATCGGGCCGGATTACGGAGGAAGGACTGGAGCGGCTGCGCGGCCGGGTGGGATCGTTCAACCGGCCCCGGCAGTATGGCGTGGGGCTGTTCAACGAGGATGCTTCCCGCAGCGCCATCCGGCACTTCTGCCAGGGCATCGGCGACCCCAACCCGCTGTATTGGGACCGCTCCTACGCACAGACCAGCAGGTACGGCACCATCATCGCGCCGCCGTGCTTCCTGTACAGCGTCTATTGGTGCTCCGGGCGCACCGGCGGGCTGCCCGGCGTCCACGGGTTCCACGCCGGCAACGACTGGGAGTGGTATCGCCCCATCTACCTGGGCGACGAGATCAGCGTGCAGGAGCAGTTCACCGGGCTGGAGGAGAAGGAGAGCGAGTTCGCCGGCCGCATCATCATCCAGTCCAGCGTGACCCACTACTACAACCAGCGGGGCGAGACCATCGCCAAGACCAAGGGCTGGCAGATCCGCGCCGAGCGCAGCGCGGCCCGGGAGCGGCAGAAATATACCTTCGAGCCATACCAGTACTCGCGGGATGAGCTGGCGGTCATCCAGGAAGCGGTCCTCAACGAGGAGATCCGCGGCAACAACCCGCGCTGGTTCGAGGACGTGCAGGTGGGGGACGAGCTGACGCCGGTGGTCAAGGGGCCGCTGAGCCACGGCGACATCACCGCCTTCGTGGCCGGCTGCATCGGCGGCATCAGCCACGGTATCCAGCTGCGGGAGATGCTGCGGCATCCGTCGTGGGGGTTCACCGACCCCAACACCGGGGCGCAGGAGGCCATCATCCGCGTCCACGACATCCAGGAGGCGGCGGAGTCGGCCGGCCTGCCGGGGGCGTATGACTACGGCTGCCAGCGGTGCTGCTGGATGGGCAACCTGCTGACCAACTGGATGGGCGACGACGGGTTCCTGAAGCGGATGCACGTCGAGCTGCGTCGCTTCAACGTAGTGGGCGACACCACCTGGTGCAAGGGGAAGGTCACCGGCAAGCGGGTTGAGGACGGCGAGTACCTGGTGGACATGGACATCTGGGGTGAGAACCAGCGCCAGCAGGTTACGACGCGGGGCGACGCCACGGTGCGCCTGCCGTCCCGGGAGGCCAACGCGGGCTGGCCGTAGTTTCGACCCGCACATTGCAAACCGCTGCTCGCCGGAATCGCGAGATGGACAAATGGTTTTCAGACTTGGTCAGGCGTCTTCCGACGGCACTGGCCATGCACGCCATCAGTGTGGCCTTATTGACCGGTTTGGCGCGATTATGCCTGCCGCTGCTATTCACCGTATTGGATAAAGGATTGCCGGCCAAGGGTATTACTGAGTTTCTAATTTTGCTGTTGGCGTGGGTTCCCGCTATCGCCGCAATTAGTTTCTTCGCCCTTGTCCTGGCGCACCTATGCTGGTTTTACCGCCGGTCAAAGCGGCTATGACGTCAAATCGTCGGGCAACCCATCCAGCAACCAGAAAACTGAGCCCGGCCAGCCACGCGAACATCATTGCGACCACAACAAAAGCCGCGACCACGGCGATGAGTTGCAGCTCCAACGCGTAAGCGCCAATTGCAACCAGCGTGGCGATGAACCAGACAGTGCCGACCATAATGAAAGCGTCTTTCAACGCAGCATCGAAAAGGGAAGAAGTTGACCGGCCGGCGTTCCATTCTGGCTCGGTGGCTTCCGGCGGCGCGACTTCATTCTCGACTATAGGGTTGGTGGATTGCGTATTCGGCGCGGCCATTTCACTCACCTCAGTTTCCACTATACCAGCCCGCCAATTCGACCGACAAACAAGGGAACGGCGATTATGACACAGCCCAGAGCGAAACCGAGGGCCAAGTTGACCGGGTCGGACTACCTGAGGCTGACGCCGCCATCGCATCGCGGGGTGCGCTATCAGTTGATTGAGGGGGAACTCGTCAAAATGGCCAGGGCCAATAATGCGCACCAGACGTTCATCGGCGAACTTTACTTTGCGGCCAGGTTGCAAATTGGAGCGGCGGGCGCTTTCGAAATCAAGCTCGCGCCGTTCGACGTTTATGTTGACGAGCACAACACATTTCAGCCCGACCTGCTCTTTGTGTCGGCCGAGCGGCGGCACATCTTAGGTGACCGGGGAGTAACTGGCGCCCCCGACATCGTGGTTGAAGTCTTGTCCGAATCCACGCGGCGGCGCGACTTCAACGTCAAGCTGCCCGTGTACGGTCGGAACGGCGTCCGTGAAGCTTGGCTGGCTGACCTGCGCGCCGAAACCGTGTCCAAATACATCGGCGACGGCCACACCATGATGCTGGCACAAGTGTACGCGGCCGACGACGTTCTGACATCCGAGGCAATGCCCAGCGTCGCCATCGACTTGGGTCCGATTTTCGCCCTCATCCGGGGAGTGGCCTTGCCCGACGGTTAGCCCAGGTACTGCTCCGCCGCCCGCGCGAAGCCGTCCATCGCCCCTTCGAGGACTTTATCCTCCAGGCAGTAGGAGATGCGGAAGTAGCCAGGGGTGCCGAAGCCCTTACCGGGAACGACCAGCACGTTGTATTCCTGCAACGCCGCCACGAACGCCTCGTCGTCCGCCAACGGCGAGCGGGGGAACAGGTAGAAGGCGCCTTGGGGCTTGACCACCGAGTAGCCCATGCCGGTAAGGTTGTCGTAGAGGAAATCGCGCTTGCGCTGGTACTCGCCCACATCGACAGAGGCATCCTGGACGGCGCGGACGACGTGCTGCATCAGGGCCGGCGCGTTGACGAAGCCCAGCACCCGGTTGCAGAAGACCATGCCGTCGAACAGCTCGGCTTTGCCGGAGTAGTCGGGATGTATGGCGATGTGCCCGATGCGCTCGCCGGGGAGGCCCAGGTCCTTGGCGTGGGAGTTGACGACGATGGTGCGCTCGTAGTGGGGAAACACCTGGGGATAGACCAGTCCGTCGTAGATGATGCGGCGATAGGGTTCGTCGCTGATGATGAAGATCTCGGAGTCGTGCCGCGCCTCCGCTTTAGTTAGCAGATCCGCCAACGCCGCGATGTCCTCGGCGGGATAGACCACGCCCGACGGGTTGTTGGGGGCGTTGATCATCACAGCGCGGGTGCGCGGGGTTAGGGCGGCGTCGATGGCGTCCAGGTCCAGGCCGAACTCGGCGTCGGTGGGGACGATGACCGGCGTGCCGTTGTGGTTCTGGATGTAATAGACGTACTCGCCGAAGAAGGGGGACAGGATAATCACCTCGTCGCCGGCGTTGAGGATGGTGCGCAGGGTCACGTTGGCCGCGCCGGCCGCGCCGCAGGTCATCAGGATGTCGCCCACGCTGAAGGACAGCCCGGTCTCGGCGGAGAGGGTGTCGGCCACGGCCTGGCGGGTCTCGGGATAGCCGGCGTTGGGCATATAGCGGTGCATCCCTGGCGCCGGGGCCTGGGCGATGCGAAGCAGCTCGGCGTGGAACTCCTCCGGCGGCTCCATGATGGGGTTGCCCAAGGAGAGGTCGAAGACGCTGTCCTCGCCGTACTGGGCCTTGAGGGCGATGCCCACCTCGAACATCCGGCGGATCCAGCCGCCCTCTTCCATAGAACGGCTGACGTATTGGGAAATGGGCATGGCGGGCACTCCGTGGGGTTGAAGGTCGGTAGGGCATTATAGCGTGCGGGGAAGTTGGACGGGTTTTCATCGCAAAGCCGCAGAGACGCAGAGACGCAGAGGATATTGGCCGGGCCCGTGATATAGTCGCACTATGTTGCCCCATATTGAAAACCTGCGGGAGTTGCCGCCGTCTGAAGTGGCCGAGCGATTGTTGGCGGAGCCGGAAGGCCAGTGGTTTGACCGCCAGAGCGCGCGTATTGAAGCGCGCGCTCTGGCGGAGACACTGGTAGCGATGGCCAACGCCGAGGGCGGCATAATCGTGATTGGTCTGTCCGGCGGCGTTTGCGAGGGAGTTGACGACCGGCAGGCGGCGCAAAACGAGTGGCGACAGGCTGGCGCCGATTTCACGACGCCGCCAGTTCGATTCACGGCGGAATTGCTGCCTTGCGTCAACCGCCGTGGGAACCCCGACCATCTGTTTATCATCCAGTTGCCGCCGAGCCGGCAGGTGCATGCCACGGCGCGGGACGTGGCATTTCTGCGCATCGGCGATGAGAACCGGCGCCCGACCTTTGAACAGCGCATCGAGCTGCATTATGACCGGAGCGATTACACTTTCGAGGCCACCCCTGCCAAGGTATCCGGGAGTGAGGACGTTGACCCGGAAGCAATCGCCGAATATGCCCAACGGGTTGGACATCTCGACCCGCAGCGGCTCTTGCAGGCCCGAGAACTGGTTGACGTCGACGGAAGGTTGTGCATCGCCGGGCAATTGCTGTTCGGCACGTTCCCGCAATGGGCGAACCCGTCGGGGTACGTCCGGGTCCTGAAATACGCCGGCACAGAGCGTCGCTACGGTACGGAGCAGAACCTGGTTGGCGACGTGCGCTGCGAAGGCACGTTGCCGCAGCAGATTGACGCGGCGTTGGTCGCGGTGCGAGAGGCTGCGCCGAAGCGTAAAGCGCTGGGGCCGGATGGCAAGTTCGCCTGGTTTGAGCTGGTTCCCGAACCGGTCTGGCTGGAGGCCCTGGTCAACGCCGTTCTACACCGCTCTTACAGCATTCAAGGAGACCACATCCGGCTGACGGTGTTTGACGACCGGATTGAGGTGTTCAATCCGGGAGGATTCCCTGGTCTTGCGCCGCCGGGAGATCTGACCAACGTGCCCCGTTTGGCCCGCAACCCCCGCATCGCGCGGGTGATGGCTGAGCTGTCCTACGGGCAGGAACTAGGCGAGGGGTTGCGGCGAATGGTTACGGTGATGGAATCCAGTGGACGACCGCGACCGTCGGTCAAGCAGGACTTGAGCAGTACGTTGGTCACACTCTACGCCAAGTCGGTTTGAGTGTAATCAGCTTCCATACGCTCGCTCCAGCGCGGCGTCCAGCTCCTCCCGGGTGTAGCGGTATTCCTGCGTTCCGGGCTGTTGGATGGCGAAGTGGGCGCAGGCGGGTCAACAATGCTGCGTGGCTGGCACTCTGAAAGATGAAGCGCTGCTATAATCGAGCGGTTGCAATGACATAACGCATTGCGATGATTTACACGTTAGCGAGGATCGCAATATGACCGACAACAATGAGATCACCCTGCAATTGGTAATCATCGACCGTGAACTCTGCGAGGTGCTGGCCGAACACCCTGAAGGCTCCCAGCGCACCGACTTCGCCATCACCGCTATGAAAATCGGCGTCCTGGCATTGAGGCAAGCCCAGGGACGAATTGACGCCGAGCAAATCCACGCTGCGGGTGAGCGCCTGATCGAGGATTTTTCCACGGCACTGAACAGTCACCAAGAGGGCGTCACCGAGAGGGTTGCCTCTTCGTTGAAGGACTATTTTGACCCTGAGAGCGGACGGTTCAACGACCGGGTGAAACGCTTAATCGACAAAGACGGAGAACTGGAACGCATCATCCGATCACAGGTTGAGGGAGATGGATCCGCACTGGTCAAAACGCTGGACGCGTACACCGGCAAGGACAGTGCATTGATGAAAATGCTCGACCCGCAAACCGCTGACGGCGTGGTCAAGTCCCTGTCCACCGCTACGGAAAAGACCCTGGCGGAGCAACGGGAGCAGATACTAAATGAATTCTCGTTGAATAATGACCAGAGTGCCCTGAGCCGGCTGGTTTCAGAGTTGAAAAAGAGCAATGGCGACCTGATGGGAGCCTTTGACCTAAATGAGGAGGGTTCAGCCCTCAAACGCCTAATGGATGGGGTGGAGAACGCTCAACGCAGGATCACCAGCGAGTTCTCACTGGACGACGAGAATTCAGCACTGGCCCGAATGCGGAAGCAACTGCTTGACGTGTTTGAACAGCAAGGCAAGGAGAATCAAGAATTTCAAACCGAAATGCGTGCCAGCCTGGCGGCCATGGAAGCTCGGCGGCAGGAGGCGCAGAGAGGCACCCGCCACGGGCTGGATTTTGAAGGTGCAGTCTATGATTTCATCCACGACCGGAGCCAAAAGTCGGGAAATATTGCGAAGCAGACAGGAACCGAAATGGGTCGCCTCAACCGCAGGGTCGGTGATGTCGTAATCGAACTGGGGCCGGAACACTCAGCTGCGGGTGCACGTATCGTAGTTGAGGCCAAAGAGGATAGCTCTTACCGCCTGGCCAAGGCCTGCGAAGAAATGCAGGTGGCGCGGGACAATCGAGATGCAAGTGTCGGCATCTTTGTATTCTCACAGAGCACTGCTCCCGAGGGTCTTGAAGCGTTTTCCCGGTATGGGAACGACATAGTAGTAGTCTGGGACAAGGACGATACTGGAACCGACGTCTTCCTGGATGCCGGTCTGTCAGTGGCCGGTGGCCTTGTCGGTACGAGCGCAAGCCCACACTGCGGAGGTAGGCGCAGATTTCGAAGCGATTGAACAGGCGGTGTTGAACATCCAAAAGCAGGCCGAGAACCTGACACAAATCAAATCCTGGGCGTCGACCGTGCGCAACAACGGCGAAAGAATAGTCAACAGTGCCGAGAAGATGCAGGAAGGGTTGAACAGCCAAATCGAGGTGCTGAACGACAAGATTGCCGATCTCAGAGTGGTGGTCGGTGACACCGCGGAGGTAGCCGCGGCGGCGTAGCGATAAGCGGGGACGCCAAGCGGAAGGGCGAACTGGATCGCGGTTTGCCCTCTCCGTCATCCCCCATACGCCCGCTCCAGCACCGCGTCCAGCTCCTCCCGGGTGTAGCGGTATTCCTGCGTTCCGGGCTGCTGGATGGCGAAGTGGGCACAGGCGGAGCCGATTTGCGCGGCACGTTCCATCTGGCGCAGGGTTATGGAGCTGAAGGAGCCGCCCGGGTTGGCGTGGGCGGCGGTGACCGGATGGACCAGGCCCAGGATCAGGCCGCCCCGGAAGGCGTCGCCGGCGCCGGTGGGATCAACCACGTTGTCGGTGCGAACCGGCGGCACCAGCCGCTCGCCCTCGGCGGTGATGACGCGGACTCCCCTTTCGCCCAGGGTTATCACCAACGCGCCGGCCAGTTCCATCAAACCCGCCTCGTCACGACCGATTTTCTCGCCGATGAGAGCCATCTCGTAGTCGTTGGCGACCAGCAGGTGGGCTTTGGCGATGCAGGCAGCCAGGCCGTCGGCGTCCCAGACGGGCAGGGACTGGCCGGGGTCGAAGATGGTGTAGATGCCGGCGTCAACGGCGTCCGCGGTGAAGTTGGCCATGTCGGTCAGGTTGCCGGGGCCCACGATGTTGATGGCGTCGGCGGGATCCAGCTGGCTGAAGTCGAAGCCGGCGGCATATTTCATCGCGCCGGGATTGAAGCCGGTGATCTGGTTGTCGGACAGGTCGGTGACGATGAAGGCGGAGGCGGTGGCTTCCTCGTTGACGATGCGGATGTCGTCGGTGGCGATGCCGTTCTCCCCCAGCCAGGTGAAGTAGTCGCGGTAATCGGAACCGATGGCGGCGATGAGGCGCGGCTGTTGGCCCAGCATGGCCAGGGAGTAGGCGATGTTGCCGGCGGTGCCGCCGAAGTAGGCGTTGAAGCCGGCCACGGTGAAACTGAGATTGATCTGGTGGACGCGCTCGGGAACGATGTGGTCGCCGAAGCGTCCGTTGAAGGTCATTATGCGGTCGATGGCCAGGGAGCCGGAGACGAGGATTTGCATTGGTTGGTTTCCTTTTGTGGAGATTTACGGAGCAGGGCAGGATTCTTCAAGGGAAGGATTTTAACGCAAAGGCGCGAAGACGCAGAGGTGCAAAGGATATTGGATTATTGATTTGGCGGCAGTGGCGCAAGCGCAACTCCAAATGCGATGGATGGGTTCGCATGGGGTCAGCAGCCCCATTGGCCGGCGATTTGGCCGGCGAATGCCACGGGACTGCCGGGGGTGATGCGGTGGGTTTCCGCCTGGCCGGCGTTGATTTCGAGGACGAACCGGACGGGTTCGCTGGCCGGATAGCGCGGCAGTTGGTCCTGGGGCGTGTCCAGGGGCGGGTTGGGCACGTCGGCAGTGACGCCGGCCACGGTGCAGTCCGCCCTTATCCACACCATGTCCAGGGGGAAGCGCATATCCGGCATCCAGAACCAGAGGGGGCCGTCCCTCTCATAGACGAAGAGCATGGCCCGGTCGGTGTCCAGGGACGGACGGCCCGACAACCCCTGCGCCCGCTCAGCGGGGGTTAAGGCCAGGTCAACGACATACACGGCGCTGCCGATGCGAACCAGGGGGACGTTGGGCGTCGGGGTCGGCTCCGGCGTTGGCGTCGGGGCGGGAGTAGCCGTCGGAACCACGGTAGGCATCGGAGTTGGATCGGTTGTGGGCAACGGGGTCGGCGCCGGGGTTGCCGTAGCGGTTGGCGGCGGCGCGGCGGTCGTTGGGATTACGGCAACCGTGGCAGTCAACTCCGCGCTTGGGGCCGGGTCGGCAGCGCAAGCGAGGGTGAGGAGGAACACGCACGTTGCTATCCACAGTCGCGAGATAGCCACGTGGTTCGACAGGCTCACCATGAGCGGCGCTTTTCGCAACGCATGAGCGGCGCTTTTCGCAACGATGGTGGGTGTATGACCGGGCTAGCCCAGTTCGCCGCGGATGTCGGTAACACGCTGTTGGAGAGAGCGCAGCAGCAGGGCCGTCGGCGGCGGCGCGACGTGGGTATAGCCGACGCCCATGGCCTGCAGCTCCGAGGCCGACAGGGGGTAGGCCGGGTGGTTCATGGGCATGGACAGTTTGGCTCCGCCGGCGGCCTTGACCTCGGCGGCCAGTTCCTCCAGCCGGGCGCGGATGACCGGGCTCTGCGGGTCCCGGATGCCCATATACTCGGAGAAGTCGGTGGGGCCGATGGATACCAGGTCGATGCCGGGGAGGGCGGCAATCTGCCCGATCTCGCTGATGCCCCGCTCGTCCTCGGTCATCACGGACAAGATGATGTTCTCGTTGGAGGTGCGGGTGTGCTCGTCCCAGCTTACGGTGCCGAAACGGGCAGCGCGAGTGCCGCCGGCGCCGCCCCGGTGCCCCAGGGGAGCGTAGCGCACGGCGTCCACGGCCCGCTTGGCCCCTTCCAGCCCGTCGATGTGGGGGATGATGATGCCCTGGGCGCCGGCGTCAAGGAGGCGCAGGATGAGGTTCTCGTCGTTGCCGGGGATGCGGATCATGGACGTGACGCCGGCCAGGTCGGCGGCGACGATCATCTGGCTGACCAGGCCCAGGTCGAAGGTGGTGTGCTCCATATCAATGAAGGCGGCGTCGAAGCCGGCCAGCCCGATGATCTCCACCACCTGGGGATCGGCGAAGGTGACGTAGGCGCCCAGGGCGAGACGGTTTTCGCGCAGGGCGTGCCTGACTTTGTTTTCCTGCATGGGAGAGTGGCTCCTTGGGGGAGAGTATGGCAATAATGATAGCAGAGATGCCGCAGCTGGCTATCTGGTAGAGGTTTTCACGAGTTCGTGTAGGGGCGAATAATTATTCGCCCCTACACCTCCACGCGGCTGATTGCTGGCCGTGGTCAAATTGCCGCCGTTGCCGAGTTGGGATAAAATCGCAGCCATGTCTAATGGAGTTTTTGACGGACTGAAGGTACTGGACCTGAGCGAGGACATCGCCGGGTCTTTTTGCGCTCGGCTGCTGGCCGACTATGGGGCCGACGTGCTGAAGGTGGAACCGCCGGGCGGGTCGGCCATGCGGCGGGTGGGGCCGTACTACCACGACGACCCGCACCCGGAGAAGAGCCTTTTCTTCCTCATCCTGAACCTGAACAAGAAGGGGATAACCCTCAACCTGGAAACCGCGTCGGGCCGCAACCTGCTCCGGGAGTTGGTCCCCCACGTGGACCTGGTTATCGAGAGCTACCGTCCCGGCCATCTTGACGACCTGGGCATCGGGTACGAGGGGCTGTCGTCGGTCAATCCCGGTTTGGTGATGACCTCCATCACGCCCTTCGGGCAGACCGGGCCGTACCGCCAGTACGCTGGTGAGGAGATCGTGTCCTACGCCATGGGCATGGTCATGGGAATATCCGGTGTGCAGGGCCGGCCTCCGCTGAAGCACGGCGGGTTCCAGGCCCAGTACCAGGGCGGGCTGTTCGGGGCCGGCGCGACGGCCATGGCGCTGTTCGCCCAGGACCGGCACGGCCTGGGCCAGCACGTGGACGTGTCGATCACCGAGTGCGTAGCGTCCACGATGATGGCGACGCAGACGATCTACCCCTTCATCGGCGGCGTTCAGGTCCGACGCGCTCCAGGCACCATGTGGGAAAACCCCATGCCCTGCAAGGACGGCTGGATTATCGTCCAGGCCGGCGGCGGCGCGACGTGGGAAGACATCGCGGACTTCTTCCAGGCCCCCGAGCTTTTGGAGGAGCGGTTCGCCGACCGGGCCCAGCGGGTACGCAACGGGCCGGCCATGGACCAGGTGGTGCTGGACGCCATCAAAGACCGCGAGAAGTGGGAACTGTTCCCCAAGGCGGCGGAAAAGCGGATGCTCTTCGGCCTGGTGCAGACGCCCACGGAGTTGGCCGATTGCCCGCAGCTGGAGTCGCGGGAATTTTATCGAGAGACGGAGCACCCGGTCATCGGGCGCATCAAGGTGCCGGCGGAGCTGTTCCGGATGTCGGCGTCGCCGTACCAGATGCGGATGGCGGCGCCATTGCTGGGGCAGCACAACGACGAAATCTACGTTGACGGGCTGGGGTACGACCGGGCGACGCTGTCGGTGATGCGGCAGCTGGACGTGATCTAGGCCATGCTGATGGCGGAGGTTTGAGATGGTCACGAAACCGCAAACCACGGGCGTTCCCATTGCGCTGCCCCCGGTCCCATTCACGGATGATTACGTTTGCCCCGACCCGGAGCCCCGCGACATGATTCAAAGCCCCACCATCAACAAGTCCGGCTACTTCGTCGCCCATCATTTTTCCCGGCGGCCGGACACGCTGGTGCGGGCGCCTTGCGTGCTCAATTTTGACCCTGCCAACATGAACAACCGGGTGGAGCCGGACCTGCTGGTGGCCTTCGGCGTGGAACCCGCGTCCGTCCTGCCGCGCAACGGCTACATCATCTGGGAAGTGGGCAAACCGCCAGATTTTGTAATGGAAGTAGCGTCGGAGTCCACCCACCACCGGGATACCGGGTTCAAACGCGACCTGTACGCTAGGCATGGCATCCTTGAGTACTGGCGGGTTGATCCCACCGGCGGCGACTTCTATGGCTACGCCCTGGCCGGTGACCGGTTGGTGGACGGTAAATTTCAGGAAATCGCGCTGACCACGGAACCGGATGGGATGATCTGGGGTTACAGCCCGACGCTTGACCTGTGCCTGTGTTGGCATCCAGCGTGGGATTGGGATGTTGACGATGAGAGCAATTTGCGGTTCTACGACCGCAAGACGGGGCGCTACCTGTGCGACCACGTGCTGGTTGAAGAGGCGCTGGCAGCGTCGCAAGCGGCATTGGCCGCGTCGCAAGAGCGCGTCCGGCAATTGGAAGAGCAGTTGCGCCATCAGCAGTCCTGACGGATAAAGCCGGCCACACCGCGGAGATACTGAACTATGGCTGCATTGCCCCTGGACGGAATACGGGTTCTGGATTCCACCTACGTCTTCGCCCTGCCCTACACCGGCGGGCAGTTGGCGGACCTGGGCGCCGAGGTCATCAAGATTGAGGGACCGGGCCGGCCCGACATCACCCGGGGCGGCGGCCTCTACGGAACCTTCCCCGACAACGACCCGGGCGAGGACTGGTGGAACCGCCCCTCCACCTACCAGCTCCTGAACCGGGGCAAGCGCTCTTTCGTGCTGGATATGTCCCGGGAGGAGGGCCGGGAGATATTTCGCGAGTTGGTGATGGTCAGCGACATCGTGATGGAGAACTTCACGCCCCGCGTCATGCGGCGGTGGGGGCTGGACTATCCCAATATGCGCAAGCTGCGGCCCGACATCATCATGGTGTCCAACACCGGCTACGGACACGGCGACGGGCCGTATTCGTCCTATCCCGCCCAGGCCACCACCCAGGAGGGCACCCACGGCCACTGCTGGATAACCGGCTACCCTGGCGACGAGCCGTCCAAGGCCGGCCGTTCCTTCGTGGATTTCCTGTCCACTTGGAGCGCGGTGTTCGCCATCGGCGCGGCCCTGCGCTACCGCAACCGCACCGGCAAGGGCCAGTGGGTGGACATCGGGATGTACCAGGCCGGGGTGATGTTCCTGTCCGAATACCTGATGGACGCCATCGCCAACGGGCGGGAGGGCGAGCGCATCGGCAATCGCCACCCCAACCGCGCCCCCCAGGGAGCGTATCCGGCGTCCGGAGATGACCAGTGGATTACCCTGTCGGTGGCCGACAACGAGCAGTGGCAAGCGCTGTGCCGGCTGATGGAGCGGGACGACCTGGCGTCGGACCAGCGTTTCGCCACCCTAGCCGGCCGGCAGCAGGCCCACGACGAGATTGACGAGGCCATCGGCCAGTGGACTTGCCAGCATGACAAGTACGACCTGATGCACGCGCTGCAAGGCCAGGGCATCGCGTCGGGGCCGGTGCTGAACGGCAAGGAAGTGCATTTCGACCCTCATTACCGCAGCCGGAACTTCCTGGAGCGGGTGGAATATCCGCCGGAACGGGGCATGGGGAACACGCGCATCATCATGGGCCGCCCCTACAAGCTGTCGAAGACGCCGCTGGAGGTGCGGGGGCCGGCGCCCAGGTTCGGCCAGGACAACGTGGACCTGCTGGAGGCGTTGCTGGGCAAGCCAGCCGAGCAGGTATCGGCGTGGGCCGACGAAGCGCTCGTCGCCACCGTGCCCACCAGCGGCGAGCCGTCGCCCACCCTGGACCCGTGGGAACTGGTGGAACGGCGCCAGCTGGCCGAGTGGGACCCGGACTACCGAGAGCGGCTGGGGATTTGACGATTGGGCCGTCGGGGTCTAACCTGAAAGGTGGCATGGGATACTCACACCGTGCGTTCCGGGCCCGTAGCTCAGTGGTAGAGCGTCCGACTCATAATCGGATGGTCACAGGTTCGAACCCTGTCGGGCCCACCAGAGCACTGCTCTCATGATTGCCTATTGGGGCGGTTTCTACCCATCAGAGACATGGATAGCTTTGAGACCCCCTTGATGTTCTGTATCGAAGGAGGATTGTTGTGAAGAAGCAGTATTTCCCGGACGAGAGAGACTATCCGAAGTACAGCATCATTCGGCATCTGCTGGAACAGGGACTGAGTTGTACGGTTTGCTGGATGATGACCCCAAATGATGATTCAGGACAGGGGGGGCAGAAAGGATACTTGAAACAGCCAAACCAATGGCGGCACTACGATTGCGCCGTTTTCGACTACCTCGCGAGGGTGGACAGAGAATCGCTGGATATCCGCTCGATAGAAAGAGAAGACATAAGCCCCATCGCTGACTGTCGTTTCTATTGGAAACCTTTCCCGCTGGAAAGCGAAAAGAGGTACGAGTACTTTGGCGGTTTCCTTAACAAGGCTACAGGTACGAAGCTGGTTTTCATCGACCCAGACACTGGCCTGCAGCCCGCTAATCCGCCCAAGGCGAAAGATTGGGACAAATACGTTCGTTGGGAGGAAATCGCTCGAATATACCACGCAGGACACTCGGTGGTGGTGTTCCACTACTTGTACCTACAGGGGGAAACTCCTCAAAAGGCCAGTCTAATCGCACAGAGACGCAGGTCGCTGCAGCGAACGATTCGCGATGCAGAAGTGTTCGTTCTTTGCAGGGGACATCTAGCTTTCTATTTTGCTGTTCAAAAAAAGCACAGGGATGATGTGCGGTGTGCGCGAGCAGCGATCATCGAGGGATGGAGAGAGCTGCCTATGTGGTTACCACCCATCCATCCTGGAGAGATACTCAAGCGAGAGTTTCTCGGGTCAATGAATATCAGCCAACGTCGGCTGTCCGATGCCATCGGTGTAGATACGGAGCAGATACACGCCATAGTCCGCGGGGAGAGCTCCATCACGGTGGAGACTGCATTGCTGTTTTCACGTTTTTTTGAGAACTCCCCAGAATTCTGGATGGGGCTGCAAAGCCAGTATGACTTGGAGACCGCCGAGGACCGTCTTGCCGAGAAACTGGATGCTGTGGTTGCCCACCACACAACGACGGCCCGCCATTAATGTACAATCCAGCCAGATAGTCTAGCCGGAGGGCGTTATGGCAGAGTGGCCCATCCAAGATGCTAAGAACAAATTCAGCGCGCTGGTCAACGCCGCGCTGGCCGGCGAGCCACAGCGAGTCACCCGGCGGGGCCAGCCTGCGGTGGTCGTCCTGGCGGCGGAGGAATACGACCGGCTGCGTCGCCTGGAAAGGTCCCACGTCCCGACCTTCGGTGAGTTGCTTCTGGAAATCCCGCAGGATAACCAGGAATTCGAGCGACTGCCGATGTCCAACCGGCCGCTGGACTTATAGTGTTCCTGCTCGACACAGATGTGCTGTCGGCGCTCCGCCGGCGCGACCGGAACCCGAGGTTAGTCCGTTGGGTGGAGGCACAACCGACTTCGGACCTGCACATCAGCGTTGTTACGGTTGGTGAGGTCGAACGCGGTATCACGCAACAGCGGCGTCGGAACCCGGCTTTCGCCGATGAGGTGGCAGCCTGGCTGGATCGGGTCCTTTCCTGGTACGGCGACCGGGTTCTTCCCGTAGATACCGCTACGGCACGCCGTTGGGGTCGGTTGTCCGCAACCATGGGGCACAGCGGCCCCGACTTGTTAATCGCTGCCACCGCGCTGGAAAATGGCTTGATCGTAGTAACCCGCAACGTCCGCCACTTCGAACCGACGGGCGTCCCAACGCTGAATCCGTTAGAATAAGCAGCGCGTTTTATTCACCCGATGCGAGTACCTATCTACAATGCTGGAACTGAGGAACATCACCCCCGACGAGTTTGAGCGGTGGATGCGCACGGAGTCCCGCGCCCACGGCAACCGTTTTAACCATGACCCGGAAACGCTGCGGCCGCATTTTGACCTGGCGCGGTCCATTGCCGTGATCGAGGATGGGCAGATTGTCGGCGGGTCGCATTCGCACCTGCTGGAGATGTCCATACCGGGCGGTACCTCCGTCGTGGCTGGCGTTTCCAACGTGGAGGTGCAGCCTACCCATACGCGGCGCGGCATCATGACGCAGATGATGCGCCATCAGCTTGACGGCATCCACGAGCGCGGCGAACCCCTGGCCGCGCTGTTCGCCACCGAGAGCGCCATCTACGGGCGGTTCGGCTACGGCGTCGGGTCGGTGCATGAGCAGTGGGTTCTGGAGAAATCCCACAGCGCCTACGCCCGCCGTTACGACAGCCCGGGCCGTATCGTCTTCATGGACCCTAAAGACATCGGCAAGGAACTGCCCGACGTGATGCGACGCAGCACCGCGGGCCGGCCGGCCGTGTTCCAGCGCGCGCCCCACCACTGGGAGCGGGATTCTCGGGATCCCATACACTCCGGGGGCGGTCAGGGCGGGGTGTTCTACGCCGCCTACGTGGAGGACGGGCGCATCGACGGCTACGTGAACTACCGCACCCAGCGTCCTACGGTGCTGGTGAACGAGCTGATGGCCGCCACCCGCGAGGCGTCCGCCGCCCTGTGGCGGTTCTGCTTCGACCTGGACCTGTACGAGCGCACCGAGGCCATCAAGCGTCCGGTGGACGACCCCATGCCCTGGATGCTGGCCGACCCGCGCCGTCTCCAGCGTTCCACCCGCGACGGCCTGTGGGTCCGTATGGTGGACGTGCGGGCCGCCCTGGAGCAGCGGGGCTACGCGGCCAGCGACCGCCTGACCCTGGAAGTGCGCGACGACTTCTGCGACTGGAACCAGGGCTGCTTCGAGCTGGAGATGTCTCCGGAAGGCGCCAGCTGCCGCCCCGTGGCCGGAGGAGCCGACCTGGCAATCAACGTTTCCGCGCTGGCCTCAGCCTACCTGGGCTCAGCCACCTTCGCCACGCTGATGCACGCGGGGCTGGTGGATGAGACCACGCCGGGAGCGGTGCAGCGCGCCGACCGGGCCTTTGCGGTGCCCTACAAGCCCTGGACGCCGTACAACTTCTAACCCCACCTTGCCCAAGCGTCATTGCGGGGACAGGCGCACCGGTAGGAGGAGTTATGGAGACTGACATGCGGAACGCGCCTATCAGGACCAGGACTCTCGAGGGAACGCTGGCAAGAATCGCGGTGGTGGCGCTGTTGGCACTGCTGGGGTTGCCGGTGTTCTATCTGGGGATATTCGTAATCTACTTTCTGTTCTGGCCAGGTGTTGCCATCTCACCAAGTTCAGCTCTGCATTCAGCTCTGCTTATTCTGACGCCGGTCTTTGTGGTGTTGAGTGCGCTTGGAACGCTCCTATCCTTCCGATATGTACCGATGACAGTCGCAGCGCTGGCGGTGTTTTATCTGGGCTGGGCTTTCACCATTTATCCGTTTGACGATCTTTTGCCGAGTCCGCTCTTCTACTGAGCCCAAGTAACCATGTTTGCCATCCTATGCTTGAATCTGGCGTGGATAGTTTGGGCGCTTCGCAGGCGCCCGGAACTCAGGTGATTGGTCAACGCCCATACCAGTTTGTCCTTCGCGTCTTTGCGCCGCTGCGCCTTTGCGTTAACTCATGGCGCAACCGCATGGATTGACGGTAATCTTGAGCAAGAAATTTCAACGAGGTGTATAGCCATGGCACGGTTGGACGGCAAGGTTGCTTTGATCAGCGGTGGCGCGCGGGGGATGGGCGAGTCGGAGGCGCGCCTGTTCGCCCAAGAGGGCGCGGCGGTGGTGATTGGGGACATTCTGGATACCGAGGGCGAGGCGGTTGCGGCGTCCATCAACGACGCCGGCGGGCGGTGTCGCTACGTGCATCTGGACGTGCGCGAGGAAGCCGAGTGGCAGGCCGCGGTGGCGGAGGCGGTGTCGCGGTTCGGCTCGCTGGACGTGCTGGTGAACAACGCCGGCATCGGCAGCAGCCCGTTCTCCATCCACGAGGAACCCGTGGACCTGTGGGACCGCACCATGGACGTGAACCTGAAGGGCGTGTTCCTGGGGACGCGCACGGCCATACCCGCCATGTTGGAGGCCGGCGGCGGCTCCATCATCAACATATCGTCGCAGCTGGGCATCGTCGGCGTGCCGTACAGCGGGGCCGCCTACCAGACGGCCAAGGGCGGCGTGCGCATCTTCACCAAGGCCGCCGCGTTGCAGTACGCGCCGCGCGGCATCCGCGTGAATTCGGTGCATCCGGGGCCGATAGAGACTGATATGACCCGGGCCGGGCGCAACGACCCGGAACGCCTGGAGATGATGCTGTCCCGCATCCCCATGGGCCGCTACGGGGAGCCGGAGGAGGTCGCCAACGCGGTGCTCTACCTGGCGTCGGACGAATCGTCCTTCGTCACCGGCAGCGAGGTGGTGGTGGACGGCGGCTGGACGGCGCAGTAGGGGCGAATAATTATTCGCCCCTACGTATTTTGGCAAACCGTTCCAGTTGCGCCACCAACTGCTCTGGCGTGGCGGCCCGTGGTTCCACCACCAGGTAGTCCAGGCCGGCCCGAGCGTAGGGGTCCAGATCGTCGGAAACTTGTTCCGGCGAGCCGCGTAATGGTGTGCGGCCCTCTCCGGGAAAAGGCTGGTCGGTAATGTCCAGGCCGGCGCGGAGGGATATGGTGAAGCCGTCCCTGCAGTTGCCGGCGGCGGAGCGCAGTTCGGCGATGCGGGCCACCACCCGGGCCACGTCATCGGGCGATTGGCGGACGCCGTGCCAGCCGTCGGCCAGCCGTGCGGCGCGGCGCAGGGCCGGCGGGCTGGTTCCGCCCGTCCAGATGGGCGGATGGGGTTGCGTAGTCGGGAGCGGCTCCATCCGCAGGCCGGATACGTTATGGCGGGTTTCACCCAGGTCGGACGTCTTGCCAGTCCAGAAGGCCCGCAGTATGGCGATGTGCTCGTCGGTGACGGCGCCCCGGTCGGGGAAATCGGCATCCAGAGCGACGAACTCCTCGGCCATCCAGCCCACACCCACGCCGGCGATGAGCCGTCCGCCGGACACCACGTCCAGCGTCCCCAGCATCTTCGCGTTGAGGACGGGATGGCGGTAGGGCAGCACCAGGACGCTGAAACCCAGCCGGATGGTTTGAGTGGCGGCGGCCAAGTAGGATAGCGTAACAATTGGCTCCAGGATGCGGTCTTCGGCGGTCAGCGGGAAGCGGCCGTCGCTGCGGTAGGGGTAGGCGGAGCGCAGTCCGTCCGGCACGACGATGTGGTCGCTGAGAAAGATACCGTCGTAATCCAGTTCCTCAGCGTGTCGGGCAATCATCGCCAGGGAATCGATGTGGGCCAGGGGGCCGACGTTGGGCAGGATGACGCCGTATTGCATAATGGTTGCCGGCCCCGCCGGTCGGTTCAGGGCTGCGGCACGTTGAAGACGGTGTTGCCGTCAACGTCGTGACGGTGGTTAGCCAGCGCCGCCAATGTGCGGTTGCTCTGCTGGACTTCCCGGCGCAACTCGTTGACCGCCTCCGCGAGGCTGTCAACTTTATCGTCCAAGTTGTCAACCTTGTGCGACAGCCTGCCCAGTTGAAAACTGCCCCTTATCAGCAGGACAACCAACGTAACGCCGATGCCCGCGGCGGCGATTATGGCAACAAATGGAGTGACTTCCACAGCAACGTTCCTCGGGAGTAGTGTTACGCATACCATACACGGCGGCATGACTGCCAGCAATAGCGATTTGACACGATTTTGGCATCCGACCGCAGGCGGTGCTACCATCCGTTTTGAGATGCCGACGGGCGCTCATGGCGCTGGCGGAAAGGAGCGTTGGGGAGAGTCGGAGTCAGTTGCCCGGGGCCGTTTTCAGTTGACACTCTGCCGAACCCGGTGCTAGCATAATCAACCGCCGTAGCGGGGTTGAACCCTGCCGGCGTTAGCGGGGTGAAAGCCCCTAATCAAGGAGGAAACTGATGGCCGACCAGCCCGAAATTCACCGCGGTTTGATGAACGTGTACATGGACACCACGGAGTCCAGTTTCATCGACGGCGACATCGGCAAACTCCTTTATCGTGGCTACGACATCCACGACCTGGCCGAGAAGTCCACCTTCGAGGAAATCATCCACCTGGTGCTCTACGGCGAGCTGCCCAACCGCGAGCAACTGGCCGAAATGGACGGCTACCTGCGGGCCAACCGGCGCATACCCAACGAAATCATCACCGTCATCGACGCCGTGCAGGGCGCGCACCCCATGGATGTCCTGCAGACGGCGATGATCGGCCTGGCTGCCTTCGACGAGGAATCCGAGGACAACTCCAAAGAGGCCAACGTCCGCAAGGCCCTGCGCCTCACCGCCCAGGCTCCCACCATCGTCACGGCCCATCACCGCATACGCTCCGGGCTGGAACCGGTGGCGCCCAACCCGGACCTCAACCATGCCGGCAACTTCCTCTATATGCTGTTTGATACGGTTCCCGACGACGAGACCATCTCCCTGATGGACGTGGACTTCATCATCCACGCCGAGCATGGCGTCAACGCCTCGTCCTTCGCGGCCCGGGTGTCGGCCTCCACCAACTCCACGCTGCACGCCGCCGTTTCGGGCGCGGTAGGCACGCTGAAGGGCCCGGCCCACGGCGGCGCCGCCGAAGAAGTGATGAAGATGTCGCTGGAGATCGGCAACCCCGAGAACGCCGAGGAGTACGCCCGCAACAAGCTGAACAACCGCGAGCGCATCATGGGCTTCGGACACCGGGTCTATAAGGCCGAGGACCCTCGCGCCCGCCACCTGCGGGAACGCTCCCAGGCCCTGGGCGAAAAGCGCGGCGACCCCCGCTGGTTCCAGATCCTGACCCATCTGTCCGAGGACGTGATGGCTCCCTACCGCGACCGGGGCATCTACGTCAACGTGGACTTCTACGCCGGTTCCATCTACCACTTGCTGGGCATCCCCTCCGACCTGTTCATTCCCATCTTCGCCCTGGGACGCATCCCCGGCTGGTCGGCCCAGTGCATCGAGCAGTACGAGAACAACATCCTGCTCCGCCCCCGACTGCACTACGTCGGCCCCATGGACCGGGAGTACGTGCCCATCGAACAGCGTTAGGGCGGACGGCACATCGGTCAAACGTGTAGGGGCGAATAATTATTCGCCCCTACGGTTTTTGCCGCCGGGTGGGTTGTTCAGGGATACACCTCCAGGTTGCCCAGGTGGACTTCGGCGACGACTTCGCGCGCGCCGTGGTCATGGCCGTCATGGTCATGGCCGTCACCGTGAACCTGGCCCACGTCGGGCACTGTCACGGTGGCCGTCGCTTCCACTTTCTTGCCGTCAAACACCAGTTCGCTGTGGTTGTTTGCGTTCAGTGAGACCCGTATTTCGTGCTCCCCTGGCGGCACGACGGCGATGTGGTACTCGGCTTCAAAGACCCGCCCGAGCTTTTCGCCGTCCAGGTAGATGTGAGCGTGGCCCGCTCCGGGGGTGTGATCCTGGTCAACCAGATCGGGCGCGAACCGGAAGCCTTCGGTCGTGATCCGGACGTCGACACCGCCGTCGGCGTCCGGTTCCGCTGAGATATCCACACTCACCGGAGCTTCCGAAATCACCGGTTCCGGCACAGCGGCGAACGCATGAAAGTTGATGCCGAAGGCGCCGGCAGTGTCGGCGGTGAATTTCAGAGCGCCAGGACTGCCGGGTGATACGGGCGCGGTGAGGTCGTAGCCGTGCAGGTGAATTTCCCCGGGTTCGTCGGCGGTGAAGTTGATGCTGACGTTGTCGCCCTTCTTGACCTGGAGGTCGTCGCGGGACAGGTTGCTCGCCCGCTCGGCGATTGCCATGCTGATGACCACGGCGCCAGCGGAAGCAGCCGTGTCCTGTGGCTGCTGCACCTCGGCCTGAGTGTGCGAAGATGCCGTCGCCTCGGCGAGAGTGGGGGTCGGTTCGGGTTGGGCGGCCGAGCCGCAGGCCACCGTTGCCAGCAGTGCGGCGAGGGCGATTGCGGCGACCAGCATATACGCCGGCCGGCGCAAGGTTTGTTGCAGAATCTGCATCGAGAAATCCTCCGTCTAATTAGGGATGCTCAACGAGCCGGTACATGACCAGCCGGGAGCGAACGGGAATGGTGAAGGTCGCAGGAGGATTTCAGACGACAGGAGGCGGCAGCGGCGGCGGCACGTCGGCTCCGTCCGGCCCGCGTGTCGGAGCCGCGTATCGGGTCAGCGGGTTCGCGTTTTGGGCTTTGGGCGGCGGAGGACGCAGCGCGTCCGGCGGGGTGTGATAGGAGGCGGACAGGACGACGAGCATCATCCCAGCGGTGGCCGGCGTGAGGTAGAGGACGCCGTCAGTACGGTTGGCGTCGGCATCATCGCCCACTCTCACTGCTGCCGGATGCAGGTGGCGCCGGCCGTTTTCGTGAGCGTGGCCGTGGGGGACAGGACGCCCGTTCAGGTAGATATGCTCGTGGGTATGCGTCCGCTCGGCGAAGTGGTGGTCGTCGAGAGGGCCGACGATGGGCAGTACCAACGCGAACAGCGCCGCTGCCAGCAACAGCATCCAGCCCGGGGAGGGCGGGGCGGACGCTCGGGCTGGCGTGGGCGATGACGTTGTTGGTGAGGGTAGCGACATTGGGTAGATCAGTCGGTTCTGTTTCTCAGCAGCGTGGTTACGGCGAAGGCTCGCCTGATATTTGCCGGAGTAGCTGCCAACTGATTGATTGCGTTTTCTGCGTCGTAGATAATTTGAGACACTTCCGCCGGGCGAAAGTCGGAAAGTGAGTTGTAGTCGGCTTGATTGCGGTAGCTCTGGGTTCTCACAAACGTCTGGGCGAAGTTCCTGATTTCCGGCGGAAACGGGTCGATGAGTCCAGCGTTCCGGCATTGGTTTCTGACGTGGGTATGCTCTGGTCCCCGATAGGCTTGTAGCCAAGCAGCGGACTCGGCCGGGTCGCCGCTGGTGCCTGGCAGCAGCGCAGCCGTATTGGCGCAGACAGCATGAAACATGGCGTAGTAGGCGGTGCTGACGGCCCGCTTCAGGTGCGTCTGGGATTGTTCGTCGTCGGTTTCCCGGACGCCGGCAGCGTACAGTAGCCTCGCTGTAGCGATTAGATTAGCGGGGGACAACGTAGGGATTCTGAGAGAACTCGGGCCAGTCGGACTTGGGGATGAACGAGTGAGTGAGTACGTCTTGGGGCATGCCTTCCCCGAGTTCGTCCGCCAGCAGCCCCAGGAACTCGACGCTCTTGCGGGTTTCAATCTTGATGGTCTCTTCGTCGAACACCATATACACGTGGAGATAAATCTCGCCGTCGCCGTCGTCCCTAGGCACCACTACAATGGGGTCGAATACCTTATCGGAGCCGTACTGCTGGGCCAGGACTTTGGTCACGGCGGATTTGACTTTCTCCGCGACCTCTGCTTTTACGGTAGTCATGCTGGGCCTCCTGGATACGGGTCGTGCGCTGGGCCGTCGTTGACAGGTAGATAAAGCATAGCAGATAATGTCTGCCAATTCCGTGAACACATTAACAGGAGGCAACAAGATGGCATCTCAGGACATCGCCTTGATGGCCCATCTGATGCGCCGTGCCGGTTTCGGGGCGTCCCGCGAGGAGCTGGAGGCCCGCGCCGTCCAGGGATACGAAGCCACCGTTGAGGAGCTTCTGAACCCGGAGAGCCAGCCGGCCATTGACCGCTACGAGCTGATCCGCTACCAGCCCTGGTGCTGGCGCCCCGGCACCATCCAGGGCATGGGTTCGGCCGAATGGCTGCACTTCATGATCAACACCAAGCGGCCGCTGGAAGAGAAGATGGCGCTGTTCTGGCACCAGATTTTCGCCACCGGCGTGTCCAAGGTTGACCACTACGACGAGATCACCCGCATGGTAGCCCTGTTCCGCGAAAAGGGCATGGGCAACTACAAGGACCTCCTGCTGGAAGTCGCCAAGAACCCGGCGATGATCTACTGGCTGGACAACTTCGAGAACCATGCCGACGCCGTCAACGAGAACTGGGGCCGCGAACTGCTGGAGCTGTTCAGCATGGGCGTCGGCACCTACACCGAGGTTGACGTGCGCGAAGCCTCCCGCGCCTTCACCGGCTGGACCTTTGAGCCCAAGCTGCCGCGCGGCCCCATCGGACGCCACGACTGGCAGTTCCAGTACCTGCCGGAAGACCACGACGACGAGGACAAGACCTTCCTCGGCGAAACGGGCAACTTCAACGGCGAAGACATCATCAACATCATCTGCGAGCACCCCGCCACCGCGACCTTCATCGCCCGCCACCTGTACAACTTCTTCGTCGCCGATGAAGCGCAGGTTCCGGCCTGGCAGGTGACGCCGCCGAAGGATGAGGACGCCATCGACCTGCTGGCCGACGCCTTCGTCGACTCCGGCTGCGACATGACGGCAGTGCTCCGCGTGCTGTTCAACAGCGACTTCTTCAAGAACGCCCGCTACGCCCGTCTGAAGAGCCCCGCCGAAGTGGTGGTGGGCACCCTGCGGCTGGTCGGCGGCTTCGAGTTCCCCGGCCCCGGCCTGGGCGAAATGGCGCGCCAGCCCACCTACATGGGCCAGGACCTGCTCAACCCACCCAGCGTGGAAGGCTGGCACACCGGCGTGGAGTGGATCAACAGCGGCTCCCTCATGCGCCGCATCAACTTCACCGCCGACATGGTTAGCGACGTGAACCGCCCCGGCATCCGCTCCATGATCAGCCGGATGCAGTCCCAGGGCGACCTCACCCCCGCCGACATGGTGGACAACTGCCTGGACCTCATGGGCCCGCTGGAAGTTGACGCCGCCACCCGGCAGGAGTTGGTGACCCATGCCGAGTCCAGCGGCTCCGTGTCCTGGGCCACCGACGCCGACGTGAGCGCCTCCGAGGAGCGCATCTCCGAAATGCTGCAGCTGATCGTTTCGCTGCGCGACTACCAGTACGCCTGATGTGACCGTCGCGGCGATGCTTGGATTCCGGCTTTCGCCGGAATGACGGAGGAAAACGCATCGCCGCAACCCAACATCCTGCAGTGGAACGCTAATCTCCACAGGAGCAAGCAAAATGACCTCTACCAAGAAAGACCCGGTTCTGGTGGTGTTGCAGCTCACCGGCGGCAACGACTACATGAACACCGTAATCCCCCATGCCGAACCGCTCTATCGCGAGAAGCGGCCGGTGGTGGGCGTGCCCGACGAGCGGATCCTGAAGCTAAACGACAGCATCGGCTTCCACCCCGAACTGGCCCCGCTGCGCCGCTTCTGGGACGCTGGCGACATGGCCATCATCCACGGCGTCGGCTACGCCAACAGCCCCCGCAGCCACTTCCGCAGCATGGACATCTGGCACACCTGTGAGCCGGACTCCCTGGGAACCGAGGGCTGGCTGGGTCGCGCCACCCGGGACATCGACCCCAACAAGGAAAACGTGGTCACTGCCGTCAGCTTCGGGCCGAGCCTCCCCCGCGCCCTGGCCCTCCCCGGCGTACCCGTGGCCTGCGTGGACGACCTGGACAACTTCGGGATGCTCACCAGCATCCAGGAAGAGATGCAGCGGGACAAGATCATTGACCGCTTCACCCGCCTCTACTCGCCCACCATCGGCAGCGGCTTCGTCATGGACTATCTCGGCCAGACCGGCCTGGACGGCCTGAAGGCCGCCGACATCCTGAACGTGGCCCCGGGGCGGTACAGCAGCACCGTTGAATACCCCGACACTCCCATCGCCCGCAAGCTCAAGGGCATCTCGCAGGTGCACCAGGCTGACCTGGGCACCCGCGTGCTCTACTGCGACCACGGCAGCTTTGACAGCCACTCCAACCAGGTCGGAATGCACGACGGCCTGTGGCGGGATGTTTCCGCCGCTGTCTCCAGCTTCTTCGACGACCTGCGGGAGAACGATGCCGCCGACAACGTCATCCTGTTGATGTTCTCCGAGTTCGGCCGCCGCGTCCACGACAATGGCAGCGGCACCGACCACGGTGCCGCCGGCCTCGTGCTGATGATGGGCGACCCGATCAAGGGCGGTGAGTACGGCGAATACCCGTCCTCCAAGCCCGAAGACCTGGAACAAGGCGACCTGGTTCCCAGCACCGACTTCCGGGGCGTCTATTCCACCATCCTGGAAGACTGGATGGGTCTGGACGCCAACCCCATCGTCAATGGACAGTTCGAGAAGGTCGCGTTCGTCTAACCGGCAACGGGTTCCGGTCAACGGGACGCGCCGACAGGCAGAAACGGCCGGGGCCAGTGGGTGCAAATCTGCTGGCCCCGCAGTTATCGGGCAGTCGCACCACATCCGTCACTCCGGCGAAAGCCGGAGTCCAAGTAGCGCAATTGGAAAGAACCGTCAGAAGCGCTGGATTCCGGCTTTCGCCGGAATGACGGGAAAAGCGATTGTCATAGCAAGACACACAGGCAGCAAGCAGGTAGAACTATGCTTACGCAAATTGCAAAGGGCCGAGTGTATGACTACAGTCACTCGGTGGGTCGGGGCGCCGCTTCCGGAATGGGCTTCAGCCAGCCGACGGCCATGGCCTTTGAGGGCAACACGGTGTACGTGCTGAACCGGGGCATCGAGGGCATCTCCAACGTGCCCTGGAACCGGTTGGCCTACGGCGCGCGGGTCAGCATCATTGACCTGGGCGAAAAAGAGGGTGACGAGGAATTCACCGGCGAGTTCGGCAAGTACGGCGACCGGGAAGGCGAGTTCATCTGGCCCTCCGGCATGGTGCTGGCGCCCAACGGCCACATCTACGTGGCCGACGAGTGGATGAATACGGTGTCCGAGTTCGAGAAGGACGGCGCCTTCATCAAGCGGTGGAACGCCGTCCCCAACGACGACGGCAAGGAACACGGCACTTCCAGCCTGGCCGTTGACGCCGACGGCAACCTGTACCTCACCGACGGGCGCAGCCACGAAGTCCGCAAGTTCACCGCCGACGGACAGCACATCACCAGTTGGGGTTCCCCGGGCGACGGCAACGGCCAGTTCAACTCCCCGTGGGGAATCACGGTGGACCAGAATGACGGCTCGGTCTATGTGGCCGACCACCGCAACCACCGGGTGCAGAAGTTCACCGCCGACGGCGAATGGCTCATGCAGTTCGGCGAGCCGGGCGCCAAGCGCGGCCAGATGCACCTGCCCGTCCAGGTGACCATCGACCCTCAGGGCGACGTGTACGTGGCCGACTGGAGCGACAACGGGATGCACCCGGGCCGCGTCCATGTCTTCGACAAGGAAGGCAACTTCATCATTTCCCTTATCGGCGACGCCCAGTGGCTGAGCAAGTGGGCGGACATGACCGTGGTCGCCAACGCCGACTACCTGAAGCGCCGGCGAGAAGTGCCCACCACCGAGTCGGAGTGGCGGTTCGCCCTGCCCACCGACGTTCATTTCGACGAGGGAAGCGGCCGCCTGGTGGTGCTGGATGCCCAGCGCAGCCGGCTGCAGATCTATAACAAGATGGAAGATTACCTGGTTCCGCAGATGAACCTGTAAGCGGGTTTACGCTCGCTGGTATTGCGTAGGGGCGAATAATTATTCGCCCCTACCGTGCTGTCCGGCTCCTGGCGAATACAGATGATTACACAGGCCCAAGAACCCGAGTACATCCGGCTGGCAGAGGCCTCTCCGGCCATGCTATGCCGGGAAGCCCCGCCGGAAATCCTGGAGGCGTGTGCGCTGGACAACGAGCCGACGCCCTTCCTGGAACAGTTTTTTGAAGCGGGAATCCGCGCCCACGCTCGCATGAGACACGGGCGCGAACTCCCGCAAATGTACGTCAACAACGCTATCCTGGTGCTGTGGCTGCGGGCCTGCCGTCTCTACACCAACGGCCTGCTGGGCGTAGCCGACCCCGACCTGGAAAAGGAGTTCTTCTCCAGCGCCGATGCAACCCCGGATTGAGTTGGCAGTGCAAAGTGTTCACCCTTTGCTGATCGCGGGATGATAGAATAAACGTGTCAGCAAGAGGACGCATCATGACGCTTGACCGTTGGTACAAAATCGCTGCTATCATCGCTTCTGTGGTTGTGATCATGTCCGCTATCGTTGGCCCCAGCATCGCAGGCTTGGTATGGGCAATCCGGCTGGACAGCGACGTCGCTAACTTGCAGAGCGACGTTGATCGATTGCAGGCCGATATGGCGGAAGTCAAGGAAAATCAGCGGCTGATCCTGGAAAGTGTCAACCGCATCGAGACCGCTCTGATCAATCATACCCACGACGCCGACGGTCGAGCGCTAGTCACTTTGGAGAGGTAGGCGACGGTGTTGGACACCAAGGCGGCCAGCGCCCGTCGGTTTGAGGGCCAGGTTGCCGTAGTCACCGGCGGCGGCCAGGGCATCGGCGCTGCCACGGCCCGACGGCTGGCCCAGGAAGGCGCGTCCATCGTCATCGGCGATATGGTGGCCGAAACCTCGGAACGGGTACGGGCGGCGATACGGGAATTCGGCGGTGCTTGCGAAGTGTCGCTGGGCGACCTGTCCAAGTGGGAAAACGCCGAGGCTCTAATGGCCACGGCCCAGGATGCTTTCGGCAGGATCGACGTGCTGGCCAACATCGCCGGCGGCACCATCTGGTTCCAGTCCTTCCAGTACTACACTCCCGACCAGATCCAGGCGGAGCTGGACCGCAGCTTCTGGACCGCCATGTGGTGCTGTCGCGCCGCCCTGCCCTACATGATTGAACAGGGTTCGGGATCAATCGTCAACATCGCCACCCACGCCGTCACTGGACGGTTCCGCGTGCCCTACGCCGCCGCCAAAGCCGGGCAGATCGGCCTGACCACCTCGCTGGCCCGGGAGGTTGCCCACCTGGGCCTCCGGGTCAACTGCATCGCGCCCAGCGGGACGGTGGCCGACGACCGGGTGACGCCCCGCGACCACGGCGTGAACGTCGCGGCGCCGGAACTGCCGCCCAGCGAGCGGGCCGACCAGGAAGAGTACCGCTCGGCGACACGCAACTCGGAAATCCCCATGGGCCGGCGCGGCGAAGCCGACGAGCAGGCGGCGGCCATCGCCTTCGTTGCCTCCCACGACGCATCGTACATCACCGGCCAGGTCCTGGCGGTGGGCGGCGGGCAGCCATATCCCTTCTAACCTACCAGCCCCGCAGGAAGTTCAGTACGTGCGCCGTATATTCCTCGGGTTTCTCAAAGGGGACCCAGTGGCCGCAGTTGTTCAGGACCACCAGCCGGGAGTCGGCCAGGTTGTTCAGGGCGGCGATGCCGATCTCGAAGACGCACATACGGTCGTAGCGGCCCCAGATGATCAGGCTGGGCGCGGTGATGTTGGGCAGGTCCACGCCGTGGTCGTAGGGGACGCTGACTGACCTGGCGTCGGCCCCAATGTGGGCGGGGTTGCCGGTGTAGTGGCCGTGGATGTAGTCCACCAGCTCGTCGGTGACCAGGGCGTTGTCGTCGATGTGGGTTTGCAGGTAGCGGCGCACGTTGTCGCGGGTGGGGTTGTCGCGCGCCTCCCGCGTTATCAGGCTGCCCTCCGACGGACGGTTGCCCATCAGGTACAGGTCGCCGCCGGTGCGGATGTGGCACGCGCCGAAGACCAGCTTGTTCACTCGCTGCGGCTCCTTCATCGCCAGCACCATCGCCGACTGCCCGCCCTGGGAGTTGCCGACCAGGTGAGCCTTCTCGATGCCCAGCGCGTCCATCAATCCCAAAGCGGTGCGGGCCTGGAGGTTGTGCAGCGGCTCGTGGTACACCACCGGCCCGGTGCGCCCGAAGTTGGGCAGATCCATGACGATGCAGCGGTAATGCTGGGCGAACGCGGGCAGCACCTTGTGGAAGGTTATCCAGCCGGTGGTGCCTATGCCGTAGGAGTGCAGCATGACCACTGGCTCGCCCTGGCCGACATCGTGGTAATGCACGGGCATATCGCCCACCATGACCGTTCTGCTGGTGGATGCTTCGGTGAAAGCGGCGGTGGTCATATCTGCTTCGCTCCTGGCTGGCGGCAATTGATTGTTTGAATCAGGATTTACAGGATTTTAAGATTTTCGAGATTGGGAAACATCCTGCCAATCCCCAAATCCGGCAAATCCTGATTCAGACGATTACTTTACCGCATAGATAGACAGAATACACGGTATGGCTGATACTGTGGAACCAAGCCTGAATCTGACCTATATGGGGAGTGCCCGATGGTTGCCGCTGGCCGCAAATACCAGATCATCGACCTTGAAACCGGACAACTGGACCGGCGCATATTCGTTGATCCGGACATCTACGCCGAAGAACAGGAGAAGGTGTTTGGCCGGGCCTGGCTGATGATCGGCCACGAGTCGCTGGTACCCAAAACCAACGACTTCTTCCACACCTACATGGGCGAGGAGCCGGTGATTCTGTGCCGCGACGGTCGGGGCAACCTGCGGGCCTACCTGAATATGTGCCGCCACCGGGGCAACCGCATCGTGCGCACCGATATGGGCAACGCCCGCAACTTCGCCTGCGCCTACCACGGCTGGACCTTCTCCAACGAGGGCAAGCTGGAATACCTGCCGGGCGAAGAGGAAGCCTACTACGGCGCGCTGGACCGGGACTGCCTGGGCCTGGTGGAGGCCCGGGTGGACACCTACGCCGGCATCGTTTTCGCCACCTGGGACCGCAGCGCCCCCAGCTTGGATGACTACCTGGGCGACGCCCGCTGGCTGCTGGACGTCTCGTTCAACCGGCTGGACAACGGCACCGAGGCCATCGGCCCCATCAAGTGGATTGAGCCGCTCAACTGGAAAACGGCGGTGGACAACTGCTCCGACAACTACCACGTCCCAACGACGCACCTGTCCACCATCATCGTGCAGGGACGGCATCGCGGCGTCCCCCGCTTGACCCACGAGCAGCAGTTCGAGTCGGAGAACAAGCACCTGTTCGTCAACGGCCACTCCCTGACCATGCGGTTCCTGGAACGGGCCGACCAGGCCCGGCAGTCCCACGGCGTAACCGCCGAAAACCGCGCGGCTTTCGAGGACTACTACCGCGCGACGCTGGATGAGGCAGAGCGGCGTCTGGGGCCGCTCCGCGCCCGCCGGCTGCACCTGGGCAACCACAGCCTGTTCCCCAACGGCGTGCTGGGCTTGCGCCTAGCCCACCCCCGGGGGCCGCTGCAAACGGAGTTCTGGCACTTCGTGGTGCTGGAGAAGGATATGCCGGACGAGCTGAAAACGGCCCTGCGGCAGGGCAGCGCCAACTACAACGGCGTCAACGGCATCTTCGAGCAGGACGACATGGACAACTGGCGCGGCGTCACGGAGTCGGCCCTCACCCGCATGGGACGCCAGTACACCCAGGACCTCTCCATGGGCGTCGGCCACGACCGGCGACACCCCGACTACCCCGGCATCGTGTCGGAACGGTACACGTCGGAAAGCAATCAGCGCCTTTTCTACCAGCGTTGGCAGCAGTTTATGAACCGTTGGTGCTAGTTTGTGTCAGAGGGTGAAGTTAGCGATGGAGCGATGGATGCGTCCGGTTTCGTCAGGTTCCAAGCCATTCCAGTTCACCAATAGGTTGAAGG
>DAOUJY010000042.1:0-14584 GCA_034421995.1 Dehalococcoidia bacterium | reverse complement strand
CCTCGTTTCAGGGTGGTTTTGTTGTACCAAAACCATTATCCCCGAAGCCGGGAGCACTTTCTCATCCCATCACCACCCCGCCAATCTCACCCTTTCGGTGGATTGGGGCTTAGTGCTGAGAGGATGGCAGACTTCCGCTCAAAGTCTGCCATCGCGAGCCGGCGGGTTCTGTATCCCTTGCCTCCCGTTGCGGGATGCCAACTATCTTGCTCCAACATCGTTCACGCGGAAGCTAACATCGTACCTGATGGTCAGCGGATCGTTTGCATCCATTCGGTTTTCGCAGCGCGACATGCGTTATCGGTGATGCTTAGGTTCTAAAACTGTCGCCACCGCGTCCACATTGGGTCAAAGCCCTCCCCACGGATTGATGGAAAGTCCCCCTGCCAAATCCCCCGCAGTGCGCTATGATTAATCCCATCAAACAAAACCCATGGGGGCAGCATGGACCCGATCACCCAGGTAGCCGACCGCCTTGGCCTGGACCAGGCGCATCTCATTCCCTTCGGACACCACAAGGCGAAGATCAGCCTCGACGCCATCAAGACCAACGGCCAGCAGCCGGGCAAGCTGGTGGTGGTTACTGGCATCACGCCCACGCCCGCCGGCGAAGGCAAGACCACCACGTCCATCGGCCTGACCGACGGCCTGGGCCGGCTGGGCCACCGCCCGGTGGTGAACCTGCGGGAGCCGGCCCTGGGCCCCATTTTCGGCATCAAGGGCGGCGGCACCGGCGGCGGCAAGGCCCGCATCGTCCCCGAGGATGAGATTAACATCCACTTCACCGGCGACGCCCACGCCGTAGGGTCCACCCACAACCTGCTGGCCGCCCTGGTGGAGAACGCCGTCTATCGCAACAACGCCGGCGACATGGCCCCCGAGGGCGTAACCTGGTCCCGCGTCACCGACGCCTCCGACCGCGCGTTGCGGCAGATAACCACCGGCCTGGGCGGCAGCGCCAACAGCCCCCTGCGGGAAACCCGTTTCGACTTCATCACCGCCTCCGAGATCATGGCCATCCTCGCGCTGGCCTCCGATCCCGATGACCTGAAGGCCCGTCTGTCCCGCATGGTCGTCGGAACCAACCGCAGCGGCGATCCCGTCTCCGTGGACGACCTGGGCCTGGCCGGCCCGCTGATGGCGGTGATGCGCCACACCGTCATGCCCAACCTGGTGCAGACCGTGGAGGGCCAGCCGGCCATCGTCCACGCCGGCCCCTTCGGCAACATCGCCCATGGGTGCAGCTCCATCATCGCCGACCGCCTGGCGTTGGGCTACGCCGACTACATCATCACCGAGGCCGGCTTTGCTTCCGACCTGGGCTTCGAGAAGTTCATGCACATCAAAACCCGCCAGAGCGGATTGCCCGTCAGCGCGGCGGTGCTGGTGGCCTCGGTGCGGGCCATGCGCTGGCACGGCGGCGCGCTCCGCCGCGAGCTGGCCCAGCCCAACCTGGCGGCCATGGAGGCCGGCGCCGCCAACATGGTCCACCACATCAACATCGTCCGCAGCTTCGGCCTGCCCGTCGTCGTCGCCCTCAACCGCTTCGACGGCGACAGCGCCGAGGAACTCCAAGCTGCCGCCAGGATCGCCGAGGACGCCGGCGCCTACGCCACCGCCGAATACTCCGGCTTCACCGACGGCGGCGCGGGCGGCGTCGCCCTGGCCGAGGCCCTGGTGCGGGTCACCAATGATGCCAGCGTCGCCCCCCAGCAGATCGACTACGCCTACGATCTCGACGCAACCATCGAGGAGAAGGTTTTGGGCCTCGCCCGGCGCGTGTACGGCGCGGAGTCAGTAACCTGGTCGGCGGAGGCCCGCCGCCGCGCCCGCTTCTTCACCCAACAGGGCTGGGGCAACCTGCCCATCTGCATGGCCAAGACCCACCTGTCCATCTCCCACGACCCCACTCTGAAGGGCAGCCCGTCGGGGTACACCTTCCCGGTTTCCGACATACGGGCTTCAGTGGGCGCCGGGTTCCTCTACGCCCTGGCCGGCCGCATCGAAACCCTGCCCGGCCTGCCCAGCCAACCCCGGGCCATGGCCATGGATGTTTCGTCCGACGGAGAAATCATCAACCTCTAGCGGAGAGTCGCCACCACAGGCCATGTTTTGATATACTGGCCTCGTCGGGAGGAGGGATCCGACGAGGCCAGTTGCCCGCGAAGGGGCAGGATTGGGGCGCTACCAGCCGCTATGGTAGCGCCCCAACTCATTGCATCCCCGTGGGTCGGCACTCAGGCCCACCTCGGTCGGATTTTGCAAGTTCCAACAGATCGTCGTTCATTTGCCAAATGATTGCGTCACGCTGTCCAATATCAACGGCCACGAAGTCTATCAAACGTGGCAACATAACAGCAGTTTAGTCTAGCCTTATTTTTCTGTCAAGTACATATGAAAATTCCGGCAACGTGAACGTGCGTCCGGTGGCCTCCGTCCCCTATCCTTCTTGCGAGACAGGGCAATCGCATTTGGATCGAAACACACTCGTCATTCCGGCGAAAGAACGTCACCCCGTACTTGATACGGGGCCGGAATCCAGTACCCTGGGGTGCCGGTTTCTCTGCCGATGGTCGCGCTTTTCGGCCTCTGGACTCCGGCTTTCGCCGGAGTGACGGTTGGGATCATTTGAAATGCGATTGCCCTGTCTTGCGAGAACGCTCGCTTTACACCGCCGGGGCCGCCGGCATATAATCCAACGGACCTTTACGAATTTCGCAACGGTAATTTCTAACTCGTTTTTCCGAACAGGAGGAACACCGTGGCCGTGCTGCAAATGCGCGTATTTCCCGACCCTATCCTGCGCCGGCGGGCGCGGAAGGTTACGCAGTTTGACGCCAAGTTGACCCGGCTCGCCGCCGATATGGTGGAAACCATGACCGCCCATCGGGGTGTCGGGCTGGCCGCCAACCAGGTGGGCGTGCTGCAACGTATGTGCGTAGTCCGGCTGGAGGACTGGGAAGAGGCGCTGGTGCTGGTCAACCCCGAGATCATCCGCCGCGAGGGGCTGCGCGAAGTGGAGGAAGGCTGTCTCAGCCTGCCCGGCTACCGGGGCATGGTCAACCGGGCCGAGCGGATCCGGGTGCGCTACCAGGACTTGCAGGGCAAGCAGCAGCGTCTCAAGGCCGACTGTATGCTGGCCCAGGCTATCGAGCACGAGACTGACCACCTGAACGGCATCCTGTACCTCGACCACCTGATTGCCCACGACCAGTTCTTCCGCATCCACGTTAACGAGGACGGTGATGTGGAGTACATCCCCACCGGCGAACCCGACGCAGCGGAGCTGGAAGCCGCCGCCCGGCGCATGAATCCGCCTATGGCGGACCTGGTGCCGCAGTTCGACCCCAGCCACGGCCGCCCGGCGAACCCGCCGGCTGACGACGCCACCGCCGCCGACTGATATGGACGCCCCCGGCCTGCTCACCCGGCTGGCCGGGTTTTTTGCTGACCGTTCCGCCGGCGACGCCTGGCTGGTGGGCGGCGCCGTCCGCGACGCCCTGCTGGGGCGCGAGATCCACGATATTGACCTTGCCGTCTTCGGCGACGTGAGCCGCGTCGGGCCGGCGGTGGCCGATCTCCTGGGCGGCACTCCGGTTCCGGTGGCCGCCTGGAACATCGTGCGGGTGGCCCTGCCCCCGGAGGACGAAAGCCGCCGGCCTTTTCTCATCGACATTTCCGGCTATCACGGCCCTTTCGAGGATGATCTGCGCTCTCGCGATTTCACCGTGGACGCCATGGCGCTGCCCCTGGAATGCTGGGACTCCGATGCTCGGTTCGACGCCATCGTTGACCCCACGGGCGGCAAGGCGGACCTGGTTCGGCGCATCCTGCGGGCCACGGGCGACGACGTGTTCCGCGCCGACCCGGGCCGGATGCTGCGGGGCGTTCGCTTGGCCAATCAGCTGGGATTTCGCATGGACCCGGACACCACCCAGGCCATCCGTCGGGATGCTCCGCTCTTGCCTCAAGTATCTGCGGAGCGGGTGCGCGATGAGTTTATAGCGATACTGGCCGCCGACGGCGCCCGGGTTCAGCTGGAGATACTGGACCGCCTGGACCTGCTCTGCCGCGTGATTCCCGAACTGGAAGCCGCCCGCAATTGCGAGCAACCCCGCGCCCATCACTATTGGGACGTGTGGGGTCACCTGCTCCACTGCGTCGAGTACGCCGAGGCGGTAACCGCCGGCCACCGCAACAACGCCATTTACACCATGGCCCCCTGGACCGCCGTGGAAGACGCCTATTTCGGCGAGACCGTCGGCGACGGCCAGACCCGGCGCACCGTGCTCAAGCTGGCCGCCCTGCTCCACGACATTGCCAAACCGCAAACCAAAGCCCCTGATGCCAAAGGGCGCATCCGCTTCCTGGGACACAGCGAGCAGGGAGCGGAGATCGTGGAGCAACGCCTGTCCGGTTTGCGCCTGTCCCACCGCGTAACTGCTTTGGTGTCCGCCATGGTGCTGCACCACCTGCGGCCCAGCCAGCTGCGGCAGGCCTGGGAGATGCCCTCCCGCCGGGCCATCTATCGCTACTACCGCGATCTCGGCGAAGCCGCCGTGGACACTCTGTACCTGGCAATGGCGGACTTTTTGGCGGCGCGGGGTCCTGAACTGTCGCCGGAACGCTGGGGCAACTATGCTAGAATGATTGCTACTGTGCTCGAAACGGGAGCCGAACCGCCATATAAGGAGGTTCACGCTCGCGGCTTGGTCGATGGCCATGATCTGATCAATGTTCTGAACATTCCGCAGGGACCGCTGATCGGAACGCTGCTCGAAAGACTGCGCGAAGCCGAGGCGGTGGGCGAAGTCGCCACTCGCGAGGATGCTCTGAACCTGGCAGCTTGTTTGTTGGCCGAACGAGGCTGATTTCACGAATTCACCGGCGATAACGCCTGAGGAACTGATTACACACTATGCGACGGCGCACCGTTCTTCTAACTTCCTTCATCCTGCTGGTGCTGGCAATCTCTGTCGTTTCCCTGGCTTTGCCGGAAATTCACATCGGAATTCCCGGTTTTCCCCGTATCGACCGCGCCGAAACCGGCCCGCTGGGTCTCAAGCTGGGCCTGGACCTACAGGGCGGCGCGCACCTGGTGTACCAGGCCGACACCGGCACCGAGCTCAGCATCGAATTCCCCGAAGACTCCGAAGCAACTGTCGAGTTGATTGGTGAAGCCCTGGACAACGCGGGCTACGAGGCTGCCGTAGCCGACGCCGGCGACGGTTTGTCCTTCACTCTCACCGGCCCATACCTTGATCCGGTGCGCCGGGAAGAAGTGCGCTTGGCGCTCACCGAAGCCATCGCCGAACCCGTCTCCTTTGTGAACGACGACATCCCCCCGCCCACCAACGATCAGATGGAAGGCGTCCTCAGCATCATCAGCCGCCGCGTCAACCTCTACGGCACCGAGGAACCCATCGTCCAGCGTTTCGGCGACGACCGCATCATCGTCCAACTCCCCGGCGCCAGCGGCTCGGTCATCACCGTCCGGTTCGCCCCCGACGCCGACGTGCCCAAACTGGGCAGCGTCGTCGAAGGCCAGGGCTATGAGAACATCGAGGTGGAGAGCCTGGACTCAAACCGGTTCCGCATCACCACCAGCACCACGTTGGGAGTGGACGAGCGGCCGGCGTTGCAGTCCCTGCTCGCGACGGAAGTTGGAACGGTGGAATCTTTCCTGGTCACTAGCGGCATCGACGAAGCCAAGCGTCTCATTGGCGAAACCGCTCAGTTGGAGTTCCTGCGCCGCCAGTGCGCCGGGCCATTGATCCAGGGCGAGTTTCAGGTGGGATGCCTGCCGCCTTACACCGACAGCAGCATTGGGCTGACCGGCGACGACCTGGTGGATGCCTACGCCGGCACCGACCCCACCACCGGCGCGTGGGCGGTCAACATCCAGTTCGACGACCGGGGCGCCGAGATTTTCGGCCAGATGACCGGGGAAATCAACGTGCGGACCAATCGCCAGTCCGACGAGGTAATTGCGGTATTCCTCGACAATAACGAACTGATCGCGCCGGTTGCTCAGGCTCACATCCGCGACGGGCGCAGCCAGATCACCGGCGGATTCAACCGGGAGGAAGCGCGCACCCTGGCGATCCAGCTGAAATCCGGCAGCCTTCCGGTTCCGCTGACCCTGATCCAGGAATCGGAAGTGGACTCCATCCTGGGCGAGGAATCGCTCCAGCGTAGCCTGATGGCCGGCATGGTGGGTTTGGGCCTGGTGCTCATCTTCATCATCGCCTACTACCGGGCGGCCGGGGTAGTCGCCGCCGTGGCCCTGATTTACTATGCCGCCGTCACCCTGGCCATCTTCAAGCTGGTGCCCATTACCCTCACCCTGCCCCATATCGGCGGTTTCATCCTGTCCATCGGTTTGGCCGTGGACGCCAACATCCTGATCTTTGAGCGCATCAAGGAGGAAATCCGCCTGGGCCGCAGCCTGGCGTCCGCCATGGAGGTGGGCTTCAACCGGGCCTGGCCGGCCATCCGGGACGGCAACGTGAGCACGCTGATCACCTGCGTAGTGCTGCTGTGGTTCGGCAATCGCCTCGGCGGCGGGTTGATCAACGGCTTCGCGCTGACCCTGATGGTAGGCGTGATGGTCAGTATGTTCACCGCGGTGCTGGTCAGCCGCAACCTGTTGCAAGCCTTGCAGGCCATGGGCTTGGGCCGGGCCGCCAATCTGTTCACGCCGGAAAAGATAGAACCACGGGCCACCGGACCGCGACCTCAGTCGGCTCAGGGAGGCCGCTAGATAATGTTTGACATCGTCGGTAAAAGAGGCTGGTACTTCATCTTCTCAGCCATCATCATCATACCGGGACTGCTCTCCATGATCGCCCCGCCCGGCTGGGCCAGCGGCGGCTCCGGCCTGAAGCCGGGCATCGACTTCACCAGCGGCTCAGTTCTGACCGTCGCCTTTGAAGAGCCGGTGCAGACGGAGCCGGTACGCGCCTTGCTTTCGGATTTGGGACATCCCGAAGCGCGGGTACAGGCGGTGGGCGACAACTCCGTGCTGATCCGCACCCGTGTGCTGGAAGAAGCGGCGGGTAACCAGCTATCGGAACGCCAGCGGATTGAGGACGCCCTGGAAGAGGAAATCGGCCCCATCGACGCCTCGGGCGTGGACACCGTTTCGCCCATCATCGCCCAGGAAACCGTGCGCAATACCTTCCTCGCCCTCCTGGTGGCGTCGGCATTCATCCTCATCTACATCTGGTACGCCTTCCGTCGGGTGCCCCGGGCCTACCGCTACGGTGTGGCGGCGGTGGTCACCCTGGCCCACGACACGGTGATCGTGCTGGGCGTCTTCTCCATCCTGGGACGCGTCATCGGCATGGAAGTCAACTCCATGTTCATCGTCGGCATCCTCACGGTGGCCGGATACTCCGTCAACGACACCATCGTGGTGTTCGACCGCATCCGCGAGAACACCATCCGCGTACCCGATCGCCGGCTGGAAGACACCGTGAACCTCAGCATCATCGAGAGCGTGGGCCGTTCCATCAACACCAGCTTCACCACCCTGCTGGTGCTGCTGGCCATGCTGCTGATTGGCGGCGAATCCATCCGTGAGCTGCTGCTGGTGGTGGCCATCGGCGTGGTGGTGGGAACCTACAGCTCCATCTTCATCGCCGCGCAGTTCCTGGTCATCTGGGAACGGCGGGAATTCGGCCGCGTCTTCTCCCTGGGCCGGCGGGAAGCTACGGCGTCGTAACCTTGCCCCCCTCTCCGTGTAGGGGCGAATAATCATTCGCCCCTCCGTCTTCCGCCGTCGGCACGCATTTCGCAATGCGCGTCACCACAGGCCGGCCTGCTATACTGTCGCCATCACGTTTATCGTGTTCAATAACAACGACAGTCTCGTCGCGACGGCGTCATTCCGTCCGACGTACCCCAGGGGGACGCATGGATTTCGGCATCAACGCAAACTTCACCATCGGCAGCCAGCCCACCCACGCCGACGCATTTGCGGAAGCCTTTGAGGAGATCGACCTGGCCGAAGCGCTGGGGCTGGACACCGTCTGGCTGGGCGAGATGCACTTCAACCCCAACCGCTCAGTGCTGTCGGCTCCCATCATCGTCGCCACCGCCATCGCCTCGCGCACCAAGCATCTGCGCACGGGCATGGCGGTCCAGGTGCTGCCGCTGATCCACCCCCTGCGCATCGCCGAGGAAACCGCCACCGTGGACCAGATCAGCGAAGGCCGCTTCGAGTTGGGCGTGGGCCGCAGCGGCAACGTCCGCGCTTACGACATCATGGGCATCGACTACGCCGAGAGCAAGGATCGGTTCCAGGAAGCTCTGGACATCATCCTCCAGGCCTGGTCCGGCGAAACCTTCTCCTACGAGGGCAAGTACAACACCATCACCAACGCCACCCTCTCGCCCGTTCCCTACCAGAAGCCCCATCCCAAGGTCCGCATCGCCGCCAGCAGCGAGGACAGCTTCGGACGCATCGGCCGGCTGGGACAGCCCATCTTCCTGGGCCTGCGCACCATGGACGTGGAGGAGCTGAAGACCAACCTCCAGGAATACAAGGACGAGTGGAAGGCTGCTGGCCACCCCGGCGACGGCGGCGACATCAACGTCCGCGTCCCCGTGTACCTCGCCCCCAACGAAGCCGAGGCCATCGAAGAACCCCGCGACAGCATCGAAGCCTTCTTCCGCCGCCAGCGCGAACTCTTCGAGTACTCCCTGGGACGCCAGGGCACCGAGGCCAGCGCGATACGGCAGCGTCGCTACGAGAAGCTGGCCAACTCAACCTACGAAGACCTGCTGGAAACCCGCGTCGTCTTCGGCACCCCCGAACAGGTCGTTGACCGCCTCCACGAATTCGAGGAGATGCTGGGCATCACCGGCATCACCGCCGAGCTCAACCCCGGCGGCTTCCTCCCCAAAGAGGCCGTCCACCGCAGCCTCAGCCTGCTGACCCAGGAGGTCATGCCGGAGTTCAAGTAACTCGCCACTCTGTCATTGCGAGCGAAGCGTGGCAATCTCGTGAGGGTAAGGGCCGCTGCTTCGGCTACGGGATTGCCACGTCGCCTCGCTCCTCGCAATGACAGCGCCAGCAAGAAACGACGTCGTTAAGGTTTTTGAGAGGAGGTGAAGCATCATGCCAGCGCGCACCGGACAGGAATACATCGACGAACTCAAAAACCGCCCCCGCGAGGTATGGATCCGGGGAGAACGGGTTGACGACGTAACCACCCACCCCGGCCTGAAGAACGGTGTCAAGGCGGTTGCCGCCCTCTACGATATGCAGCATGACCCGTCGCTGCGGGAGGAAATGACCTTCGCCTCGCCCTCCACCGGTGATCCTGTCGGGTTGTCATTTATGGTCCCGCAAACTGTGGACGACCTGATCCGCAAGCGGGAGATGATGTCCCGCTGGGCCTGGGCCAGCTGCGGCATGATGGGCCGCTCGCCCGACTTCATGAACTCCATCTTCACCGCCTGGGCCGGCTCCGCCGACTACTTCGCCCAGGACCGCCCCGAGTTCAAGCAGAACGTCCTCAACTACCACGAGTTCCTCCGCGAGAACGACGTCACCCTCACCCATGCTCTGGTCAACCTCCAGCGCAGCCGTACTCCGGCCGCCGCCGACAATCTCACCGAGGAAGTGGCCCTCACCGCCGTCAAGCAGACCGACGCGGGGCTAGTCGTGCGGGGCAGCCGCGTCCTGGCGACCCTCGGCCCCATCTCCGACGAAATCGCCATCTACCCCGTGGCCAGCCACCGCCTGGCCGACGACGACTGGAAGCACTCCTTCTCCTTCTCCATCCCCTGCGACACCCCCGGCGTCAAGTTCCTCTGCCGCGAAAGCCTCGACCAGGGCCGTTCCCACTTCGACCACCCCCTCGGCTCCCGCTTCGAGGAGATGGACACCGTCGTCTTCTTCGACAACGTGCTGGTGCCCTGGGAGCGCGTCTTCCTGCTGGGCAACGTGGAGCTGTGCAACAACTACGGCACCGGCACCATGTCCAACTCCCACACCGGCTACCAGGTGCTGAACCGCTGCCTGGTCAAGACCGAGTTCATGCTGGGTCTGGCCGACCTCATCGTGGAGACGCTGGGCTCAGGGTCCATACCCCACATCCAGGAGCAGGTGGCCGAGCTGATCACCTACCGGGACATGATGCGGGCCTGCCTGCGTGCCGCCGAAGCCGACGCCAGGCCCAACCAGTACGGAATGGTGTGCCCGGCCATGGGCCCGATCCAGGCCGGCCGCACCCTGTTCGGCAGGACCCTCTACCCCCGCATGATCGAGATCATCCAGCTCCTCGGCACCAGCAGCCTCATGGCCTTGCCCGCCGAGGCCGATTTCGATTCGGGCATCGCTCCCGAGGTCAACCACTACCTGGCCACCGACAGCGCCGACGCCTGGGAACGCTCCAAGCTGTTCCACCTGGCCTGGGATGCCTCCTGTAGCTCTTTCAGCGGACGCCAGGTGCTCTACGAGCGAATGTTCGGCGGCAACCCGGTCCGCAACGCCATGATGCTCTTCAGCAACTATGACAAGGAACCCTTCCGCCAAAAGGTGCGGGCGTTCCTGGATTTGGAGAATTAGAGCCTTCACCAGTGAAACCGTCATTCCTGCGAAAGCAGGAATCCAGAAAATCGATCCAAAGGAGGCAACAAAATGTCGTACACCCCGAAACACCTGGGCCACTTGGTAATGCGCGTCCGCGACATGGACCGCTCCCTGGACTTCTACACCCGCGTCATGGGCTTGACCATCATGGAGCGCTCTCCCAGCGGCACCGTCTTCATGTCGGCCAACACCGAGAAGTCCCACGAACTCGCCATCCGCGCCATCGGCATGGACGCCGCCGGCCCCGACCACTCCATCGTCGGGCAGGCCCACATGGCCTGGCAGATGGAAACCTTCGAGGACCTCCAGGAACTCTACAACCGTCTCCTTGAGAACAACGTCCGCATCAACCGCGTCAGCGACCACGGCGTCTCCCTGGGCGTCTATCTCCTCGACCCCGACGACAACGAGATCGAGGTCTATTACGAGATGCCCGCCTCCCAGTGGGAGCGTCATCCTGAGCGCGGCCTCTTCGGCGGCACCTTCCCTCTGCGGCTGGAGGAACCGGCCGGCGTAGTAGCCGACGACTAATCCACGACAACCGTAGGGGCGAATAATTATTCGCCCCTACATAGCCCGGCCGGCCCACCCTAAGCCGGCCGGATTTTGTTAATTCCGGTTTCAAAAGGGCGAGGTGACTATGAAAGCTATCAGAATACATTTCACCGATACCGGCGACGAGTTGCGTATGGACGACGTGGACCAACCCGTCCCCCAATCCAACGAGGTCCTGATCAGAACGCAGGCTATCGGCGTCAACCGCGCCGACACCTACCGGGCGCGCAACGCCCCGTCCGGCCAACCGGAACCGCCGCGGATCCCCGGCCTCGACGTCGCCGGCGTGGTGGAATCAGTAGGCCCCGGCGTGACCGGATGGCAGCCCGGCGACCCGGTGATGGCCCTGGTGCGGGGCGCCTACGCCGAATATTGCGCCGCCCAATCCGTCCTCGCCTTCCGGTCCCCCGAGGGTATGTCCACCACCGACGCCGCGTCGCTGCCCTGCGTGTTTTTCACCGCCTGGTACGCCTTCGCGATGGCTGGTTTGCAGGCCGGCGAAACCGCCCTGGTGCACTCGGCCGGCAGCGGCGTGGGCATGGCCGGCATCCAGATCGCCCGCAACCTGAACGCCCGCGTCCTCACCAGCGCCGGCTCCGACGAACGGGTGGAACGCGGCCGCCAGTTGGGCGCGGAGGCCGGCGTCAACTACTCCAGCCAGGACGTAACCGCAGAGTTGCTGCGGCTCACCGACGGGCGCGGCGTCGATATGGTCCTGGACACCGTGGGCGGCGCAATCTTCGACGCCACGCTGCAGGCGTTGGCCCCCGGCGGCCGGGTCGTAACCGTGGGCGGACACAGCGGCCAGCGTGCCGAGTTCGACGAGCAGCGCCTGGCCGACCAGGGCCAATGGGTGCGCCGCGCCGGCGTGTTCGACGAGGCGGCGCGAGACGTGGAGCAGCAAGGTTGGGCCACGATGAAGCCCTGGTTCGAAAACGGCCGGATGCGCACCGTCGTGCAGGAAATCTTCCCCTGGACCGAGGCCACCCGGGTCCAGGAGCTCCTCACCAACCGCGGCGTCTTCGGCAAAGTCGTCATGGAAGTGAACTGACCCGTGCCTGCGTAGGGGCGAATAATTATTCGCCCCCACATCGTCCGGCTCTGCGCCGTTTCGCCGCTGGCGATTCGTACAACACCCCCGCCTCAGTCAACGCCGCCACGTCCCCCGTCGAGTATGCCAGGTGCTCGGCCAGCACCTCGTAATTGTGCTCCCCCAACTGCGGCGCCGGCCCGCTCACCGCCGCCGGCGTCGCCGAAAAACGGTACGGCGGCGACACCACTCCCACCGGCCCGACCTCCGGGTACTCAATCTCCTGGAACGCGCCCCGTCCGATGTAATGCGGATGCCGCCAGATCTCTTCCTGCGACAGCACCGGCCCCGATGAGATCCGCGCCTCCGCCAATACCAGCAGCGCCGCCTCGTCATCGGGCAGCGTCCGCAGCCAATCCTCGATGATGCCCACGACCTCGTCCCGGCGTTCCACCCGGTGGTCGTCGGTCAGGTAGCGCGGGTCCTCAATCAAATCCTCGCGATCCATGCAGATGCACAGGCGGCCCCAAGCGCTGTTCGGCCCCTGCCCCGGCGCTTGCAGCGAGATGTAACCCTCTTTAGCTTTCAGTATGCCCATAGGAAAGGTATATGTGTTCTGCTCCCCGTTCCGGTAGTGCAGCGGGACGCCGTGGTTGGCCGCCACGTGGGGCATGGCCAGCGAGTCCAGGAACAGCAGGCTGTCGATCATCGACAGGTCGATGTACTGGCCCACACCCGTCCGCTGCCGGTGGAACAGGGCGTAGCCCACGGCCATCGCGCCGGTCATGCCGGTGATGGTGTCGCCGATGCCGCCGCCGATGGTGTAAGGCGCGCCGTCCCGCTCGCCGGTGATCCAGTTCAACCCGCTCACCGCCTGCGCCACCGGGTCGGTGCAGACGTGCTCCGGGTTGTGGGCAAACCCACCCTGCCCGTACCCCGTCATCGAGCACATGATGATGCCCGGGTTCAGCTTGCAAAGGTTGGGATAGTCCAGCCCGTAGCTCCGCACCACGTGGGGCGTGTAGTTCTCCACGAACACGTCCGCCCGCTTCACCAGCGCATGCACGATCTCCAAACCCTGCGCAGTCTTCAAGTCCACGCCAAGGCTCTTCTTCCCGCCGTTCAGGTGCAGATACGGCACCCCGTTCCGCGTCGGCAGCGACTCCGGCGTGAACCGCTCGTCTTGGTCCGCCGCCGGCCGCTCAATCTTGATGACCTCGGCCCCCATATCGGCCATGATCCGGCTGCAAAACGGCCCTACAAAAGCCGCCGTAAAATCCAGAACCGTAACCCCCGCCAGCAGTCCCGTTGCCATGAGCGACCCTCCTCTAACGTACCTGTCCCGATTGTACACTCCACGACCTTTCACTCATTGTCAGAGAAGCTGCGCGTCTGGACGTGAAATGCCCCTCGCGATCGAGCCGGATTAGGCATATATCGCTCTCAACTGCTTAAGTCCTGTGTCATTCAACCGTTGACACGACTGCTGCTCACTTTGCTATTATTAGGCGCGTTCAAACCCGTGCGACCGTTCTCTTACGGCTTGGTGTATCTTGGGCGACGCAACCGTCCCCGATAATCTGGACACTTCTGGATGGAGCGCGAACAGGAGATCATTTCCGATGCCCTACGAGTCCATCGACGCTTTGCAAAGGGAGCTAACCGCCAACGTTTTCCACTACGCAAATGACCCTAAGAAGGCCGCTGGTCGAGCTTTGGGAACTTTGATCGAGGTTATCACTTTCTACCTCCTCAAGAGTTGGGGCTATGAGCGGAACGTAGCCATCGAAAGGCGATTACCCGAGTATGCCAATACCGACATCACGCACAACGTCGAGTTCAGTTTCCATCCATCAACAGAACTCGCTACCGTCGCCGCTGCCGAATCTGACCTCCCATTGACAGCAAAGAAGATCCAGCGACTTCTCAATTCCCCCACGTGGAGTAGCGGCGGCTTCAAGTCAAATCAGTTGATATCGAAAGATAAAATCCTTCGCAATGGATGCACCCTCCATGAAGACAATGACCGGATCATAATAGCTCGGCTCATGGAGGTCGCAGATGACAGATATCGGTTATCAGTGCACAGTCTCCTTCATCACCCCTTCGCCGTGATGGAATGCAAACGAGTCGGTGTCGAAGAGGGAGTCAATAAAGGCCCCCAGACCATCGAAAAAGCGAAACAAGGGGCGTATGTTGCAAGATCAGTTTCTTCGCTCCAGAAAATCAGAATGAACGATGGTACAATCTTCGGTATCCTCCATTCGGATACGGGCGAATTGCTTTATGAACCGTTGGTGCTAGTTTGTGTCAGAGGGTGAAGTTAGCGATGGAGCGATGGATGCGTCCGGTTTCGTCAGGTTCCAAGCCATTCCAGTTCACCAATAGGTTGAAGG
>DAOUJY010000041.1:0-9673 GCA_034421995.1 Dehalococcoidia bacterium | reverse complement strand
TTGGTCACGTCCATGCACAGGCTGCGCTTGTTGCGGGTGCCGTAATAGACCAGGTTGCCGGCTTCGTTCCACCACTTTTCGCCCGGAGTTCCTTCAGGAAAGGGGCCGGATTTACGGTCTTGCAGGTGGTCAGGGCTTTCGACGCGGATGACGTCGGCGCCCAGATCCGCCAGGAATCCCGTCCCCCACGGCAGCGCGTGCACCTGCTCCAGGCTCAGGACTCTGACTCCGTCGAGAATTCCCTTCTCCGCCATCGCCCACGGACCTCCATTTGCTGCTGCTGCGCCGAAGCGTTTGACCGGCCCAATGATAGTCCAGACCAGGGACCAAGTCCACTTGGTCCGTCGTCCCGTTCGAGGTAACTAACCAAAGCCAAGGTGAAACCCGCATTGGGGTTGGTTAGAATTGGCGATAGCAAGAACTCACTCGCCCCGTCCACGCCGATCTTTCCGCCCCAACAAATGTAGCTTTCACCTTGGCTTCGGTTTAGCCTCCGTCCACTTCGATGACGCAGTCGCAGATGACGGCGGTGTCGCCGGGCAGGGCGGCCATGCCGGGGGCGGAACGGGCGTGGCGTCCCCGGTCGCCGTAGAGGGCAACGAACAGGTCGGACGCGCCGTCCACCACCGCCGCCTGCTGGTTGAAGGACGGATCGCTGTTGACCATGCCCACCACCTTGAGGATGCGCGTCACCCGGTCGAGATCGCCCAACTCCGCCTTCATGCGGGCCAGCAGGTTGAGGGCGGCCCATTTGGCCGCTTCGTAACCCTGCTCCGTGGTCAGATCGGCGCCGAGCTTGCCGGATATGCGCTCTCCTGTCGCCATGCGGGAGCCGACGCCGGCCAGCCACATGATGTTGCCGCTGCGGGCAAGGGGGAGGTAGTTGCCGACGGGATCAGGCGGCGGCGGCAGTTGGATATTCATCTCGTTCAGCTTTGCTTCAACTTCGGCCATGTTGGTTTGCCTCCGGAGGCTATTGTCAGAAGCAGGATTTTTCAAGATTATGGGGATGCCCAGGATTGGGAACATCTTGAAAATTCCTGAAATCCAGTAAATCCTGCTTCAGATGATTACTTTACACAAAACAGGAGAATTTGCCGATGAACATTCAGACCTTGGACCAGAGTCCACAGAACCACCGGGGCGGGCAGGTGTCGCACCTGCTTCTGGCCTCGGGCCAGTTTGGGTCGGAGAACCTGGCCGTGACCTGGGTGGAAGGGGAACCGGGCAGCGAGCAGGCCGTCCACTCCCACGACGGGCGGGAGCAGGTGTACGTGGTGGTGCAGGGGCGCGGCGCGATGCGGGTCGGCGACGAGGTGGAGGAAGTCGCGGCGGGCACGATGATCCTGGTGCCGCCGGGAACCGACCACTCCATCCGCAACGTCGGGGAGGAAAGACTGATCTACGTCTCAGCCACCTCACCGCCCTTCGCGATGCAGGAAGGAAACACCAACTGGACGGCCCCGGCGGGGCAATAGGAGCCGCTCGCCTGGCAGCGGTCATGCCCGTGATACAATCACCGCGTTCCCACCGGAGGACAGCTACACAGAAAACAGTAGCAGAAGGGTGCTCAAATTGCAGATTCATCGAAGGGGCGTTGGCGTCGCCCTGACTTCCGCAATATTCTGGGCGGCGTCGCTGGTCGTGATGCTCGCCGGCGGTTATGTGGTCGCCGTGGGGACGCCGTGCCTCTGCGCCGACGTGAACGGCTTCATGCTCGGTGGCGGTCTGGTTATGATTATCGCCGGGGCGGCGATGCTGCTCTGGTCAAAGGAGCTGGCCCGGCTGCTGGTCACTAAACTGACCGGACGCTAAAGCTGGCGCAGCTTGGGATCCAGCCGGTCCCTCAGCCAGTCGCCGAACAGGTTGAACGCGATCACCACTAACGTAATCGCGACGCCGGGGATTATGGAGATCCACCACGCGGTGGCGACCTTGGCCCGGCCGTCGGCGACCATCTGCCCCCAGGACGGCGTGGGCGGCGGAATGCCGGCGCCGAGGAAGCTCAGCGACGCTTCGGTGAGGATGACGAGGCCAACGTGCAGGGTCAGCATGACCATGAAAGAGTTGAACACGTTGGGCATGATGTGGACGAACATGATCCGGGCGCCGGAGCAGCCATGGACGTGGGCCAGCGCGACAAAGTCGTGGTCCTTGAGACCCAGCACTTCGCCGCGCGTAACCCGCGCGAACCTCGCCCACAGGATGAGGGTTACGGCGAGAACTACCGTCACCAGTCCCTGCCCCATGGTCACTGCTAACAATAAGGCAAAAAGGATGGTCGGGAAGGCAAGGGTGGCGTCCACCGCCCTCATGATCAGGGTGTCCACCTTGCCGCCCGCATAGCCGGAGATCAGTCCGAGGACGCCTCCGATGGCTCCCCCGGCCAGGAGGGCGGTGAAGGCAACGATAAGGCTGACCCTGGCCCCATAGATCAGCCGGCTGAGGATGTCCCGACCGAGGATATCGGTCCCCAGGACATACTTGGCCGTACCCTCCTCCTGCCACGCGGGAGGACGGAGCTTGTCGCGCAGAGACTGCTTGGTTGGGGAATGCGGAGCGATGAGCGGAGCGAACAGGGCCGCGAACACCATGAGCGCGATGATGACCACGGGAATCCAGGGGAGCCGCTTCAGTTCATACCTCAACTGCTCCCGCCGAGCGCTCGGCGCCTGGAGCACTTGCGCGCTGGTATCTACCCGGTCGGTGGCCATATCGCTCCTAGTCGTACCGGATCCGTGGGTTTATGTAGGCGTACAGTATATCCACCGCCAAATTGACGGCCAGGATGATCACCGCGTCCAGCAGAATCACCGCCTGCAGCAGTGGGAAGTCGCGTTGCGCTACGGCGTCGATGGTGAGGCGGCCAATACCCGGCCACGCGAATACGGTCTCGGTAACGATGGCGCCCGTCACGAACCCGCCGACGAAGACCCCGAAAAGCGTCAATACCGGAATCAGAGCGTTGCGCAGGCAGTGTTTCCAGAATACCACCCATTCCTGCAGGCCCTTAATCCTGGCGAGCTTGACGTATTCGGTGTCCAGCACCTCCAGCATACTTGACCGGATCAGTCGCATCATCCCGGCGATGGAAAAAGTTCCCAGCGTGAACGCGGGCAGGATGTAGTGCAGCGGGCCGCCCATTCTCCCGGGCGGGAGCACGTCCAGCCAAACGCTGAAAATGTAAATGCAGACGATGGCGATCCAGAAGTTGGGCGTGGCGACGCCGAAGACCCCGATAGCCCCGGCCACCTGGTCGATCCAGGTGCCCCGTTTCACGGCGGCCACGACCCCCAACGGAATAGCGACTGCAACCGCGATGAACATCGACAGCGGCAGCAACTTCAGAGTGTTGGGCAGGCGCTCGAAGAAGAGCTCGGCAGCCGGCTTTTTGTACACGATGGAGTCGCCAAAGTCACCGCGGACAATGCCGGTGAGGAACACGAAGAGCTGGACGTGGTACGGGCGGTCGAGGCCGAGGTTCCGCTCGATGAACTGGCGCTCTTCCTCGGTGGCATCTTCGGGCACCAAGAGGTCTGCCGGATTTCCGGTCGCCCGGGCCAGGGCGAACACGATCAGCGCGACGATGAAGAGCAGGACGATGCCCTGCAAAAGTCGGTTGAGGATGTATTTTTGCAAATCCCCGACCTCAGGAAATGCCGAGCGCCGGGCTGTTCAGCCAGTTCCCGGCGCGACGAGAGTGAATTGTCAAGGGTGGTATCGTCAGAATCAGGATTTTCAGGATTATAGGATTGAAACCATTTGCGGGAGAGCAATCCCAATCCTGATAATCCATAAATCCGGCAAATCCTGATTCTGACGAACTCCCGAAAGTGGGTACGCGTGCGTGGTATCGGTAGGGGATTACTGCCAGGGATTGCCCTCGGCGTGGGGTATGCGGTGGAAGACGTCGCCGAGTTCGCCGCGCCCGTAGATGCCCTGCCAGCGGCCCACCGTCTCCGGATTGGAGGCGTACAGGCTGACCCCTTGGACAATGGGGACGCCGATCCACTGATCGGCCACCAACTGGAGGATGTCGTTGGTCGCCTCGGCGCGCTTGGCATCGTCACGCTCGGAGATGGCGATCTCGTGGAGCCTCAGGTATTCCTCTCCCACCGGTGTCAGACTGTCGCGATCGCCGAATGCAACGTGGTTGCTGTCGGGGTGGAAAGTGGACTGATACCGGGGTACCGGCAGCGGCCGGCCCGCGTTGCGGAAGATGCTGACCGCGCCGTTGAAGCCCTCGCCCCATTCGTCGTGTCCGGGCCGCCGCGTCATGGGACTGAACACGCCGATCTCGATGATCTTCAGGTCGGACTTGATGCCGATCTCATCCCAGAAACCCGTGACGGCCTGGCTGAGGTCGTTCATGTACGGGGTGCCGGAGAAGTTGGTGCTCCAGAAGGTAACCTCGAAACCGTCGGGGTATCCGGCCTCGGCCAGCAATGCCCGGGCGCGATCCGGGTCGTACACCAGTTCCCGCTCGCCCCACTCTTGCCACCGGGGAACGTCCACATCGACGCTGGTGGGGAAGGTGGCGAAGGGCATGGAGGGTCGGCCATAGCCGTTCAGGGTGAAGTCGATGATGTCCTGGCGGTTGATGGCCAGTGACATGGCCTGCCGGACGCGAACGTCGCCGATGGGCAGGGCCTGGGCTTCCGGCCAATAGAGGCCCCAGAACTGGTAGATGAACATGCCCACGCCCTCAATGACCGTGAGCTGTGCGCCGGCGGCTTCCACCTCAGGAGCGGACTCCGGAACCAGGTCGATGAGGTCGGCCTGGCCGGTGCGGACCATGGCCAGCTTGGTGCTCTCTTCGGGGACCAGCAGCAGGCTCATGTTGGCGAAGTGGGGGATGCCGCGGTGGGACTTGTCGAAGGCCTCATACCGGAAGTAATCGCCCACTGAGTGCTCGGCGTACATCCAGGGACCGCTGCCCACCGGCTCGGCCCGGAAACCGTCGTCGCCAACGGCCTCGATGTAGTCCTTGGGCATGATCTGGCCGCCCTGGAAGACGGCCCGGGTCAGCAGGCTCCAGAAGTGAGGCTTGGATCCTTCGGTGTGCATCCGTAGGGTGAGATCGTCAATCACCTCGATGGCTTCCTCGGAGGGCTGCCTGAGTTGCCGGTTGAGGCGGTTGCCGTCGCCCACCACGCTTTCGTCGTGGTACATGGTGCGCTCGAGGCTGAACTTCACGTCGTGGGCGTCCAGGACTTCGCCGTTGTGGAACACCAGGTCCGGCGCGATGTTGAAAGTCCAGCTGGTCCCGTCGGGGTCGATCCCCCATTCCTGCGCCACTCCGGGGCCGACGCCGCCGTACTGGGAATCGTAGTTGAACCCGAGGAGGGCATCGTAGATGGGCGCCTGGTACTGGGCGTGTCCCGCCCGGCCTTGCAGGATCGGATCGGTCACCTGAGCGCCCAGGTTTTGCAGGCTCACGGTCAGCGTGCCGGTGGGATCGTCCTGCTGGCGGACCACTCCCTGAACCGGCGGCACCGGGGTGGCTACCACCAGTACCTCTTTGATCACCTCCACCTCTTTCTCAACCACCACCTCTTTCTCAACTTCCTTCTCGACCTCAACCTGTTCGGTCACGACCCTTTCAACCTCAACCTGTTCGGTCACCACGCGTGTGACCTCGACGATCTGAGGCTGAGCAGGCGCGGCGGCGCCGCCGCAGGCCAGGACGAGAGCCAGGGACAACGTTAATGATGCGAGCCAGACTGCCTTAACCGACATTCGATACCTCCGACCACAATCGCGAACGCAAATATCACGCTATGGGTTTGCTATCGACGGACAATACACTCGTCGGTGAATTCAGTCAACTTTGTCGTCATCGGATATCAGTCCCTGATGCCGTACACGCGCATGGCCGTGTCGTGGAACAGGGCGGCGCGCTCCGTGGCGGTGTAGCCAGCCGAGAGGCGTTTGAAGGCGTTGTACAGCACGTGGTAGGAGTAGGACGGCTTGTCCACCGGGAAGTTGCTCTCGAACATGCAGCGGTCGGGGCCGAACTGCTCGATGCAGTAGTTCATCAGCGGGCCCAGGGTAGCAGCGAGTTCCTCCGAGCCGATGGGGGTCTCCCGGTCGTACCAGTAGTAGCCGTAGCGGAGCTGACCGACCCCGCCCAGCTTGATGACCACGTTGGGACACTGGGCCACCTCGGCCACGCCCTGCCGCCAGGCCGGCAGCACCTCGTCGTCCCGGTTGGCGTAGGGCCCGACGCGGACCAGACCGCCGATGTGGTTCAGGACGATGGTCAGGTCGGGAACGGCCCGGGCGAAATCGGCCAGCTCGGACAGCTGGGGATGATACAGCGAGTTCTCCAGCACCAGGCCCATGTCGGCCATGACCCTGGCGCCGGCCCGGTAGCCCGCCGTGGACATGGCCCCCCGAATGTCGCGCTGTACCAGCTCGGGGGCAGCGTCCCAGCCCGTGGAGTGGCGAATGCCCCGGAAGCGGCCCGGACTGGCGGCCTGCATCGCTTCCAGCGCCGGACGCACCCCGTCGCCGAGTTTCAGGTCGGCGTGGCCGATGATGGCCGCTGCCGCTTTCGTGGGGCCGTGACTGCCGGTGGCGCTCTCCGCCGCGATGGTCTCGATGTATTCCACCTCGCCCACCGGCCGCATCTCCTCCGGGCCGCTCTGGCGGTATTCGCACCGCACCTCTATGAAGACCGTGGAACGGACGTTGTGCCCGCTGTTCACGTCCGCCGACAGTTCGGGCAGCAGGTAGCGCTGGTAGGCAGGCGGTTCCGGGCGGGAAACCCAGAAGTGGTGGTGCGTATCGCAGATGGGGAGATCCGGCTCCAGCGTTTCCTCAACGGTTTGAGCCAGCCAGTCTTCGCCTTTGATTACCATGTTGTCCACCTCGGTGTTGTCGTGATGACGCTTGGGCCGGGGGCGCGACCGTTGACAGGCCAATGCCCGCCTGCATATCCTTGCAGTGTAGCGCGTCCCAGTAGCTCAGTGGATAGAGCGGCTGCCTTCTAAGCAGCTGGCCGCGGGTTCGAATCCTGCCTGGGACGCCATTTTCATATCATATCTACTTTGCCAGCGCAGAAAGGTGAAGCAAGATGCAACTGGAAGGTAAAGTCGCCCTGGTGACCGGAGGGGGCCGGGGATTGGGTCGCGCCATGGCTTTGGCCTACGCTCGCGAGGGGGCGGATGTCGCCATCGTAGCCCGCACGCCTGCGGAGCTGGACGCCGTCGGTTCGGAAATTCGCGCCCTGGGCCGCCGCGCCCACACGGTCAACGCCGAGCTGACCACCAGCGAGGGCGCCAACCGGGCCGCCCGGGAGACCATCAGCGAACTGGGCAAGATAGATATCCTGGTCAACAACGTCGGCGGATATCGTCTCTTCACCAATGACCTGACCCACGCGGTTACGGTCCTGGACATTACCGAAGCGGAGTGGCGGCGGGTGATGGAGTCGAACCTGACCACCACGTTCATGACCTGCAAGGCCGTCCTGCCCCACATGATGGAACGTGGCAGCGGCGTCATCGTCAACCTGACTTCAATGAACGTGGCCCGGCGGGGCCGGGCCGGTCAGGCATCCTATGGGGCCGCCAAGGCCGCGGTGGAGCGGCTGAGCGAGTCGTTGGCCGACGAGATGAAGGACTTCGGCATCGCCGTCAACATCCTTGACCCCGGCTGGAACCTGACCCGGCCCAACGACGACTACGACGACGAAGTGCACAAGCGCATGAGGCTGCCCGACGACATTGCCGAAGTGGCCGTGTACCTGGCGCTGCAAACTCCGGCAACCATGACCGGCCAGCTGGTCTCCGCGCAACAATACGACGAAGAACATGGCATAACCCGGCTTTCGGCCTACGAACGGCTCCACGCTTAGCTGCCAGGGGAGGATCACGATGACCATGCTGCCGCCACCACACCATCCGGACGAGCACCTGATGCACGCCCGAACTCAGCGCAAGCTGCAAGACGCGAAGGGGAACCGGGGGAGCCGCAGGGTAAGCACGGGCGATGTGGTCATACTGTCGGCATTGGCGTTGGCGGCAACGGCAGTCATCACCCTGGCGGTCCTTGTGTTGTTCTGAAAGGGGTAGGCATGAGGTTGTCGCGCGGGGGCTCTGCGGTCGGATAAATTGCAACGTGGTGTAGAATGCGGTCCGTAGAACAGCGCCTTTCCGGGAGCCAAAGCGCGGCGGCGCGCCGCTTGCCGCCGACCTGAAGGTGAGATGCGATATGACCACGCCCACGCCCAAGCCCGACACCATCGCCAGGACATACCCGGCGCCGGGCCGTTTCCGGCTGCCCGACCCGCCCGAAGACCCGGAAGACAAGATGACCACTTTCGACCACCTGACCATCACCGGCGCTGCCCACTACCTGGCCTTGCACCTGATGGCCCAGTATCCGGACCTGCGAGACCGCATCCTGGTGGCGGGGGAACGTTACACGGTGGTCCAGCCCACCCGTTACCTGGCGGGCAGCCGCTACCCGGACCTGCTGGTGGCTTTTGACGTGGACCCGGAAGCATATGCAGCCAGCAACGGTTATATCATCTTGGAGCAGGGGAAGCCGCCGGACTTCGTGCTGGAGATCGCGTCGCGGAGCAGCGGGCGGGCGGACACCGGGCCGAAGCGGCGGGACTACGCGGCCATCGGGATACTGGAATACTGGCGGTTTGACCGGACGGGGGAGCATCACGGGGCGCGGCTGTCTGGGGAGCGGCTGGCGGACGGCGAGTACGTTGCCATAGATATAGAGGAGTTGCCCGACGGGAGTTTGCAGGGCTACAGCGCGATGCTGAACCTGTACCTGCGGTGGGAGGATGGGGAGTTGGTGTTCTACGACCCGGCCACGGGCCGGCGCATCGTCACCCTGGAGGATGAACGCGCCCGCGCCGACAGCGAGCGGGCGGCCCGTGCTACCGCCGAGGCCCGCGCCGACACCGCCGAGACCCGCGCCGACACCGCCGAGGCCCGCGCCGACACCGCCGAGGCCCGCGTCCGCGAACTGGAGGCGCTGCTGTGCCAGCAGAATCCCTGACACCCGAGACGGGGTCTGACTTTCCCGGAAGGTGAGATGCAAGATGACCACACCCGACACCTTAGCCAAGACTTCCCGGGTCCCGCGTCCCTTCGTCTTCCCGGACCCGCCGGAAGACCCGGAAGACAAGATGACCAACCACCACCAGATGGCCGCCACCGGCAACGCCCATTACCTGGCCGTGCACCTGGGGAACCCGGAGAGCACCCTGGTGGCTGGGGAACATTACCTGGCGGTGGCGCCCACCCGGAGCCTGGCCGGAGTGCGCTATCCCGACCTGCTGGTGGCCTTCGGCGCGGACCCGGCAGCATACTTCGCCAGCAACGCCTACGTAATATCGGAACAAGGGAAGCCGCCGGACTTCGTGCTGGAGATCGCGTCGCGCAGCAGCGGACGGGAGGACATCGGGCCGAAGCGGGAGGCTTACGCCGCCCTGCTCATCCCGGAGTACTGGCGGTTTGACGAAACGGGCCGGTTTCACAGGGTCAAGCTGGCTGGCGACCGCCTGGTGGACGGGCAGTACGCGCCGATACCGGTTGACCAGTTGGACGACGGGAGTTGGCAGGGATACAGCGCGGCGCTGAACCTTAACCTGCGGTGGGAACCGTCAGCGTTTCCGCCGTACCGGGAAGGTCCGGCGCGGGGACTG
>DAOUJY010000040.1:0-90232 GCA_034421995.1 Dehalococcoidia bacterium | reverse complement strand
GGTGGTTCCAACATGATGAACTGTCAGCACGCGCAAACTTAGGAAATCAATTCGCAGCCCACGCTCTCTGGCCGTAGCGCCGACAACCTGAACCCCCGAACCCGAAGCAAACCAAACCACCAACCGACCGACCAACCCAAAGGAGGAAAATCTGCATTCCAGACAGTTACCGATGATATACTGAACCCGAGGATTGTACACGTCGTTTCTCCCGCGTCCTGCTGACCGCAATTATGACTGTTCTGGTAACTGGCGCCACCGGGCTGTTGGGCCGCCGCGTCGTTGCGCGTCTCCTTGCCACCGGACATTCCGTGCGGACCATGGTGCGCCGCCCCGGCAGCGAGAACGTATTCGCCACCCCTCCCACGGAAGTCTGCTACGGCGACGTAACCGACCCCGACGCGCTCACCGAAGCCTGCCGCGACATCTCTGAGGTGATCCACCTGGTGGCGGTGATCCGCGGCGGTGAACGGCAGTTCGACGCCATCAACCGGCAGGGCGCCGCCAACGTTGCCGCCGCTGCCAAAGCAGCCGGTTCGGTCCGTCGTTTCATCCACGTCAGCGCGTTGGGCGCGGCCAACAACCCACGCTTGCGTTATCTATACTCCAAGTGGCAGGGCGAGCAGGAAGTGATCGCCAGCGGTCTGCCCCACGTGATTATCCGCCCTTCTTTGATTTTTGGCCCTGGCGACGAATTCACCACGGCGGTGGCCGCGTTGGTCCGAACCATGCCAATTACTCCCGTCATCGGCTCCGGCAACAACCGGCTCCAACCCATACACGTCGATGACGTGGCGCGGTGTGTAGTGTCATCGGTCCGCGGCAACATCCGGGGCAACCGGGTTTTGGAAATCGGCGGACCCCAGCGCCTGTCCTACAATGAGGTCGTCAGCGCTGTGGCCCGCGCCATGGGGCGCAAAAGGCTGCGCCTGAACATTCCCTTGTGGAAGATCCGCCCTGCGGTGGCAGTCATGGACATCATCACGCCCCGCGCGCCCATCAATCGCGCCATGTTGCAGTTGGTGACGCTCCGCAACGTCGCCGAACCGGATTCGGTGGAACGCGTCTTCGGATTCCGGCCCCGGCCCATGGCTGGCAACATTGACCACGTTAACAGCATCACTTTCGGCCAAGGCTTGCGCCTCAACCTGGGCATGGCCTCTCGCCGCTGACCTCCGTCATGCTCCAATCCTACCAAGATGCGGTGGCGCGCCTCCTGTCCCTCGTTGACCACGAACGCGCCACACCCGCCCTGCCCCGGCAGAAGCGCATTTACGACCTGCAAAATGTCGAGCGCCTGCTGCAAAGGATGGGCTCTCCCCACCGGCTGCCCGGCATAGTCCATATCGCCGGCACCAAGGGCAAGGGCAGCACGGCAGCAATGGTGGAATCAATCCTCCGCGCGGCGGGCTACTCCACCGGGTTCTATTCCTCCCCGCACCTGCACTCCTTTTGCGAACGCATCCGCCGGAACGGTCAGCCGGTTTCACCACAACGTTTCGTCGAATTGACCGAAAGCGTCTGGCCTCACCATCTGGCCAACGCCGCCGACCCGGAAGCCGGCCCCGCCACGTTGTTCGAGTACCTGACCGCCATGGCCTTCCAATGTTTCGCCGAGGACAAAGTGGACGCCAGCGTGATCGAAGTGGGCCTGGGCGGTCGCTTGGACGCCACCAACGTGGTGACTCCGGCGGTGGGCGTGATTACTCCGGTGAGCCTGGACCACACCGCCATCCTGGGCGACACCATCGGCGAGATTGCTGCCGACAAATCCGGCATCATCAAGCCAGGGATACCCGTTGTAGTTGCGCCGCAGTTCGCGGAGGCGGATTCGGCTATAACGACCGCAGCGGGAGAGCAGTCCGCTCCGGTCATCCGGATTGGCGACGCCGTGACCTGGAAGGTTGATGCAGTTTCGATAGACGGCCAGGAACTCACCATACACGGCCAATGGAGTACCTACCCGGTGCGCCTCCCCTTATTGGGCGATTTCCAGGGTGTCAACGCCGCCGTTGCCGTGGCCGCGGTGGAAACTTTAGCGGACACTGGATTCCAGGTGGACCCCAGTGCCGTCGTGAATGGTCTGGCGTCGGTAGAATGGCCCGGCCGCCTGGAAGTGCTGCGCCGGAACCCCACCATGATCGCCGACGGAGCGCACAATGACCATTCCGTCAGTACGCTGTTGAATACCCTGCCGGCTTACGCGCCGGATTGCCCCCTGACCCTGGTGGCGGGCTTCTCCCGCGACAAGAGGGTGGACGCCATGGTCAAGCTGTTGGCAGAACGATGCGACCGCGTTATCGCCACGCGCTCCCGGCACCCCCGCTCCATGCGTCCCGAGGAAATCGTGGATGTGTTCCTTGCCCACGGCATGGCTCCCGACCGAGTTGCCGCCGTATCCAACGTCAGCGACGCGCTCGATCTGGCGCTGGGTAAGGCCGCATCAGACGACCTGTGTTTGGTCACCGGTTCGCTGTTCGTGGTCGCCGAAGCCAGGGAGGCCGCGCTGGGGATACCTCCGGAGACGTACCCTGATTTGCTGCCCCCGGATTTGCGAGAGCCGCGTCCTTGACTGCTACAATTCCAACGATGACAAGCAACGGAAATGGAACCGGGAACACGCGCCGGCGCGTAGTGGTCACCGGGTTGGGCGCGATCACGCCGTTGGGATTGACGCCCGATGATTTCTGGGCCAACCTGGTCGCCGGCGTATCCGGGATCGGTCCGATGACCCTGTGCGACCCGACCGATTATCCGTGCCAGATCGCCGGCCAGGCCGACGACTTCAACCCGGAGGACTACATTCCCCGCCGGGAAGCCCGGCGGATGGCCCGGTTTTCCCAAATGGCCGTGGCCGCCGCGTTGCAGGCGGTCCCCGATGCCGGACTGGACGTGAAGCGGGAGGACCCCTACCGCGTCGGCGTGTTGCTGGGTAACGGCAATGGCGGATTCCCCACCTTGGAGGAGAACTGCCGCATCCTGGCCAACCGGGGCGGTATGAGAATGTCTCCCTTCTTTTTCCCCATGATCTTGCCCAACATGGCGGCGGCCAACGTGAGCCAGTACGTGGGCGCCCACGGCTACAACTCCACGTCAACTACCGCCTGCGCCGCCTCCAACAACGCCATCGGCGAAGCCCTGCAGGCCATTCGTCACGGCGTCGCCGACGTGATGCTCACCGGCGGCGCCGAAGCCGGCATCAGCCAGTTGGGTTTGGCCGGGTTCGCCGTGATGCGCGCCCTCAGCGCCCGCAACGACGAACCGCACCGAGCCAGCCGACCCTTTGACGCAGAACGGGACGGGTTCGTGCCGGCGGAAGGGGCCGGCATCCTCGTCCTGGAGGAGCTGGAACGCGCCAAATCACGCGGCGCAAACATTCTTTGCGAAGTAGCCGGTTTTGGCGCGACCGCCGACGCCGGCCACTTGGTGCAGCCTCAGGAGACGGGAGCCAGCGCGGCACGTGCCATGTCCGACGCCTTGGACGACGCGGGGTTGTCCACTGGAGACGTGGACTACATCAACGCTCACGGCACCTCCACGCCGCTGAACGACGCGGTGGAAACCGTGGCCATCAAACGCCTTTTCGAGGACGCTGCGTATCGGATCCCGGTGAGTAGCACCAAGGGTATGATCGGCCATTCCCTGGGCGCGTCCGGGGCGCTGGAAGCCGTGGCTTGCGTCAAGACCATCGTTGACCAACGGATCCACCCCACCGTCAACCAGGAAACACCCGACCCGGAGTGCGATCTGGACTACGTGCCTAATCAGGCCCGAGCGGCCGACGTGGCGGTGGTCCTGTCCAACGCGTTCGGATTCGGCGGCCAAAACGCCTGCCTGGTTTTCCGTCGTTATGAAGACTGACGGCGGCGTTGAGCGCCGCAAAACGCAAACTGCCGGAGGGCGGTCGCGGCTCCGGCAGTCCTGTTTCAGGGGAGGAAACCCCGGAAAACTAGTTGGCGGCCGTTTCGGCGGTGGCGTGTCCCGCCAGCATCTCATCGAGCATACGCTGCAAGGCCATGGTGTGGCTGCATACCCGTCGGGTGCTGAAAAACGCGCACTCGCAGCGCCAATCGCCGTCGTGGTACGCGACCCGGTAGGTGTTGTGGTTGCCGACGAAAGAGGCTTCGAAGGTGTGAATGTTCACCCGCCCCGGTTCTTCGGCGTATTTCCGCGCCTTGTCAACCTTGCCGATGTAGCTCGAAGTCATTTCAACCCCCGTAGTGTTTTCGGGGCAGGATCGCATACCCGCCCGGTGGCTAAATGGTACTGGCAACGGGGCTGGCGGGTCAATACGATGGCGACGTATATTATGGCTGATGATAATATACCGTATCAAAATTGGATTTTTCGCCGGTTGACATAGTCGTTATCGGCTAATATGATACATAGCATCCGTATCAATGATGCAGCGCAGACCCCGTGAGGAAGGAGGAGGCAACGATGGTTACCGTCAACGAGCGCCCGATCACCGCCGACATTGATAACCGTTCCGGGTTGCTCACCCAATGGGTTGAGCAGGATATGTCCGACATCCTCACCGAATTCGGCGCCCGCATGGAGGACAGCGCGCCGGAGCGGGTCAAGCACATCCCGCCGCCGGCCATGGCTTACGGCATCCCCATGGCCGGCGTGCGCTACTACACCTACGTGCCGGAGAGCTAGACGCACTCCGTGGCCACCGAAGTGACGCGCTCAGGGGCGGCCCAACGGTCGCCCCGTTTTATCGGGTTGACGCCAGATATTTGACGGAATACGAATAATTAGGTATGATACGTACCATATCAAGGTTGATGTGATCCGCATCAAGGAAGGGAGGAACAAACGATGGTTACGATAAACGAACGCAACTTGGTCAACGACACCAATCGCGAGACTGGCCTCTTGCGCGAAAAAGTTGAGCGGGACATGGAAGGCCTGCTCAACGAGTACGGAGCTCCGGCCGCTGACCCAGGCCCGGAGCGTGAGCCTGACCTGCCGCTGACCAACTTCGCCTACGGCATCCCCATGGCCGGTGTGCGCTACTACAGCTTCGTGCCGGAGCGGTAGGGCGACGACGGAGATACCTCGTAACGCTTGTAGGGGCGACCGACCGGTCGCCCCTACGTTTTGGCCCAGTGGAAGTCAGACCAGGCTGCTCTGCCAGCCCGGGGCTGCGCCGCCTTCGGGGAGCCTGGCGGAAGGTGGCTGGCGGAGCTACTCGGGGATATTGCGCCTCAGCCCCGTTCAGCAGGTCGGCTACGGTGAGGACTTGCAGGCGGGGGTAATTGTGGTCGGGTTAGTGTTCCGGGGTGTAGAAACCGGCAGATGCCGCTTCCTGCAACATGGAGCGGGTCGGCTCGTTCAGGGTGACGAACAGGCCGATTTCCGCCTTTTCCCGCGACATGTCGCCCTTCAGCGTGGCAATCATGCCCCGGTTGACCTGGCCGCTTTTCACTTGCACGACGATGCGCTTGGCCTTGCCGCTGTTGTCATCGAAGAAGTTGATGATGCCGTCAACGCCGGCGTCAGCTCCCTTCTTTTTATCCCGGGCCGGGCGAGCGTCCACCAGGCTGACGCCCCACCACTCAAATTGATAGCGGTCATGCTGGGCCAGGGCCGCCGCGCTGGCCGGGTCCTGCGGAACGCCCACCACTTCATAGGGCCGCAACTCGTCGGCAAAGGTGTCATGCAGGCGATGGCGCATCAGGGACATTGCCAGGTGGGTAATATCAATGCCGACCCAGCGGCGGTTGAGGCGTTCCGCGGCCACCGTGGCCGTGCCGCAGCCGCAGAATGGGTCCAGCACTACGTCCCCCTCGTTGCTGCTGGCATTGATGATGCGTTCCAGTAGGGCCTCGGGTTTCTGCGTGGGGTAGCCCAAGCGCTCTTTGTGCCATGACCGCAACGGCTGTATGTCATCCCAAACGTCTTGCGCCGGCACTCCGGGGTGTTCGTCAAGATAGACTTTCAACCGGGGAACGCCGTTGCGCGTCCAGTAGATTTTGTCCTCTTGTAGAAGTCTGGTGATTCCGTCATCGTCGTACATCCAGTGCCGGCCGGCCGGCGGATCAATGATTCCTCTCCTCGATCTCCAAAATCACGCGCCGGCCCGGGCCGGCCGCTGACAAATCTGCCGACATGAACTTGCGCTCATCTGCGTCAGCGTAGCGGTAATAGTTGGCCACGTAGTCGTCATCCAACGGCTGAAAGACTTTGTTCCATCCAAAATCCGCGCTCTTGTGATAAAGCAGTATCGTATCGTGAACACGTCCCAGTCCTTTGGCGTCGCTATGACTGGTGGTGCGACGCCAGATGATTTCGTTGCGATAGTTGGTATGCCCAAATATCGAGTCCATCAGCAGCTCAAATAGTGGCTGGCGGTAGGGTCGCAGTGCAGGTAGATGCTGCCGGTAGGTTTGAGCACGCGGTGCAGTTCCGCGATGCGCGGCGCCATCATGGACAGGTAGGCAATCATGTCGCTCTGGCCCAGAAAGGCGTGCATGGCCTGTAGCAGGTCGGCCAGCTTTTGCGGCCCGTCGGTGACTATGGCGCGGTAGGCCGCCTCCGACTCCAGGCCCCAATGCCAGGTGTCCTCAAAGGCGGTAATCTGCGCCGAGGACGGTTCGCCGGTCTGTTCCTGGAAAAAAGCGTTGTAGTTGACGTTGGAGTTGAAGGGCGGGTCCAGGTAGATGAGGTCAATGCTGTCGCCGGCGAAGTGCTCCCGCAGGTCGGCATCAGCAGGTTTATCGATTGGAACCCAACGCCAAAGGTCGTCCGGTGGGGGCTGGTTCTTGCGGATTTCATCCCAGCCGGTCGGGTCATCATAGGGCGTAGCGGCTTCGCCACGACAGTAAGCCAGTAGGCCGGGGGGCAATTGTTTCCTCTGTTCCTCGGGTCATGCGCCCCGGGCGCTTTTTGGCGAGGGTGCGGCGGGCCATTTCCTCGATGCGTCGCTTATTCTCCTCCCAGTTAGGATCCGGGAGAATGTCATAGTCCTTTAAGGGATTCCTCGATTTCCCTCTCGAACTCATCCAGGTCGTCATCGTTGAAGGGCCACCAGGCATCGAACTCCTCGTCGCTCATCGGAGGCGGTTTGGGTGATTGCATGGTCATCTATGCGTCATCGGCGGCGGGAGCGGCGGCATTGGGTTGGCTTTGTGGGCTGGGGTCGGCGGCTTTACGTTCGGGAATGCCATTCGGGTACTTTTCGGCAAGGCTGCGTCGTACTCTCATCCGGGCCTGTCGGCGTTCCTCTTCCAGATGAGGCGGCGGGATCCATTCATAATCACGGAGAGATTCCTCAATCTCCCGTTCGTAGTCGTCCAAGTCGTCATCGCTGAAAGGCCACCAGGCATCGAATTCCTCGTCGGTCAACGGCGCATCTGATGTCGGGTCAATTTTATTTTCGCTACCGCTCATCGTCGCCTCCGATTATCTGACATAATCACGGGTATATTTTCGGCTGGGATATACTGTCCTCAAAGATTCAACGTCGCCATCGCGGTAAAATGGAACCACGTACGCGTAATCATCAATGACAATAACGTACATTCGCTGTCCCGGATGCCGTTCCTGATTGGGGTGCGGAATCTCGGCCAGTAACCCACCATGGGTAATATGGTACACCACGTCGTCGAATGTGAGCCCCCGATTGAGTCGCAACCATTCGTTCTTGTCAGCGTCCCAAATGTAATCCGGCATAAACGGACTATAACACCCCCTCCCGGCGCCACTGTCCGATTTCGTCTGCCGCGTAGCCCAACTCCGCCAGCACCGCATTGGTGTGCTCGCCCAGGGCCGGCAGGTTGCCCGGTTGCAGCGGGGTTTCGGTGAAGGTGGCCGGGGGGCCGGCCATGCGGACGGCGCCCAGGTCGCGGTGCTGCACGTCGATGGCCAGGTTGTTGGCTTCCACCTGGGGATGGTCGAACAGTTCTTCAACGAAACGGACCGGGCCGGCGGGGACGCCGGCGGCGTCCAGAAGGGCCAGCCATTCCTCGTTAGTCTTGCCTCGGAAGATGGCCTCGGCGTCGGCGGTGAGCTGCGCGCCGAACTCGGTGGCTTCCTGAGAATACTGGTCGTAGCCCTCGTCAAAGCGGATGTCGTGGAGGTCGATGACGCCGAGGAGCTTCTGGCGCAGGGCGGCGTTCAAGCAACCGACGACGATCATCCCGTCGGCGGTCTGGAAGAAACGATAGTAGATGTTGCCGGGAGATTGGAAGTGCTGGGATTCATAGACTTCCAGCAGGTCGGGATAGGGCGTATCGGCGGCGCGCATGGCGTTCACCGAATCCATTATCTGGGCATGGGGTTCCTTGTCCAGGTCATCAATGCGGACGAAACGCATCCCCAGCATCAGCAGGCTGACGCCGAGGAGGGACGCCTCCAGCTTCTGTCCCTTGCCGCCGTTGCGCTCCCGGGCGAACAACGCGCCGCAGACGGCCCAGGCCTGGGCCAGCCCGCAGGCGGTGTCCACCAGGGGGCTGGACACGATGTGCTGGGGCACGCCGCCGGCAACCTTGCCCTCGGCGGTGGCGATGCCCGACATGGCCTGGATGATGATGTCGTAACCGGGGCGGTAAGCATCCGGGCCGTCGTGCCCGAAGGCCGAACCTTCGCAGTAGATGATGCGGGGGTTGATGGCGGAGAGGGTCTCGTAGTCGATCCCGAGGCGTCCCGCCACGTCGGGTCGGTTGTTGGCGAGGACGACGTCGGCCTGCTCGGTGAGGCGGCGCACCACGTCGGCCGCGTCCGGTTTGGTCAGGTTCAGGGTCATGGAGCGCTTGCCCCGGTTGTAGGCCATGAAGGGCCGGCCGTCGGTGGGGATGACGGCCTGGGCGTATCGCCAGAGGTCGCCCCAGGGCGGCTCGACTTTGATGACGTTGGCGCCCATGTCGGCCAGCAGCATTCCGGCGGTGGGTGTGGCGATCATCGTGGAAAACTCCACGACGTTGATGCCGTCGAGAGGGCCGGGCATGGCTTTGCTCCAGGTTGGGTAATGTGCCGGCCGATTATAGCACCGGGGATTAAACGAACCGGAAATGCTCCGGCCCCAACCGCAGCCCGTCAGCCGGGATCATTGCGGCCAATTCCGCCGGGGAATAGCCGTGGTTCGCGGGCTCGCCGTCCAGCCATGACAGGGCGGCGGCTCGCTCCGTCGGAACGCCCTTCGCCTGAACCAGGACACGGAAATCTCCCAGTCCGCCCGGCCGAGCCAGATGCGTCAGCCCGGTCAGCCACTCGCGCCCATTGTCCGTGCCGGAGATGACCGGTTCCGGCAAGGAGACCGGCGGCAGGCCGTTGGGCCCGACGGGCAGCGTGATCCAACCGCTCCCGGGTTGGACCGTTGCCGGGTGGTTCCGCCGGATCGCCTGTAGTCCGAGGCGCGAGAGGAACGGCCCCTGGGCAACATTGCCCACAGTGACCAGGCCGGCGCTTTCACCGGCCGCCCGCGCCGACGTGAAATCGACCTGGGCCGTGATGTCCTGCCGGCCGGTTTCCGCCAGGGGCGAATCGGTCTGTCGATGTACGCGGTAGGTAACCAATGTTCCGTGAGGCCGTTGTTCCGGATCGTACAGGTCGGCGGCGTTGCGTCCGTAGTCGATGGTCAGCGCGAAACCGCGGTCCAACACCGACGCCACCGACAACGCCCAGTCCTCCAGCAACAGGCAGATTTCCGCAGTCTGGCCGTCAGCCAATTCCGTGCCGAGTTCCGCCAGCCGGCGCTCCAGTAACGGTGTGGACGGTTCGCGGGACCGGTCCACCAACTGCCCTTCGTATCCGTCGGCCACATCGGACTCGACGTCCACGTAGAGCTCGCGCAGCCGGCCTCTATCCATCCGCACCCGGTGGACCGGCAGGGCGTCCAGCAACTCGTTGGAAATGAGGCAGCCGATGCCGCCGCGAAGGGGCAAGCGCAGAGCGTTGGCCGCGATGCGTTGCGCCCGCGCTTGGCCCCGTTCCCGTCCGGCGACGGGGCGCAAATCGCAGGCAATGTAACGGGCGGCCTCGTGAAAACCGTCGGGCAGGCCGGCGGCAGCGGTCAGTATGTCGCGGCACAACAGGCCGTCGCCGGCGCCGGGCTCGACTATGGTGAAGGGCCGGGGCCGATCCAGCAGCGTCCAGAGGTGAAACAGGTACACGGCCAGCAGCGCGCCAAAGGCCGGATGCACTTGCGGGCTGGTGTAGTAGTCGGCTCCGGCGTTATGGTGGGTATAGTAACCGCCGGGGCCGTACAGCGCACGAGCCATGTACTCAGCGAAGGTGATGGGCCCGTGGCGCGCGATTTGGCGGCGGATGGCTCGCTCGGACGCCGTGGGAATGCTCATGCCGGCCGATACCTAACCGATGTCACTTAGGGGCGAACAATTGTTCGCCCCCACCCACGCCGCTGGCTACCGATACATCGGCTTGAAGAAGCTGTGCAGGAAGTTGTTGCGGTGGGCCCAGGAATGGGCGCGCTTGAGGACGGCGTTGGGTATCGGTTCGGCGCGTCGATGGGTGATGCGCAAGGTCTCGTAGTCGGCCAACTCCGGCGGGGCGTCGGCGGTGTAGAGCAGTTCGCAGCCCTCGCCTTCGGCATAGAGTTTCAAACTGTCGAATCCCTTCACGCGCCGTCCCGGGGTCTGATAGACGTAAAACTCGGTACTGCCGACCAGTTCGTCGAAGTGGTCGTTGCCATTGCCGCGGCCGCCGCCCTGGCGGATCTGGTTGCGTCCAATGCCGTAGTTTCTCAAGCTTCTGCGCTGCATGATGGCACCGCCACGTTACTGGATAATTGGTGATTATCAGAGATGATAGGGGTCAGCTTTCGCGCAACAGACCCGGCCTGATGGTGCTGTTCCAGTCGCTGTCAGCATCGCGGGATCTGATGGCATTGACCAAGTCCGCCAAGTCCGACCCGTGGAGAAGTTTCAAGTCTTCATGGGTTTGTCGCCCGGCGAGGACGCGGATGGCGTCATGGAGGTTGTCCACGTAGGCGACGGCGGCGCGGCCAGCAGCCAGGGTGTCATGGCGAACCCTGATGTTTTCCAGCTGCTCTACCCAGTCAATTTGCCGTGCAACCTGCTCGAAGGGTTCTTCGGGGTCCGGTTGGTGTGTTGCGGTGGTCATTGAAGGGGCCTCCATACCGATTTTTCAACAATCGGGGTTTGCATCCGTAGTTGTGGTTATGGATAAATGGCCCAGCCCACCCGGTCGGTTTTCGCATGGAAGAAATGGCCATCGGTGGACGTTACGAACACGTCGGTCAAGTCGGGACCGCCGAAACAGACGTTGGTGGGTCGGGTGGCGGCAACGGGATGAGTTTCAATGACGCGGCCGGTTGGTGAGAAAACATAGAGCATGGGGCCGGGGCCTCCGGTGGGCCAGCCGGCGGTGGCGATGATGTTGCCGTCGGCGTCCAGGCACATACCGTCGATGCCGCGGTGGACCCGGTTGGCGTCGCGTCCGAAGGTATGGAGGGTGGTGTAGGCGCCCAGGGAGCCATCGGCGTTGATGGGATAGGCGCGCAGCTCCCGGTCAATATCGATGCGGTCGCTGTTGCTCTCGGCCACGTAAAGGGTGTTGCCGTCCGGGGATACCAGGATGCCATTGGGCATGGTGGTGTCGTAGGTGGAGCGTACGGTCCGATAGGAACCATCCTCCTGGGGCACGGCGCAGAGCACCGAGCGGTGGTCCAGCTGTTCCACCTCATGAGGGTCGATGTTGCCGGTGTTCCAGGGGTTGGTGAACCAGATGCGGCCCTGAACATCGATAGCCAGGTCGTTGGGCGTGTTGAGCGGCACACCGTCGAGATTGTCAGCGACGGTCACCATGCCGCCATCGGGGTCGAACCGGACGATGGCGCGCCCGTTCTGGCAGCACCCGAAAAGCCGGCCCTGGGCATCGAAGGCCAGTCCGTTGGTGCGGTTGGTGTTCTCCCGGTACACGGAGAACTCCCCCGACTTGGGGTTGTAGGAGTAGATGCGACTGGCGTGGATATGCGTGAACAGCACGACCTCGCCGTTCCAGGCCGGGCCTTCGGTGATGCCTCCCGGCGGGTCTTCAAAACGGTTGAGCAGGCTGAAGCGCCACGACATATCGGCAATCTCCTTGCGGTGGATGGATTCCGGCCCGCCACAGGCGGGTTCTTGCGCCGGAATGACGGGTAGGGGTTGGCCAGATTGTAGCAGGCGGTGATGGACAGCGGCAACGCGGTATGCCAGCTCACGCGCCTACTTTGGAGGTTCGTCAGAATCAGGATTAGCCGGATTTGAAGGATTTTCAAGATGCTGGGCGATGGTTCCGCTGGTATTGGCTCCTTTAGTTGTTTGGATTGGAAGGCAGGATTTCCCGCGAGAGGCGGACTTGGCCCGCCAGAGGCGGACTTTGCAGCAGCACTTCGTTGTCAGCGCACGGCCGGTGGGGTACGCAACTATTTTTCCCTACTTTTTCGTGTACTCAGCGCGCCAGAGGCGCGCCTGCGCGCGGGCACGGACAGTCCCGGTGGTCCAGCCGGCAATCCTGGTGAGGTGGTCGGGTCTAACAGAGCCTTGCCGATTGCGACCGGTTGCGATTTGGAAACTGACGGGGGTTGGCCGTCGAAGTGAAATCCTGCCTTTTGAGGTTTGGGATGTAACAGCTGTTTTGCCTTGGCTGTGATTAGGATATATGTTCTGGCGCCAGGTGGTCAATGGGGATTTGTCAGAATCAGGATTTACGGGATTTAGGGATTTACAGGATTGGGGCGGTTGCCGGTAGGGACGGGGGTGGGGGCGGATGATTATTCGCCCCTACGGAAGAGGCCACCTCTCACGCGCACCCGCTTTGTCGTCGAGAGGAGCGGAGTGACGTGGTGATCCCACCGGCTGAGCGTCGATTCCTCCGGCGGCGAGATTGCCACCCCCCGCATCAAGTGTGGGGTGGCAATGACAAGCACTTGATTCCGACTTGCGCTGGAATGACGGGGATGTTGCGATTGCCCTGCCGATGTGCAGACGGGTTTTGACATTCAGTTGGCCGGCCGCTAGCATCCGAATCACGATGCCGGAGTTTTTCAACGTCTTGCCTCCAGCCGATGCGTTGGCGCTGCTGCTGGATCGCCTCCCGCCGGAACCCGCGGTCGGCGTTTCCCTGGTTCCGACGCTGGATGCTCTCGGTCGAGTCACCGCCGAAGCGGTTCTGGCTCCGGAAGCGCTGCCGCCGTTTCCTCGTTCAGTTATGGACGGTTACAGCCTCCGCGCCTCTGATACCTACGGCGCCAGCGACGGCCTGCCGGCCTGGTTCACCGTGATTGGAGAGGCGCCAATGGGTCGTGCGCCGGAGGTTACGGTGGGCATGGGAGAAGCCGCCATCGCCTATACCGGCGGGATGTTGGCCGGGAACGCAGACGCCGTGGTGATGGTGGAAAATACCCAAGTCATCGACGCCGACACCATTGAGGTAATGCGCCCGGTGGCGCCCGGCGAAAACGTGGCGCAACCCGGTGAGGATGTCGAGGCCGGAAGCGTCGTTTTACCCGCCGGCCACGTGATACGTCCGCAGGACGTGGGTGCTTTGCTGGCGGTGGGGCTTACGCAGGTTTCGGTAGCAGACCGACCGCACGTGGGCATCCTGTCGATGGGCGACGAAATCGTGCCGCCGCGCACGGCGCCCGGCCCAGGACAGGTTCGGGACATCAACACCTACTCGGTGGCCGCGCAGGTGGCCGCCTGGGGCGGTACTCCCGTCCCGCTGGGGCTGGTGGGCGATGACTATGAAGAACAGCTGGACGCGGCCCGGCGCGGTTTTGCCGACTCTGACATCCTGGTATTGTCGGCCGGCAGTTCGGTCAGCGCCCGGGACCGCACGGTGGACATAGTGTCGGCCCTGGGCGAACCCGGGCCGCTGGTTCACGGCCTGGCCCTGCGACCCGGGAAGCCGGCCATTGTGGGTCTGTGTGATGACAAGCCGGTAATCGGGTTGCCCGGGAATCCGGTCTCCGCAATGGTGGTCAGCCACCTGCTGGTCCGCCCGACGCTTTACCGGCTCATGGGTTGTGTTGGTCCGCCGCCGTGTCCGGAACGCACCGCCACATTGGGCCAGGACATAGCATCCGCTCCGGGCAGGGAGGACTATGTGCCCGTCCGACTAACCGAGGACGCCAGTGGGACGCCGACGGCGCACCCGGTATGGGGCAAAAGCGGCCTGATATTCACGTTGGTGAAGGCGGGCGGCATCGTGCGAGTGCCCCCGGACGCCAGCGGCATATACGCCGGGGAACAGGTGTCGGTGTGGAGTTTTTAGAGCATGACCAGTTCCGGTGCTCAACACGCCCGCCACCGCCGCTATTTCCTGATGGACATTCCATTGGAGGAGGCGACGGCGCGCTGGTTTGGCGCCATGGAAGAAGCAGGCGTTTTGGCGCCTACCGCCGCTGAACTGGCGCCGCTGGAAGTGCCGGACATCCTGGGCCGCATCACCGCCGGACCGGTGTGGGCGGCGGTATCTTCGCCCCATTACGATGCGGCGGCCATGGACGGAATCGCGGTGCGGGCCGGCGATACCGCCGGGGCCACGGAGACACGTCCCGTTATTCTGGCGGTGGGCACGCAGGCGGTGTGGGTGGACACCGGAGACCCCATGCCGGCCGGCATGGACGCCGTGGTGATGATTGAACACGTGAGGCGGGACGATGACGACCCGGATCTGTTGCGCGTGTCCGACCCGGTGGCACCGTGGCAGCACGTGCGTCCGCTGGGTGAAGATATAGTCGCCACCGAGTTGGTGCTGCCCGAAAACCACCGGGTGACGCCGGCGGATTTGGGGGCGTGCGCGGCGGCCGGACTGTCCGACATTCCGGTGCGCCGTCGTCCGGTCGTGACCATTATCCCTACGGGGAACGAGTTGACGCCGTTCAACGCGCCGAGGAAACCCGGAGATATTCCGGAGTTCAACTCCCTGATCCTGTCCGGGATGGTGCGGGAGTGGGGCGGCGAGCCGATGGTTTCCGCCCCCGTACCCGATGACTTCAGCGCCATACGCCGCGCCGTTTCCGACGCCCTGGATTCCAGCGACGTGGTGGCGATCAACGCCGGCTCCTCTGCCGGGGACGCTGACTACACGGCGTCGGTGATCGCATCCCTGGGCACGCTCCAGGTGCATGGCATCGCCATTCGTCCGGGGCATCCGGTGGCATTGGGGATCGCGTCCGGCAAGCCCGTGCTGGGGCTGCCCGGCTATCCGGTGTCGGCGGCGTTGACGGCGGAATTGCTGCTGCGGCCGCTGCTGGACCGGCTCCTCGGCGCGGAGACGCCAGCGCGGCCACGCATTCAGGCCCGGATCACCCGCAAAGTGCTGTCGCCCATCGGAGAGGACGAGTTCTTAAGAGTCAAGCTCGGGCGAGTGGGCGAAAAGATGACGGCCACCCCAACGCAGCGGGGCGCCGGCGTGGTCATGTCCCTGGTGCGTTCCGACGGGATCGTGCGGATCCCCCGCCACACCGAGGGTCTGGAAGCCGGAACCGAGGTTGAAGTGGAATTGCTCCGTCCGGAGGCGGAGGTGGAAAATACGGTAGTCGCCATCGGCAGCCATGACCTGGCCCTGGACCTGATGCAGAGTTTCCTGCGGCGTCAGCGTCCCCTGGTCAACCTGGCGTCGGCCCACGTGGGCAGCCTGGGCGGGCTGGCCGCATTGCGACGGGGCGAAGCGCACCTGGCCGGCTGCCATCTTCTCGACGCCGCGACGGGCGAGTATAACGTTGCCTATGTCCGACGGTATCTGCCGGATACCCCGGTTGCAATAGTGCGGTTGGTGGGACGCACCCAGGGGTTGATAACCGCGCCGGGCAATCCGTTGGGCGTGGTCTCGCTTGAAGACCTACTGCGACCCGAGGTGCGCTTTGTGAGCCGACAGCGGGGTTCGGGAACACGGGCGCTGCTGGATTACCAGTTGGAGCGCATGGGGGCGGCGCCGGAAGCGATCAATGGCTACCAGCGCGAGGAGTACAGCCACTTGGCGGTGGCGGCAGCGGTATCGGGCGGGTCGGCGGACGCGGGTTTGGGGATCCTGTCGGCGGCGCGGGCCCTGGGGTTAGATTTCATCCCGCTGCTTGTTGAGGAATATGATCTGGTTATCCCAATGGAACATTACCGGAGTGAGCGGCTCCAACCCGTGCTGGCTTTGTTGAACGACAACGAGAAGATCGGTGAGGAGTTTCGGGCCGCGGTAAACGCCATGGGCGGTTATGACGTTTCCCGCATGGGCGAAATGCGGGCCACTTTGCCATGAGTGCCGAGGCCGACGCGCGTATCAGGGCCCGGGTGGTGGCATGGCGCGAAGCCCGCGCCACTTTAGGCGACGGCCATCCGGAAACTTTGCGCGCCCAGCACCGATTGGCCCACGCCTACCGGGCGGCCCGACGTTTTGAGGACGCGCTGTTCTGGTTCCAGGGCGCGACGCAGGGCAGCGCTCGGATCTACGGCGACCGACATCCCGAAACCCTGCGTTATCGCAGCAGCCTGGCCAATTGCCACTACGCGGCCGGGAACGTTGCTGTCGCCATCGAGTTGTTTGGCGAGCTGTTCGCGGCGCGCCGTACCGCGCTGGGGGAAAACCATCCCGATACCCTGCGCAGCCGGGGCAGCCTCGCCAACGCGCTGCATTCCGTGGGCCGGTACTCGGAGGCGGCGGCCCTGCACCGTCGTAACGTCGTGGATCGAGAAGACACGCTGGGTCCGGAACATCCATCAACGGAGGCAAGCCGGCGCAACCTGGTGCGAACCGTCTCGAACCTTGGCGGGGAACAGGGAACGGGTCCAGCATACTAGGCCGTGTTTGCAAACTCAAAGTCACACCGTGGTTCCGGCGAAAGCAGGGACCCAGGAAATCACTGCCAGCAGAAAGTTGGCCTTATCCTGCACTCTCTGGATTCCGGCTTTCGCCGGAATGACGGTGGTTAGAGTGCCCGGATGCGATTGCCCTGGTTTGTTCCGAGGGCAAAAATCTGAACGCCGGCTTGCGACGTAAAGCGGTGCAATGGCAACCGAAGCCCTGAAATCGCTCCTTGAACGGATTTGGGCCGGCAGCTTCCGGTTTGGCCGGCTGGAATGGATTTTCCTCATCGTCGCTCTCATCGCGGCGGCAATGCGGCTGTGGGAATTGGATGGCCGCACCATGCACTACGACGAGGCCATCCACCTGCATTTTTCCTGGAAATTGGCTCAGGGGATGGAGTTTGTCCATTCCCCGTGGATGCACGGGCCGTTTCAGATTGAACTGGTTGCCCTGGTTCTCAAATTCATCGGCGATACCGACTTTCTGGCGCGGCTGCCCTATGCTTTGTTCGGCGTCGTGTTGGTGGTACTGCCTTATTTCCTCCGGGAGGCGATGGGCGAAAAGGGGGCGGTCTGCGCCGCCATCATATTGGCTTTCTCCCCGTCTCTGCTCTATTTCAGCCGGTTCGGGCGCAATGATATATTGATGGCGGTCTGGGCGGTGTCATTGCTGATTATGCTTTGGCGGTACAGCGTCCCGGATTGTTCACAAAATCGGCGCCGGCGCTACCTGTTCGGCGCGGCGGCGATCACCGCCCTGATGCTGGCTACCAAGGAAACCGCCTATTTCGTGATACTGTTCATGGGCCTGGCGGCCTTGGGTTTGGGCTGGCGTCAAATTCTCGGGTTTCTAAAAGGGCGCCAAAGTCTCGCGGCCTGCGGAAGCGCGGCCGGGTTCTTCATCCTGCTGGCGACGTTGACGCTGCCGCAGGCGGCGGCGTTGATCGCCATAGCGCAATCGCCTTTCGGTTTGACTCTGGCGGCCCATGACACCGGCTCCACCGGGGATACCGGGGCGCCCGTTTGGGAAGCTCCCTTGGTGACTTTTCCCATTTGGGCCGCTCCGATGTGGGTTCATATAGTGGCGGCGGCGGTCCTGGTTGTTTTGGCGGTTGGAGTCGCACGCGGGGCGTGGAGGGTGCGGAACGTCGTAGAGTTGACGGCCGTCGCGGTGGCGGCGCTGTCCACCGTCGCGGCGGTGGCGGTGGTGGTCGCGAGCCCGTTCCAACGATTGTTGTCCGAGCGGGGCACATTCACTGGAAACATGGCCGGCGATTATGTGGACTATGGCGTCGGCCTGGCGTTGATGCTGTTGGCGGTCGCGCTCCTGCGCATGAATCTGTCGGCGGTCACCGGGTGGCGGGGAGTCATGCTGCTGTTGGGGCCGGCGGCGCTGCTGACGTTTTGTTGGCTGCTGGTTTGCTGGGGTGGTTCGGCATTCATAGGTCAACTGTTACCCGCCGGGGCCAGCGCTGAAGATTTAAGCGCGGGAAAGGTCGCGGTGAACTACCTCATACCGTTGTTCACGCTGCTGACGTTGCTGGCGGTGGGCGGAGCGGTGGGGACCGCGTGGGGCGGCGGGGTTTGGCTGGGGTGCGCCGCGGTGTTCTACGGGATTTGGATTCCGCTCTACACCACTCTGTTCACCAACGGGGCCGGGATGTTCACCGGTTCGTGGCAAAGCCTCGGGTACTGGCTGATGCAGCAGGACGTGGCTCGAGGCAACCAGCCGTGGTACTACTACTTCGTGGGGTTGACCGTGTACGAGTTGCTGGCTTTGGCGTTCGGCATCGTGGCGGTGGTATGGCTGGTACGCCGTCGGTCCGCCTACGGCGGATTTGGCATCGTCCTGGCGGCCTGGGTGGTGGCGACGCTGGCGATCTACACCGTTGCGGCGGAGAAAATGCCGTGGCTGCTGGTGAACATGACCGTTCCCTTAGCCCTGGCAGCAGGAATGCTGCTTGGACATTTACTGGATCGGGTGCCCTGGCCTCTTGCCGGCCCTGGAGGACGGCGTCTTGCCTTGTCTTTAGTTCTTGCGCCGGCCTGGATCGGGTTGGCGATATGGGTGGCCTGGCTGGCTTTGAAAGGCGACAACGGGAACATTTGGGGCTGGTTGGGCGTGCTGATACTTTTGCCGTTGTCGGCGCTGATAGCGGCGCTGGTGCGGGTTCAGCCGGGGGCCGGGGCGGCTGCCGCATTGGGGGTTGCCGGCCTGCTGTTGGTCTCCGGAGTGGTGGGGGCATGGAGAGCCGCGTACACCTACGACGATTCCAATCTGGAAATACTGGCCTACGCCCAGGGATCCGTGGACCTCACGACCACATACGTTGACCTGAAAAACCGGGTATTTTCCGGCGCGGACGGGACTCAATCCGGCGTCGTCAAAGTGGATTACGATATGTGGTATCCGTTTCAATGGTACGTGCGGAAGGAGACGCGAGAGGGAACCTTGGAGTTTGACCGTTTTTGCGCCGCTAACGATGACGACGGCAGCGAAGGCTGCCGCCGGGTGGGAGAAGATACCGGTCCAAGCGTTTACCTCGCTGAACACGCCCACGCTGTTGACCAAGGAGACGCCGACCAGTACCGCAAGGAGGGGCCGATGCGAAATCTGCTGTGGTATCCTGAAACCTACCGTCGTCCCGGAGAATCGCGCGCCGATACCGGAATGTGGCGTCAATTGAACGCGGATGTCGCGTTCTTCAGAGATACCGCCGCTGACCCCGAGAAATTGCGTTCTGCGCTGGAATACGTCATCGCGCGCCGTCAGGAAAGCGATTGGTTCACCGCTGAGTATTACCAATACACCAAAGACCAAATGCAGGAATAAAAAGGGGCTATTATATGACGACGACTCCCGCGTTGCCGGAACCCGGGTTCGCTACTGTGGAAGACCGGGTGCAAATCAGCCGGCGATTGATTCAACAAGCGCGCGACGAGCTGGAGAAGGGAGACCGCCTACAGGCCACGGAAAAGGTTTGGGGCGCATTGGCCCAGATGCTCAAGGCACATGGGCAGCAGCGCGGGTGGATGAACTTGGGCGGCCACCGCACCGTCGGCCATATCGCCCGGCAGCTGGACGACGAATATGACGAAATCGCTGTTCTCAGATCCTATGTTGCAGCGGATAACGGCCATCGGAATTTTTATGATAATGAGATGAGTCCGCCGGAAATTACAGACATCATAGCGACGGTAGCAGATATGTTGCCGGATTTGGAAAGAGCGCTGTACGAACCGCCGCGGCCCTTTATCATCCGGGAGGGCGACCGCTGGCGGGTGAGGACGCTCACGGGAAGGCAGCATTTGGAGGTTGGGGATACGTCCCCGGTGGGCTTCTCGAACACGCACCGACCACCCACGGCGCCGTCGCACCAGCCATGACCTACTTCCTCGGCAACTGGCGGTTCTGGGCGGGGGTGCTGGTCAGCGTGGTGGCGCTGGGCCTGCTGGTGTTGCTGGTGGACCGCCGGGAACTGGCGGAGGCGTTGCTCACGGCGAACTACCTGTACCTGGCGCCGGCCATCGTGCTGTATTTCATCGGACAGTGGTTCCGGGCTTTGCGCTGGCAATATCTGCTGGCTCCCATCGACAAGATACCGGCGCGGCGGTTATATCCGGTCATCATCATCGGTTACATGGCTAACAACGTGCTGCCGGCCCGATTGGGCGAACTGGTGCGGGCCGTTTATCTTTCGCAGCGGGAAAAGGCGGTGAGCGTCCCTGCGTCCATCGCGACCCTGAGCGTGGAGCGGCTGTACGACGGTCTCACGTTGCTGGCCATGGGAGCGGTGGCAGCGCCGCTCCTGTTAGCCGCCGGTCTGTTCAACGATGCAAGCCTGGCTTATCAGTCCACCGCCATCGTGTTGATGGTGGGCGTAATCGGTAGTTTCGCAGTTGCGTTGGTGGTGCTTACTGCGCTGGCGACCAGCCGTCGAGCGGTGAACTGGCTCATTGCCATGACGGTCATCCTGCCGGCGCGTTTTCGCGTGCTGGCCGCTGAGGTTATCCACGGTTTTGTGGAGGGGTTGGCTGCCCTGAACTCTCCCGGCAAGCACGCGGTGTTGTTCCTGGGATCCCTTCCCGTTTGGCTGGCTGAAGCCGGCGTGTATCTCATCGTGGCTTACTCCTTCAATCTTCACGAATACTTCGGTTCCTTCTGGTTATTGGCAGCAACGATACTGCTGGTCACCGTGACGTCCAATCTCATCACGGCGATACCGGCGTCAATCGGCGGCATCGGCCCCTTCGAGGTGGTAGCGCAGCAGACCCTGGTGGCCCTGGGGATTGGCGCGGCGGTGGCCGCGGCCTATACAGTGGCGGTGCATCTGGTCGCGTTGTGGCTGCCAGTCAACATTGCCGGGCTGATTTTGCTCTTCTGGCATAACCTGTCGCTGCGGCGGTTGACGGCGTTGCCGGAGGAGGAACCTGCTGCCGTGACGCCGGATTGTTCAAAAATCGCCGGGGTCAATGTCGCGGCCAGCGGGGTTCCCCTGGATTCCGGCTTTCGCCGGAATGACGGGTTGGAGGGAGGGAATGACGGACAGGTTGGAGGCGTTCGCGCCGCAGAGGACAACTAGGCTATGCGAGTGGGTATCATCGGCGGCGGCGCCGCTGGCCTGGCGGCTGCGCTGGAACTGACCAGCCGGGGTCATTTCGCCGAGGTGTTTGAGGCGGCGCCTTTCCTCGGTGGTCAGGCGTCAACTTTTGAGGTGGGCGGCGGTCAGCTGGAACGTGGCTACCATCACCTGTTCGTCAGCGACACCGACATGGTGGACCTGATTGACGAGCTTGGTCTCGGTGACTCGATGGAATGGCTGGAGTCGAAGGTGGGCCTGTTCCACGGTGGTCGCATCTGGGATTTCGCCACGCCCATGGACCTGTTGCGCTTTTCACCGCTGCCCTTCGCCCAGCGCATTCGGTTGGGGTTGTGGACGTTCCTGTTGCAGAAAACCCGCAACTGGCGCAAGTTTGAGGATGTTACCGCCGCCGAATGGACTCGGCGGCATATGGGTGAGGACGCTTATCGGGTAATTTGGGAACCCATGCTGCGGGGCAAGTTCGGCGACTACTACGATCAGGTCAGCATGACTTGGTTGTGGGGGAAGATTTATCTGCGGGTAGCGTCGCGGAAAAGGATGCAGAAAGAGCGGCTGGGCTACCCGATGTGCAGTTTCGGCGCCGTGTTCGACGCCTGCGGCGAGCGTGTCGTGGAGCAGGGCGGACTGGTGCATACCGGAGCGGCGGTGCGGCGCATCAACGTCGCCGGCGGCAGGGCCACCGGCTTCACCGCCGCCGTGAAGGGAGGTGAGCAGCGGGATTACGAGTACGACGCCGTCATCGCCACTACGCCGTCCAACGTGTTCATCCGGCTGGCGCCGGAGTTGCCCGACGAGTACCGCGCCGTCCTGGAAGCGGCCCGCTATCTGTCGGCGGTGCTGCTGATACTGGTGCTGGACCGGCCTCTGACGTCCAAATACTGGCTCAACGTGGCCGACCGTTCCCTGCCGTTTGTCGGCGTCATTGAGCACACCAACATGATCGACCGCAGCCTCTACGGCGGCCACCACATCGTCTATTTCACCAACTATCCCGACCGCAACAGCGAGTTGTATCGCAAGGAACCGGCGGAGCTGTTGGAAGAGTTCATTCCCTACTTGCAACGATTGAACCCCGATTTCAGCCGCGACTGGATTGTAGAGTATTACCACCACCGGGTTGACGGGGCGCAGCCCATCATCGGCGTCAACTACAGCGAACGCATCCCCGACCACCGGACGCCGTTCCAGTCGCTGTACCTGGCCAACACGACGCAAATCTATCCTGAAGACCGGGGGACAAACTACTCGGTTCGGATGGGACGACAGGTGGCGCGGATGGTTTTGGAAGACGTCGCCGGCGATTAATCCGGCTCCGGCCCGCGCATCCCGTCGGCATACCACCAGAATTTAGCGGTTGACCAACCGCCGGCTTGACGGCGGATATTGGCAAATGTTCCAGGGCGGATGTCCTCTCTATGGCGTGGCACCGCAACGATATGCGGCCCCAATTGCCACTTATCATGACCGCCGCGGCCCCGGCCGGGAGTGAACACAAACCCGGCGGCAGCCAAGGCGCGTATAACGTCGCTACGATTGGGTTGACGAGGCATTCGCTGACGCCTCTGGCCAAGCGTCTAACGGTATGGGTTAGGGCCGGAAATCGTTACCCAATCCAACGTGTACTCTCCCCACCCCTCGGCTTCGTACTCGGCGCAAGCCTCGGCCATAGCGTCGTCGGAACGCAACGGGAATTGGCCCGGTGGGAATGCCGACAGAAGGCACTGAATGGCATCTTTTACCATCTCCAACGCTTCTTCGCGGGTCCGCCCGTCAGTAGCGCAGCCCACCGCTGGACAGTCTGCCCCCCAGCGCCAGTCGCCGTTAAAGTCCGCTCCGTCGTAGTAGCTCACCAGAACTTGAAAGGTGCCTACATCCTCGACAGCGTCCGACACGGCGCTATCTTGCTGTGATGCGTGGGTGTTGGCGGATGTCATCGCTAATTGCCCTCCATGCTTCTTGGGTGCAGGGTAGCACGGAGGCGGTTTTCAACGAAAGATGGTGACGGGCGCAACGGGCAGGCTGGCATGATTTTTAGTATAATCAAAGAACCTGCCGGCCTATTCAAGATTGCTTATTTTGCCCACTATTGCCGTCTTGGCCGACCACTGCAACGGCCACCTTCAGAGCCCATACATCCGCGCGGTTGAGGCGGCCGGCGGGCAAGTTCACATTATCACGGCGGCTGAGGCCAATGCCGACCCGCTGACCTCTGTGGGCGGGTTACTGGTGGCGGACGACGCGCTCCACGAAGGTAATGCGGCGACCGGGATGCGTCTCCTGGAGGCCGCGCTAACGCGGGATATGCCCGTGTTGACCACCGGGGGCGGGATGCACCTGCTGAATGCCTGTTTTGGAGGCCGGCCGGCGGACAATGTGATTGGGCATCAAGACGACGGTGAAAACGACACAGTGCGACACCAAATCTACCTGTCGCCCGGCTCGAAGGTGGCCGCCATCATCGGCAGCGCGGGGATGTTCCGGGTCAACAGCCGGCATCGATTGGGTTTGCGCGAACCGCAAAGGGCCGACAGGTTGATGACCATTGCCTATCAACTGGACGACGGTGTGATTGAAGGACTGGAAAGCAAGGAACACAGCTGGGTGATTGGCGTGCAGTTCCTACCGGAACGGAGCGACGAGGTTCCGGCGAATTTCCGCAATTTGTTCCTGGGGCTGGTGGAACGCGCTGACGCCTTTGCCGCCGGCAGGACAGGTTAGCCAAATGATTTTCGGGATTCCGGCTTTCGCCGGAATGACGGGTGTAAGCTCGGAATGACGAGTGTGAGCTCGGAATGGCGGGCGTAAGCACGGAATGACGGGTGTAAGCCCAGAATGGCGAGTGAAGCAAGGAGAAACCCACGATGACCACGGCCCCTCCACCGCAAACCGGCGGCGAATTCATTGATCGCGCAATTGGCGACGAGATGCGCGAGTCGTATCTCTCCTACGCGATGTCGGTCATCGTGGCCCGGGCGCTGCCGGACGTGCGGGACGGTTTGAAACCGGTGCAGCGCCGGATTCTCTATGCCATGCACGACATGGGCATCCGGCCAGGGAGCCAGTATCGGAAGAGCGCCCGCATCGTCGGTGAAGTGTTGGGTAAGTTCCACCCCCACGGCGACGGCTCCGTGTACGACGCGCTGGTGCGGATGGCGCAGCAGTTTTCCATGCGGGCTCCTCTGATTGACGGGCAGGGCAACTACGGCAGCATCGACGGCGACCCGCCGGCGGCGATGCGCTACACCGAGGCTCGACTGGCCGCCATCGCCGACGAGATGCTGGCGGACATCGACCAGCAGACCGTTGATTTCAGCGACAATTTCGACGATTCCCTCAAGGAACCCCAAGTGCTGCCGGCGCGAATGCCCAACCTGCTGGTCAACGGTTCATCGGGCATCGCGGTGGGAATGGCGACCAATATGCCGCCCCACAACCTGGCCGAAATCTGTGACGCCATTTGCTACGTCATCGACCATCCGGCGTGCAACGTTGACCAACTCATGGAGATCGTGCCGGCGCCGGATTTTCCCACGTCCGGCCGTATTCGCGGCGTGGCCGGCGTGCGAGATATGTATGCCACCGGTCGGGGCCGCGTCGTCATGGAGGCGGTGACCCAGATCGAAGATATGCCCGGCCGCAACTCCAACCGGCAGCGCATTGTCATCAGTGAACTGCCCTACCAGGTCAATAAGGCGACGTTGGTCGAGAAAATCGCCAGCCTGGTGCGCGACAAGACTCTCGCCGGGATCACCGAGATCCGCGACGAGTCGGACCGGCGTGGCATACGGGTGGTCATCGAGTTGGCCCGCAATGCCCAGGCCACGGTGATCCTGAACAACTTGTACAAGCGGACGGCGCTGCGCTCTGCGTTCAACGCCATCATGCTGGCGCTGGTTGACGGTCAACCTCAGGAATTGCCGCTGAAAGATCTCATAACCCACTTCGTCACCCACAGGGAAGAAGTAATCCGCCGGCGGACCGAGTACCAGCTGGGGCGGGCGCGAGACCGGGCGCACATCGTGGAGGGTCTCCTCAAGGCCCTGGACGCCATCGACGCCATCATAGAGACCATTCGCAACAGCCAGGACGTGGAGACCGCCCGCAACAACCTGGTGCAGCAGTTCGACCTGTCGGAAATTCAGGCCCAGGCCATCCTGGATATGCAGCTGCGCCGGCTGGCCGCCCTGGAACGGCAGCGGCTGGACGAGGAATACAACGACTTGCTGGCGACCATCGCCCGGCTGGAGGACCTGCTGCAAAATCCGCAGAAGATTCGGGCGGAAATCAAGCGGGAAACCCGCGAAGTCAAACGCAAGCACTCCGACGCTCGCCGCACCGAAATCATCCGGGCGGAATTGGAAGAGCAGTCCATTGAGCAGTTCATCGTGCAGGAAGACGTGGTGGTGACCCTGAGCCAGCGCGGCTACATCAAGCGCGTGCCCATCAACACCTACCGCAACCAGCGTCGTGGCGGCAAAGGCGTGCGCGGGGCCAACAACCGCGATGACGACGCCATCATGCAGATCGCGGTGGTCAACACTCACGAGCAACTGCTGTTCTTCACCAACAAGGGCCGCGTATATCCGCTGAACGTTTATGAGACGCCCAACGACTCCGGCAGGACGGCGCGGGGTACGCTGTTGGTGAACCTGATCCCCTTGCAACCCGGGGAGCAAGTGCAGACCATGTTGCCGGCCAGCCGGGGTAAGTACAACCAGCTTTACATCTTTGCCACGCGCAACGGTCGGGTGAATGCGTTGCGTCCGGGTCAATTGGAAAACCTGCGAAAATCGGGCCTGATCGCCATGAAGGTGCAGGACGGCGACGAGTTGGTGGCGGTGCGTCCTGCCCACACTGATGCGTCGGTCGTTCTGGTTACCGAACAGGGCCAGGCCCTGCTGTGTCCGGTGACCAGCATCCCGGAGCGGAATCGCAACGCCGCCGGCGTTATCGGCATGAAGTTCAAGGACGAGTACAGCGGGAAGGATCGGGTGGTGGCGATGGACGTGGTGAACGATCCCGAAGACGAATTCCTGTTGGTGGTGAGCGAGAAAGGCTACGGGAAAGCCACACCCCTGTGCAACAGCAAAGGAGAAGCGGTGTATCGCGAAACCAACCGGGGCGGCATGGGCGTGAAGACCTTTGCCGTGGACCAGGGCGACAAGCCCACCGGGCCGGTGGTGGACGCCAAGATCGTGACCTCCGCAGAAATGAACGATGAAGAAGGACACGAGGTGTTCATTATTTCGGCCAACGGCCAGGTGGTACGGATCAATCTTGCTGACGTCAAAGTGGTCAACACCCGCCAGACCAAAGGCGTCATCATCTGGAGAGAGCGCGGCGGTGACGACAGCGTTGTGTCCATATACTGTTTCCGGGCCAACGACTACAGCCAGGAAGACCCCTCGCGGCAGAACGAAGAAGCCGGCTCGGCGCTGGCGCAGGCTGAGGAGATCGCCGCCCAGACGGACAGCCAATATGAGGGGGCCGAGGAGGCGGAGACGGATGAAACTGATCGGCCCGACGAGGTTGGCGGTGATGATGACGATGACGGCGGTGATGAACCGGATACGCCGATGAATGGCCAGGGTCACCTGCTGTAACAGTTGTACAGGATCCAATCCAAAGGAGGCGCAGAGTACGGCAATGCAGTTGGTTATGGTCCATGGCTCCGGCCAGAACGAACTTACCTATCACTACCAGACCGCCAGGTTTGCCGACGCCGACGCGGTTAACCTGCCGGGCCACCCGGACGGGGAAGCCCGCGACAGCATCGGCGGCTACGTGGACTGGCTGCGGGAGTACGCGCACGCTGAGGGATATCCGCCCTTCGTACTGTTCGGTCACTCCATGGGCGGGGCCATCGCGCTGGACTACGCGCTGCGCTTTCCCGAGGACCTGGCCGGTTTGGTGCTGATCGGGACTGGAGCGCGGCTGCGGGTGCATCCCGACTACCTGAACCGTTGCCGGGACGACGCGCAATGGCGAGCCGAGGCCCCCGCATACTACGAAGCCATCAATCGCGAGCTGGCGCCGCAACTGGCCGCCCGCGCTTTGCAGTCCGGCCCGATGGTGGAGCACAACGACCTGTCGGCCTGCGACAAATTCGACGTGATGGAGCGGGTTAAAGAGATCGCCTTGCCGACCCTGGTTCTGGTGGGCGCGGACGACATTATGACTCCGGTACGATACGCTGAGTACCTGGGGCGGGAACTTCAGAATGCGGAGGTCGTGGTCATCCCGAACTCCGGGCATTTCGTAACGCTGGAACAGCCGGAAGCGGTGAACGTGGCTGTTGACCGTTTCCTGAAGCGACTTGCCCTGCGTCCAACTGACCCGGCCTCATCCTGAGCGGGCCCGGCTGCGCCGCTACCGGGGCCGCGCCGACTTGTTGGTGATGGTGATACAGGCCACGGACATTTGGTCGGCCAGCCGTTCCACTTCGGCCGGAACCTGGTTGCCAATGACCACCGCTCGGGTCGGTTGGCCGGTGAATTGGGTCATATAAGCGGCGTTTCTACGGGCGCGCTCCACGTCATTGGCATCAACGGTAGATGAGCATTCAATGATGACGTAGTGCTCGGCGCTGTCCGCGCTGGATTTGTCAATAGCGCGCAGCGCAAGATCAATCGCTCGAAAACTCTCCAGTTCGTTGTACGGGACGTTGGCGGTATCAGCATCATCGGCAATATCGATTATGTCGGTATCCGCCAACCAACGGGGGCGGCGTGATTGGGTGACTTCGGCGATTTTGCCGACCATGCGGCGTGCTGTGATCGGGGTTATCTGCCCCTTGATTTGGCCGATGTCGCTTTCCATGCGGTCCTGGCGCGTCTCCATGCGGTCCTGGCGCGCTTCCATGCGCTCTTGGCCGGCCTTCAATTCCGCCACGTCAGCCTTCAATTCCGTCACATCCCTTTCAAGGGCGTCGAACCGCTTGTTGGTGGAAGCGACAAATTCAGCCACCAGCGCCGGCAAGGCTATGAGTTCCGCGGGCAACAGCCGCACGCGCAACTCTTCGACCCACTCCGGCTTGGCGTCCAGAAGTTTGAGCAAGTCCTGGAAAGTTTCGATCCGGTCTGCCATTGATTACCTCATGTTTCGATCCATTCTACCACCCTGCCGATGCGCAGTGAATATTCGGCATTGCTGGTATGATGTAGCCAAATTGGATGGATCGCAGTTTTTGGCGTCATGGCTACCGTTCAACCCTACATTCCCGACGGGCATCGGTTGACAGCATCCCTGGCCGCTGCTTATGCCCGGCATCCGGACGCGGAAGGACTGCCGGCGGCCCGGCGCATCGCTGGCATTGCCGCCGAGTTGATCGGGTCCGACGGCGGGAACGGGAAGCCGGCGGAAACCAATGCGGCTGCTCTGTTCCACCTAACCGGCGCTCCCGGCGACCCCAATCGCTGGGAAACTTCAAGCGCCATCGCCGCCGCATGGCTGCGGGGAGCCGGCGCTCCCGAGGCATTCGTTGACGCGGTTCGAGACGGAATTGTGGGCATGTGGTCCGCATCTGCTGACGACGGTATCGCCCACTTGTTGATGCAGGCAGCCTTGTTGGATCTGGTGGATACCGAACGCCATGCTGACTATCTGCGCGATACCCCGGCCGCCGGACGCCCGCGTGAGAGTTACCTCGCCGCGTACCGGCGGGATTATTTGATGCCGGCGTTGGGTCTCCGCGAAAGGTTGGGCTTACCCCGGGCGACCGCAATTTACGACGAGCGGATGCCTCGGTTGAGCGCATGGCTGGACGAGCAGCCGGCCGCCCTGGCGCCACCGGACTGGCGACGGCTGGCGGAAGTCGAAGAGATTGAACAAGGCGTCAATCGTATCCTGACCGGCGAAGACCCTGCTTTGGTTCGTTCCCAGATGCCGGCCGGTGGCCTTCCGTATGGCGAGTATCGGGGTCGGCAGCGAGCGATTATAGCCGGCAGCCACGACCGGATCCTAGAGCTGGCCCACGCTCGCATCGAAGCATCCCGCAACGTTGCCGCCGAAAAGTACCTTGAAAGTGACACCATACACAAGCCGGCAGTGGAGGAAAACCTCTTCGTCAGCGCCCGCCGCCGGGCACGACAATTGGGGTTGTCCGCCGAAACCGCAGAAGACATTGCCAGGCTGCTGTTGTCCAACGCCCGGGAGGCACAGGAGCGGACGCTCAACGATATCGCCCAACGCCTGAGCCGCCTTTACGGTCAGATTCTCGACGCCGAGTCGCCCGAAACTCGCACCGACGAAGCGGACATTGCCATTCCGTCGCTGGTGGTTCGCACCGGTGACCAGCCACTGGCACGGGAAAACGAACTCATCAAGGAACTGCGCGTAACCGGCCTCAACGAGGCCTACCCGGAACAGCGGCGGCAGTTTGTCCAGTGGTTCGACGAGGCCCATCCGTACATGGTGACCGGTCAGATCGTAGGCAGCCGGGATGCCGATTTGTTCCTGCAAGCCCTGGCCGACGGTCCGCCAGCGGCGGATTGCAAGGTGATTGCGGCTTTCCCCATCGACGGACCCATGCACCTGGGTCACGGTACGCTGGTCAATCTGCTGGTTTTTTTCCAGCGTTTGGGCGCAGACATCGTAGTGGGTTTCCGGGACGAGTTGGATAATCTGGGACAGGCGCGCCGCTTCATGCGAGAAAGTTTGCTGACGATGGCCGCTGCCGGCCTTGACCTGGACCGTACCGACGCCTACCTCCAACAGGACAACTCCGCAGTCATACAAACGGCTTTTGCCTTGGGAAACGCCATTCCTTTGAGCGTATTGAACTCCGCGCTGGGGCTTCGCTTGCGCGACAGCGCGACCGATACCTTCCGGCCTCTCTTGCGCCTGGCGGATGTCCTGCATCCCCAGCAACCGGAGCGCGGCGGGCCTTGCCGGACGCTGGTGCTGGACGGCATCGGCGGCGACGTCTATGTCCGAATGGCGCGAAACGTGGCGGAACGGTTCGGCTTCGTCAAGCCATCGGCGTTGTACCTTCGGATGATGCGCGGGCTGACCACCTACAGCGACCCGGCCACTGGCAGCGCGGTTGAGGTTATGACCAACGCAGTCCCTCCGGGACGCATTACCTACGATGACGAACCAGCCGACATACGACGCCGCATCGGGCGCGCCTATACCGGAGGCCGCAGGACCCTGGAAGAGCAGCGCGAAAAGGGTGGAAATCCCGACCCGCGCGTCTGCGCCGTCTCCAGCATCCATGCCTTCTACGCCACGCCGCATCCGGAGGAATTCGCGGCTTTGCAACAGCGGTGCCGCTCCGGGGCGCTGTTGTGCGGCGAGTGCAAAGCGTTGGCGGCGGACGGCCTGCTAGAATATCTGGGTAGGCATCACCAGATTAGGAACGGTCTCCCTGACGATACTATACGGCGCGCCGGCGCTCTGACCGGCCGGGCCGAAGAGGAGGAATGACGATGAAGGAATTTTTCCTCAATCACATCAGCACGACGCCACCTTACACCGTCGCCGTTTGTGAGGAGCAATACAGGTGGCTTGCCCCCATCGGAATAGCCATCTTGGTCCTGCTCTCCATTGCCGTTTTAGCTTATGTCTGGGAGTTCTATCTCAAAGGAAGACGAGCATGACGGTGGTGCCGGTCTGAACTTGCCCTAGTTTCAACCTGAAACATGACGCAAAATCTTACGGAGACCGCTTCTATTATGTCCGACCAGCAACGCATACTCACCGGAATGCGCCCCACCGGGCAACTGCATCTTGGACACTACTTGGGTGCGCTGGAGAATTGGGTCCAGATGCAGCACGAGTACGAGTGCTTCTTCCTGATCGCTGACTATCAGGCGATGGGGGACCATCTGGACGACATCGGCCTCATCCAACGGTCGGTGCTGGAAGTGGCCACCGACTGGCTGGCGGTCGGTCTTGACCCGGAGAAGTCCTCATTCGTCATCCAGAGCTACGTGCCGGAGCACGCTGAGTTGACCATGTTCTTCTCCATGCTGATGCCGTTGAATCAGCACCAGAGGAACCCGACCCTGCGCGCCGAAACCGCGCAGTTGGAGGCGGACAACCAGTCCATCACGTTGGGGTTCTTCAATTATCCCATCAGCCAGGCCGCCGACATTCTGCTGCCGAAGGCCCACCTGGTTCCGGTGGGCGAGGACCAGGTGTCCCATATTGAGTACACCCGCGACGTAGCCCGCCGGTTCAACCGGCTGTACGGCGAGGTTTTCCCCATCCCGCGGGCAAGGGTGGGCCGGGTGGGCCGGCTGGTGGGCACCGACGGGCAGGCGAAGATGAGCAAGAGCCTGAACAACGCCGTGTACCTGGCCGATGGCCCGGGAGAGGTGGAAGACCGGGTGCGCCGCATGGTCACCGACATCACCGGCCAGAATCCCAGGCTGAGGGCGACCGACCCCGGTGTGGTGGAGTACAATCCGGCCTTTCTGTACCACGACGCTTTCAATGATGATGTCGATGAGGTATCAGAACTGAAGGAGCGTTACACCGCCGGCACCGTCAGCGACCGGGAGGTCAAAGAGCGGCTCACCAACGCCATCAACCGCTTCCTGGAACCGATCCGGGAGCGACGCGCCTGGTACGAAGAACACCCTGACTATGTGCGCGATGTGCTGGTGGCCGGCACGGAGCGGGAGCGGGAGATCGCGCGGGAGACCATTGAGGACGTCCGACAGGCGATGCAGGTCGTGTACACTTGATCGGGCACGACGAGGCGTTCTGGTGCAACATAGTGAACCCCCGATGCGGTATCGTGACCAATGGATGACAATGTTGCTTGACGACGTCGCTGAGCAACGGTGTCGGCATCGTGCCGCCGAATACTTTGGAGATATGCTGAAGCGCATCCGCGTCATGGACAAATTCGTTCTCGCGGATATCGCCGATGACGGCGTTGATGCGGGTAAATTAAACGATGATGAGCGGCAGTCATTAGTGTTGCTGGACTTGGTGGTAAGTGGCCTGGACCGGGAAACCCGACAACCGATGCGCTTGGCCGTGGAAGTGTCAGACTGTATCACGGAGCAGGACATTTTGCGCGCCGCCTACCGGGCCCGCCTGCTGAAAAAACTTACCGGCCACACCACTCTGCCCATCGTTGCCGGCTATTCCATATCGTCCTCACATTGCCAGTTGGCCGAAGATGAAGGCGTGCAGGTCACCATAGTCGCGCCGCCGGATGCCGGCGAACCGGAAGAAACTGACGAACCGGATGTCGCTTGAATCCCCGTTCTACCCGTGTTAGCGTAGCCCAACTGCGCCGGGCGCTTGCGCGCGGCGCTTTGTTGACCGTTGCCAACCGGAGGGAACGATATGGCAGGTAATCCACGGGACAAGTATTGCATCGTCGGCGTCGGCGAAACCGAATACAGCCGCGCGTCGGGCCGGACCACCCGCGCCCTGGGCGCCGAGGCGGTTCGCAACGCCATGAACGACGCCGGCCTGACGCCCGACCAAGTGGACGGAATGCTCAGCTACCACGGCGGCGACTCAACGCCGTCCACGTCCATCCAGTACGACCTGGGGATGCGGCCCAATTTTTACATGGACTGCTCCGGCGGTGGGTCGTCAACCGAGGCGCTGGTGGGGCTGGCGATTGGGGCCATTGAAGCCGGGATGTGCGACGTGGTTGCCATCTACCGCTCGATGAACGGCTATTCCAACGTGCGCATCGGCGGGACCGGAGCCCGGGCGTCGGCCCCCATTGGGGGGCTGGACCTGATGAAGCGGCCCTACGGTCTCATCAGCGCCGTTCAGCAGTTCGCTTACACTTTCACCCGCCACATGGCGGAGTATGGCGTGAAGAGCGAGGATCTGGCTTCGATCAAGGTGGCTCACTCCATTCACGCTTCCAATAACCCCAAAGCGCTGATGAAGCACCGGGTGACCGTGGACGACGTGATGAATTCCCGGTGGATCATCCGGCCGGTGGCGCACCTGCTGGACTGCTGCCTGGAAACCGACAACGCCACCTGCGTCATCGTAACCTCGGCGGAGCGGGCCAAAGACCTCAAGCACAAGCCCATCTACATCAAGGGCGTGCAGGGTCGCGGCACGAAGCCCGGCGGCGACTTCCACTACCAGCACGGCCCCATCACGCGGGTCGCGGGCCACTACGTCGGGCCGCGCGTGTTCGACCTGGCCGGCGTGAAGCACGAGGACGTGGACATAACCGGCTGCTACGACGCCTTCACGTACACTGTGCTGTTGCAGTTTGAGGATTACGGCTGGTGCGAAAAAGGCGAGGGCAAAGACTACGTGACCTCCGGTATCATCAACCTGGGCGGCAAGCGTCCCAACAACCTGAGCGGCGGCCACCTGTGCGAGGGATACACCCACGGCATGAACATGGTCATAGAGAACGTGCGGCAGCTGCGGGGCACGGTTGACGACTACTGCCCTGGCGCCCTGGAGGGTGACCACACCTACGATTACGCTGAGGGTGGATGCCGGCAGGTGAAAGACGCCAAGATCAGCATGAACATGGGCTGGGGCACGCCGGCGGTGGGCAGTTCCCTCATCATGGGCAACGTGCTGAACTAGACGGTGGATTCCGGCTTTCGCCGGAATGACGAGTGGAAAAGCCGGAACGATAAAAGGATAGGCTGGGAAGGGAAAGGCTGGAACGACGGCCGGCAAACCCTAGGGAGAAGAACAATGCCGAACTATACCTACCGGGGTATCACGCTGGGCATCCCCGAGAACGATTCCGAATACAAAGGCTATTTTGAGGCGGCCGCCGAGGGTCGGCTGGTGGTCAAGAAGTGCGCGGACTGCGGCCTGTTGCGCGGCGAGCCGGGGCCCGGGTGTCCCTGGTGTACATCGCTGAACTGGGAATGGCAGCAGGTTTCCGGCAAGGGAACTATCTACTCCTACCAGGTGGTCGCGCACACGGTGATCCCCAGCTTCCGGGATCTGGCTCCGTTTGCCATTGTGCTGGTGGAGTTGGACGAGCAGAGCGGGCAGCCGACCGAGTTCGACGGCCTGCGCATCACCGGCAACCTGGTGGACGCCGACTTCAACATGGAGAAAGAGGAGAACGTGGGCATTGGCAAGCGAGTGGAAGCGGTTTTCCAGCCGGTTGAGGAAGGGTTCATGCTGCCGCAGTGGCGGCTGATCGATGAGCCGGATCAAGGGTTCACCTGGTCCCACGAGGTGCCGGAAGCCTGACCCTAGCCACCAATCGCCTTCCCATATCCGTAGGGGCGAACAATCATTCGCCCCTACGTTGCAATCGGCTCGTCACCGAAGGTCGTGAGTTATCCTGCTGCCCGCCACATCTCGTAGCCGATCTCCTTGCTGATCAGCCCGTCGCGCATCTCGAATATATGCACCAGGCGCATTTCAATCTGCGTGCCAGGGTTCAGGGGTAGGTAACCCTCGCCAGTAAGGCGGAAGCGGACGACGCTGTCGTCCACCACCCGGTCTTCGGTGGCGAAGCGTTGCAGCGTCTCGAACTCCACGTCCTCCATTTTGGCGAACATCTGCGTGTAGTTGTCGGCGACGGCGCGTTTGCCCTCAAAACGGAGCCCGCGGGCCGGCGCTTCCCACACCACGTCGTCGGTATAAAGGTCCAGGGCCGCTTCCACTTCATTGGTGGCCTCGGAGTGGAAGTGGGCTTCCACGGCGGCCAGGTTGGCGGCGATGATGTCAGGGTTCTGGTTGGCGGAGGACATGGCGGCTACTCCTCTCGTTTGGTTTCTTGACTCCCTTCCGGGCTGCCGATAGCATCCGGGCACGGCTGCCGCGGATAGACGGGGTTGCCGAGGAGGGAATGACCTATGCAGAGCATCACCATTGACCGCAGCAAGCCCCTGCGTGAGGAGTCTAACACGGGACACAACCGCTGGCATCCCGACATACCGCCCGTGGTAGAGGTAGATGAGGGAGAAGAGGTGACGCTGGAGACCCGCGACGCCTTCGACGGCCAGATGCGCCCCGGCGTAACCGAAGGAGATTTCGCCGGCATGGACGCCGGCGTCATCCATCCTCTAACTGGCCCGGTGGCGGTCAAGGGATCCGAGCCGGGAGATTTGCTGGAAGTGGAGTTCGTGGACATCCAGCCGCAGCCCTATGCCTTCAGCGTGATCTTCCCCGGTTTCGGCTTCCTCCGCGATGTTTTCACCGACCCGTTCATGGTGCACTGGTCAATCGCCGACGGCTACGCCACGTCGGAGCAGATTCCGGGCATTCGGGTGCCGGGCGCGTCGTTCATGGGCGTTTCCGGCGTCGCGCCTTCTCATGCGCAGTTGGAAGCGTGGACACGACGGGAAGCTGAGTTGGCGGAACGCGGCGGCGTCGCGTTGCCGCCGGACGCTGCCGGGGCGGTTCCGATTACGGGCATCGGCGCAACCCATGGCATCCGCACTCTGCCGCCCCGGGAGAACGGGGGGAATTTCGACGTCAAGCAACTGTCCACCGGGTCAAAGCTGATGTTGCCGGTGGCGGTGGACGGAGCGTTGTTCTCCACGGGAGACGGCCATTTCGCCCAGGGCGACGGCGAAGTGTGCGTGACCGCCGTGGAGATGGGGGCGACTTGCACCGTCCGGTTCCGCCTGCTGAAGGGAGAGGCCCAGCGACACAACATCCGTTGGCCCCGTTTCAGCCGGGAGGACTACTACATCGCTCCCGAGTGGGCCGCGCCGCGCCGGTTCGTCGCCACCATGGGAATGCCCGTCACTGACGACGGGATTAATGACGGGGAAAACGTGACCCTTGCCTGCCGCAACGCTATCCTGAATATGATCGACCTGCTTCAGGAGCGGGGTTTCACGCGCAACCAGGCCTATGTGATTTGCAGCGTTGCTGTGGACCTGAAGGTGAGCAACGTGGTGGATGTGCCGAACTACACGGTGTCGGCGTTCTTGCCGGAGGATTTGTTCGTGGGGTAATGTCGCGGTTATTGTGTCCGTCCATTGCAGGCTACGGCTGCCAGTTTTCGAGATTCAGCCACATCTCGATTCGGTCCCGGTACAGCCGGGCGATGAAAGGCGGTTCATGCAGCCTCAGGAAATCTATGATAATCTCGCGGCAGGCAAGAAAAATCGCGGCTTTCTCTCCATGTGAACTGCCGCTCACCGAAGCTATCACGGCTGCATTGGACAACATTATGGTGTCTCTTTCCTCTGGGATGTAACGCAGTCGGGTATCGGTGGTCAGGGCCACCCAGCCCCTTCGAGCGACTTCCGAGATCCAATCCGTATCCAGAACCCGATTACTGCCCCCACGGGGAAAGTGATCGAAGAAAATCTCAAGCGGGACACCGGCAGCTAACAGTGGCCCCGGAAACACTCTGCGACCGAGATTTTCGTCGGAGAAAAAGACCAGGTCAACAGGCCAACTCGTAGCGCACCGCCTCTTCAATCTGCTCTGGTTCCAGCAGATAGTCATCCGCAAGGTCTGCCATCATCTCGCCAGCCTTTACGCGTTGCGCCACCACTCTAGTGCAAACACCCGTACCGTCGATGACCGGTCTGCCGAAGGAGACGTCGGGATCGATCACGATTAGCTTCGGCGCTTGGCGACCGTCGCCTCGGGTGTATGGATAGAGCCGATATGCCCTGCCTGCGTCATCGTATTCGACCCTCTCCAAATAGGACTCCATGACTGTTCGTATGGCGAATTTTCGCGTATCTGACAGATTCAACGTTTCACTCAGACGCTCAGTGAAAAGCTCGCTGCCGTTTGTCACAAATTTACGACGAGCCAATGGATGCTTGTCCTGCCATGCGTCTTCCAGGCAACCTACAGCGGAGCGAACCGCCGGCAATGGGATCCGGTGTTTGCGGCGCAGCGAGGCCAATACGTGCAACTCGATTGAGTTGGTGAATGACAAGGCCGTTGGATATGAACCTTCCGGTCGGACCAACGGCCTGCATTCATTTCCGTCCCCGGCTTTGCCCTTGCCTACCCAACTCCGTACCGTAGGCACAGGCAACCCCAGATACCGGGCACACTCCGGTATCGAATAAAGTGGAACGTGCCGGCGGTCTTTCACTAAATTACTCCGCCTTCCGCCAGCAGCAGCATCTGGGAGTTGGTCAATCCCAACTCGCCCTGCAAGATCTCGGAGTTGTGCTCGCCGATCAGCGGGGCGCGGCGGCTGATGCGCCAGGGGGAGCCGTTGAGCAACATGGCGGGGCCGGGGTAGGTGAACGCGCGGCCCAGCTCGGGGTGTTCCACTTCTTTGAAGAACTCCCGGTCAGTCAGGTGGTCGTCGCCGACGATTTCGTCCATGCTGCGGATGGCGCCCCAGGGGAAGTCCCGCTGCTGGCCGCCGTGGAAGGAGTCCATCAGGGTGGAGTTCATGAAGAAGTTCTTCATCACGCTCACGATGTGGTCGTTTTCCGCCGCGATGACCTCCGGGTCCTGGTAACGCTCGTCGGTCAGATCCTCGGCCATGCCGGTCTGGTCGAACCATTCGGCCAGCAGCTTGAGGCGGGCGGGCGTCAGGTTGGTGCCGGAGCGGGTGGTGTTGAGCCAGCCGCCGTCGCCGGTGGGGAACTGGATGGCAGGGGACATATCGGGCGCGGCGTGGCGTCCGGTGTGACGCTGCACCACCTCGCCGGTGGACAGGTAGATGGCGATGGCGCCCTCGGTGGTCAGGGCGCAGGCTTCGTGAATGGAGGCGTCGATGTACTGGCCTTCGCCGCTGAGGAAGCGGTAGTACAGCGCGGCCATGAGACCGATGTAGGCATAGTGGGCGCCGATGTGCCAGGAGTTGCCGCCGCCGGGGGCGATGGGCGGCGCGTTGGGCACGTCAATATCGTCGTAGCCAGACGACGCCATCTGTCCGCCGCCGGCCATCTGGGTGATGTCGCTGCTGACGTAGTCCCGCCACGGGCCGGTCTGGCCGTATGGGGTCAACGAGCACATGATCAGCCCGGGGTTGTCGGCAGACAGCGCAACGTAGCCCAACCCCAGCGATTCCAGGTAACCGGGCTTGCGGCTTTCCAGCACGATGTCGGCGGTTGCTGCCAACTGCTTGAGGATGTCCTGGCCCTGTGGCGTTTCCAGGTTCAGGGTGATGCCGCGCTTGGAGGTGTTGTAGTGCCAGAAGGAGAGGCTGCGCTCCCGGTGGGGGATGTCGTCCAGGTAGGGGCCGAAATTCCGGCAGGCTTCGCCACCGGGCGGCTCAATCTTGATGAGATCGGCGCCGTTGTCGGCCATCAGTTTGCCGCAAAACTGACCCTTCTCGTCGCAGATTTCCAGCACCCGCAGGCCCTCGAGGGCTCCGGGCAGGCCAAGGTCGGCGGGACGGGCCCCACCGATGTCCACGCCATCCTGTGGGTTGCCATTGGGGGATGTCATCGCAGGGCCTCCTCGATGTAGGGGTAGCGGTCCATGGTGGTGGGCCAGAAGACGCCGTTTTCGTAGCCGTCCAGCAAATCCTCGTGGGCCACGCCCAGCAGATCCTCCAGCACTTCGCGGTTGTGTTGACCGATCATGGGCGGCGGGTTGGCGATGCGCGCCGGCGACTTGGACATCTTGAAGGGGGCGTTCTGGAACTTCCAGGGGCCAAGCATCGGGTGGTCCATGGGGACGTACATATCCCGGTGCCGCAGTTGCGGGTCGTTATCCACCCGGTCCTGGCTGCTCTGCACCGCCATGGCGCGGATGCCGGCGGCCTGGCACTTTTCGGTGAGCTCATACTTGCCCATGGTCTTGGTCCACTTTTCGATGTGCTCGTCCATCTCCTCCTGGTGCTCCAGCCGGCCGTCGATGGTGTCGAAACGGTCGTCGGCCCAGTTGGGGCTGCCCATCAGTTTTACCAGGTTATGCCATTCGTCGTTGGACAGGCAGGCGATGGTTGCCCAGTCGTTGTAGCCTCCCGGCGACGTGCGGTAGGCGTTGTGGGGCGCGGCGATGGGACCGCGATAGTTGTTGACCACCTCCGCGCCGGGCCACACGGTGCGGTTGCCGGGCGGGAACCCCTCGCGCCGGGCCTTGCGCCCGTTCACGGTCTTGTCCAGCAGGGCCGGCCCGGTCAGGGTGATGCCGGTAATCATCTGGGAGAGGTCAACGTGTTGACCCTTGCCGGTGGCGGAGCGGTGCCTCAGGGCCGTCAACGCGCTGATGGCGCCGTACATGCCGCCGGTGTCGTCGAGGTACGACCAGCCCCAGCCGGCCGGGGGCGCTCCGGGCAAGCCGGACGAGTGCGTCAAACCGCTGAGCGCCTGGGCCGCCGGCCCCATGGTGCCGTACCAGTGGTAGCGTCCAGTGTGTCCGAATCCGGCCATGGAGACGTAGATGATGTCCGGCCGGATTTTTTTCAGCTGTTCGTAGCCCAGACCCCAGCGCTGCATGATGCGGCTGCTGAAGTTTTCAATCACGACGTCCGACACGGAGATCAGGCGCTTGACCAACTCCAGACCTTCTTCGGTGCGGGTGTTGACGCTGATGCCCCGCTTGTTGGCGTTGGTGTCAGCGAACTGACCGGTGGAGTTGGGTCCGGGTTCCACACCCGGAGGCACGGTGAAACGGTTCTGGCGCAACGTGTCGAGGTTCAACGGCCATTCAACCTTGATGACCTCGGCGCCCAGGGTGCCCAGCCAGCGGGCCGCCCACGGCCCGGCTCGCACCCAGGTGAAATCAACGACGCGGATACCTTGCAACGGCGTTGGCAGGGGCATCGGAAAGCCTCCTGTATTGGAGAGTGATTGGGACTGCTAATTGGGCGCCAGTTTAGGGCAAGACAGGGCGCAGGGGCAACCACGCCGGTCTGCCATCCGGTGAGAACGCGGTCAATCACCCACGAAACGCGCCAGAAGGTTCCCATCGTCCCGGTTTTCGTACCACACCGTGATCGGCGTCCCCTGTATTTGGTGGTCTTTCAGATGGCCCGCCGATACGCCGACCCATCCCTCCGACTGGAACTGCCAGTTTCGGCCGTCCGCGTCGGTGATTTCGAGCGTCTGAAAATATCGGGGGTTGTAGGGGTTGGCGTCCACCCGGTCGATGTGGCCGGTCACTTTGGGGAGTTTTGGAAACAGCGTGTCTCCATCACCATGTCCGGGCCCTCCGGGTTGCGGTTCGCTGCTACAAACCAAGATGCCAGCCAGCACAAGGGCGAATATCGCCGCCGCGATCCATGGCCGGCATTGGCGTGCCCTTAACGCAATAATTGTTGGTTTCGACAACGTGATGCCGGAGGTCCTAGGATGATGCGCAACCGTTAAAGGAGGAAGAGCTACCAAGGAGGGAAGGCGATTGTAGCAAAACAGACGGTCGTGCTTTATGATGAATGTATGGCCGTTGACGATGCAAGCAGACGCTTGGCGGCCGACCACCAAGATAACCGTATATGGCTGCCGTCGGCATTACCACTCCCGGTAGGCGTCGCCTGACCTGGTTGCAGGGTCTGGCTACCGCAACGGTAGTCTCGGTGTTCGTGCTGGTCATCCTGGGCGGTGTGGTACGGGTCACCGGCTCCGGCCTGGGGTGTCCCGACTGGCCGCTTTGCTACGGCAAGGTGTTGCCACCGTGGGAATATACCGCCGTCATTGAATACACGCATCGTTTTGTGGCGTCGGTCATCGTCGGTCCGTTGGTACTGGTCACCGCTATCGTGGCGTTGGCGCGTTACCGCCGGGATCGGTGGGTCTGGATACCCGCCGCCGTTTCCGTCCCGATGTTGATTGTCCAGGGTTTGCTGGGTGGAGTGACGGTGTTGACGCACCTGCCCGGAGAGATCACCGCGCTGCACCTGGCCACCGCCGAGGCGCTGATGGCGACGTGCCTTTTTATAATGATCGCCGCGTTTCGTACTCCCATCGCCCTAACCGGAAACGGATCTTCTGGGGTGGCCGGAAACGGTTACCATCGCTGGGCGATTGCTGGGGCTCTGGGCGTGTATGCCGTCATAATTTCCGGCGCGGTAGTCACGGCCATGGGCGCGACCGGCGCCTGCGTTACCTGGCCGCTCTGCCAGGGCCAGGCGTTTCCCATGAATCACCTGACCGCAGTCCACATGTTCCACCGGTACGTGGTATTGGCATTGGGCGCGCTGCTGATCTATGCAGTGTGGCGCTCCGCCGTCGCCGGAGCCAGAGGGACCTCGCTGTGGTGGTTGGCGATGCTGTCCATGGTTGCTTTCGTCGCGCAGATTGTGGTGGGAGCCGCCACCATCTGGCTGGACTTCCAGGCCCATTGGCGGGCGTTGCACCTGACCGCCGCCACCGCCGTGTGGACGGCGGCGGCCGGGATGGCGATAATCGCCTACATGAACGCGCGTACCAAATGGGGAGACACGCTGGCGACTTCTCGTAATTCCGGGGGTTCGACCGAGGGAAATGGCCAGTAGCGCGCCGCAATTCGGGCCTGATGCCAACCCCGCCGAGCCGGAGCCGGTTGGGGGCGCCTCAGTCCTGCCCAACCGCCCGACCGTGTTGGCGGTAGCGCGAGATTTCCTCGCGCTGACCAAACCGAAAATCATCTCGTTGCTGCTGGTAACTGCGGCTGGCGGGATGTTCCTGGCGGAACAGGGCCTGCCATCCCTGACTCTGCTGGCCTTGGTGTGGGTCGGCGGCGCGCTGGCCTCCGGCGGCGCAAATGCCGTCAATCACTTTCTGGACCGGGACATCGACCGGGACATGCGACGGACCCAGGGGCGTCCGGTGGCGGGAGATCGGGTAGCCCCTCGCTACGCGCTGGCCTTCGGGGTCGGGCTGAACCTGGTTTCCTTCGCGTTGCTGGCGGTGCTGGTCAACCTGCTGGCGGCGGGATTGACCATAATCGCCAGCCTTTTCTACGTGTTCGTCTATACCATGTGGTTAAAGCGCACCACTCCCAACAACATAGTGATCGGCGGCGCGGCCGGCGCCATTCCGCCCATGGTGGGTTGGGCCGCGGTGACCGGAAGTTTGGATCTGCCGGCGGTCTATCTGTTCGCCATCGTTTTTTTCTGGACACCGCCCCATTTCTGGGCGCTTTCCCTGCTGATTCAAACGGATTATCAACGTGCCGGCGTCCCCATGCTGCCGGTGGTGTCTTCCCGACGGCAGACCGCCCTGCATATCTTTCTGTATTCCATCGCCCTGACCGGGCTGACGTTGATGTTCGCCCTGCTTCCGCAGGTTGGTTGGGTCTATTCGGCGTCGGCGGCAGCGTTGGGAGCGCCGTTCATCTGGCTGTCGTGGCGGCTCTGGCGGCGCGACGAGCGAGGTCGGGCCAAGGCCGCATATCTCTATTCGCTGGCTTATCTTGCGTTGCTTTTCGTGGCAGTGATGGTGGATAGCGTGGTCGCGTGAGCGTAGTTTGATGCGCCGGTTTCCCGAATTGGTCAGGGGCTCCGTCCCATTCCGGTTAAGTCCCTGATAAGCGCCGGCAGGTAATTCACGATAGCGTCGTGCAAGATGTCGAGGCGGATGTTGTAGTATTCGTGAACCAGCCGATGCCGCATCCCGATCAAGCGAGGCCAATCGACTTGCGGGTATTGAGCCAGTGCGGCGGGGTCTGACTTGTAGGCCGCTTCACCCACGTTCTCCACGAACTTGGACAAAGCGGCGCTTTTGATTACATTCTGCTCCAATTGCTCCAAACTATCGCCGTCCAGCACAACGATGGCGAGTTCGGCGTAGCGGAGCATATCGTTCAATCGGTCAGCATCGTCACGCCGACGCATACAGCACTTCCGCAGCCGCCACGATGTCGTCCAAACGTGTCCGTCGTACCTCCGACGCCGTGCGCACTCCCGTCCGGTAGCCGACGATTTTCTCCAGTTCTTCCTCCAAGTCCCCATACCACCACGAAAAATCGGTTGCTTGCACACCGGGGGCAAACTCCACCAGGGCATAGACATCCACGTGCGGATTGGGGCGGCCTTGCAGGTCGGGGTCGAACAAGGCGAATTTGGCGATGCCCTTTCTTTGGCAGAACTCGGCGATGCTCGCCCGCAGTTCCGGCGTCACGGTGACTATCATCATCGCTCCTCCCGTGTAACGGTGTTGACGCTATTTTAGGCCACCGGCTTGCCTTGCAGACGGCGCCAACCTACCACAAAATCCGGCGGCCGAGGCGTCAGGCAAATTGACAGCCATAGGCGCTTGTGCTATCGTTACCGCCGCTAGTGAAATTTTGCACATACTTTGTCCGAGTGCGGTCGAAGTATCCGGGGGTTCACGATGGGGCTGCTGCCCTTCTCTGCGGAAGACTCACCTAACAATTCCACTAAGGGGCATGGCCCCATACCAAACGGTGATACTCCAGTGAACCCTACGGCCAATGCCCCTGCCCGCCGGCGCAGCCGGTGGCCGCTGCTGATGTTGCCGGTCCTCGGGGTGATGCTGTTGCTGGCCGCGGTCGGGTGCGACTCTGACGCCCACCAGTCCATCCTTGCCCCCACTCCCTGGTCTCTGGAAGGGGCCAAGGGGCCGGTAGCGCGCGAGCAGCTCCTGCTGTTCAACGTTCTCCTGTGGACGATGGTGGTGGTGTTCGTGCTGGTGGAGGGCGCCCTGCTCTACGCCGCCGTCCGTTTCCGCCGCAAGCCCGGTGATCCGCTGCCACCGCAGACCCACGGGCACACTCCGCTGGAGATCGCCTGGACCATCGTGCCCACCATCCTAATTTTGGGGCTGGGTGTTTGGTCGGTAATCGTCCTATTCGAACTGGAACCGGGCGAAGCGGTAAAGTTGGCCCGCGCGGAAGGTAAAGAGCCTCTGGTCGTGGAGGCTGTGGGCCATCAATGGTGGTGGGAATTCCGTTATGAAGACGGTCTGCCCAACGAGGGAGTGTGCAATATGCCCGGTGAGGAGGGATGCGAACTGGTCACTACGGCCAATGAAATGCGCGTTCCGGTCAATACCCCCGTCATCATGGAACTCAAGAGCGACGACGTAATTCACAGTTTCTGGATTCCCAAACTGGTCGGCAAGCAGGACGTAGTTCCCACGCGCACTAATAAACTGTGGTTCCTGGCCGAAGAGACCGGGATGTACTATGGACAATGCGCCGAGTTCTGCGGCACCGCCCACGCCCAGATGAAGTTCCGGGTACACGTTCTCGAGGAAATTGATTACCAGGCCTGGGTCAACGGCTGGGGTGGCGAGCTGGCGGAACCCCTGTCCACGGAAGCCACCCGAGGCCAATTGGTGTTCCTTCAAGGGACTGAACAAGGTGGTGGTGCTTGTGTAACTTGCCACACAGTCGGGGCTCCGGACACCGTGAACCCAGAAACCGGCGAGGGTGTCCAGCACGCTCGAATGAAGACTTTCATCGAATATACCAAGTGGCTGGACAAGCCCGCAAAAGAGAGGCTGCTGGACGTCCGCACGGGCAACGAACCTCCCACGGCGTTTGCCGCTCCGAACCTGACCGATTTGGGCGACCGAACCACCATCGGCGCCGGCCTAGTGGACCTCAATCGGGAAACCCTGCGTCAGTGGCTCCGTGATCCCGATTCGATCAAACAAGGCAATCGAATGTCCGAATTGGCCGAAGTTTACCAGACCCGCCAGGACCATCGAGCCGATCTCACCGAGGCTCAACTCAGCGATTTGGTTGAATACCTGATGGCGCAGAAGTAAGCAGGGTTGGTGCGATATATTAGAACAGGATCGCACCACCGCCACCGCTGAAAGTCCACGACAGCAAACCTGAACTACCGTCTTGCAATCCATCGCCGCTAACGCATCGTAATACCGACCGAGCCGAAGCGGAGGACCTGAACCATGGTAACCATCACCGGCGTCATACCCCGCCCGACGACTTACACCGGCTTGTGGAGCTGGTTGACCACAGTTGACCACAAACGCATTGGAGCGTTGTACGGTGTCTCCGCCTTCATTTTCTTCATCGTGGGCGGCATCGAAGCCGGCATTATGCGGGTGCAGTTGGCCACCTCTGACGCCTCAATGGTGTCCGCCGATTGGTTCAACGCGATGTTCACCATGCACGGGACCACCATGGTTTTCATGGTGATCATGCCCTTCGGCGCCACCTTCTTCAACTTCCTGGTTCCGTTGATGATCGGCGCGCGGGACGTGGCATTTCCGCGCCTGAACGCTTTCTCCTATTGGACGTTCCTGTTCGGCGCCCTGTTGATGCACGCCGGCTTCCTGATCGGCCAGGTTCCCGATGCCGGCTGGTTCTCCTACGCCAACTTGACCGCCGCTCCCTTCAGCGAGGGCAAGGGCCTGGACTTCTGGGCGCTGAGCCTCCAGGTGCTGGGCGTGGCATCTTTGGCAGCCGGCTTCAACTTCATCGTTACCATCATCAATATGCGCGCGCCGGGGATGTCGCTGATGCGGATGCCGGTGTTCGTGTGGATGACGCTGGTCACCAGCATTCTGCTGGTGCTGGCCTTCCCAATCATCACGGTGGCACTGATCGAGCTGACCGCCGACCGCCAGTTCGGAGCGAACTTCTTCAACACCGCCGCCGGCGGCGACCCCATCCTCTGGCAGCACCTGTTCTGGCTCTTCGGCCATCCTGAGGTGTACATCCTCATCCTGCCCGCCATGGGGGTGGTGTCCGAGATCATCCCCACCTTCAGCCGCAAACCTCTGTTCGGCTACCCGGTGGTGGTGTTCTCCGGTATTGTCATCGCAATCATGAGCTGGGCGGTGTGGAGCCACCATATGTTCACGTCGGGATTGGGTCCCATCGCCAACTCGGTGTTCACGATCACAACCATGCTGATCGCCGTCCCGACCGGCGTGAAGATATTCAACTGGCTGGGCACCATGTGGAACGGCTCAATCGATTTGAAGACACCCATGCTGATGGCAATTGGTTTCGTCGCGCTGTTTATCGTCGGCGGACTGACCGGCGTTTCTCACGCCGTTTCACCCTCCGACTTCCAGCAGCAGGACACCTACTACATCGTCGCCCACCTCCACTACGTGCTCTTCGGCGGCGCCATCTTCGGCATCTTCTCCGGCATCTACTACTGGTATCCCAAGATTACCGGCCGGATGTATCACGAGACGCTGGGCAAGGTGCATTTCTGGCTGATGTTTATCGGCATGAACCTGACCTTCTTCCCCATGCACTATTCCGGCATGAACGGGATGCCCCGGCGCATCTACACCTACGCCGAGGGCTTCGGCTGGGAAAGCATGAACCTGCTGGCTACCATCGGCTACTTCGTCATCGTCATCAGCCTGCTGGTGTTCATCCACAACTTCTTCCGCAGCATCAAGCGGGGCGAGCCGGCGGGACATGACCCCTGGGACGCGCCCACCCTGGAGTGGAGCATCTCCTCACCGCCGCCGGCGTACAACTTCGCCGAAATCCCCATCGTGCGGGGCCAGGACGCCTACTGGATCACCAAGCGCGAAGCGGCGGCCCGTGGCGAACCCATCACGCAAGGGGAGCCGCACGTTGACCCCAGCACCATCCATATGCCCAGCCCGTCCTACTGGCCGCTGGTGGCGTCCTTCGGCGTGGCCTGGTTGGCCGGCGGGTTCCTGATCGACGTTGGCTGGGACTATATCCGGTTCCCCGTTGCCATCGTCGGCGGCCTGATCACGATCATTGGCGTCATCGGCTGGTCCAACGAACCGGCCACGGCAGAACACCACGAGGCTGAGGGCCACCACTGACGGCCGACGGCCCGTTACCAATTGCCACGATAATCAGTCAGGAGAAGCGCGTTGGCTCACGCAGACACCACCCACGCTCCGCCGGCGCATCCACCGGCGCACGAGGAAGAAACCACCACCGGTATAAATCACCGGAAACTCCTGATGTGGGTGTTTCTCGGTTCCGACTGCCTCTTCTTCGGCTCTCTCATCGCCACCTACATGGTGTATCGCGGGCAGAGCATCGTCGGCCCGTATCCCAGGGACATCATTGACGTCCCCATCACGACCGTCAGCACTTTCGTGCTTCTGATGAGCTCCTTCGCCATGGTGATGGGCGTCGCTGCAGCCCGCAACGGGAACCAGAAACGGTTGATCCAATGGCTGCTGCTGACCATCGTTCTGGGCGGCACCTTCATCGGTTTCCAGGTGTATGAATTCAACCTGTTCCGGGTTGAAGGGCTGCGCTATGAGACCAACCTGTTCAGCAGCACGTTCTTCACGCTGACCGGTTTCCACGGCGCTCACGTAACCCTCGGCCTGTTCTGGCTGGTGTGCCTGGTCGTCATCGCCGCCCGCAACCCGGCCGGTCGTCCTTCCGACCTGGACGTGGACATCGCCGGGCTGTACTGGCACTTTGTTGACATCGTTTGGATCGTGATTTTCACGCTGCTGTACCTGATTGGCGGATTTGACGGGCCTGCGGAAGCCGGCCACGCCGCCGTCCAGGGATGGAACTGGGTCACCGGACTTTTCAGCTAGGTTTCGAGGAGGCAACCACCAGATGAGCGCTAACCCCGGACACGAGGCCACCATGGGCCACGAGGAACACGCTGCCCACGAAGACGCCGGGATAGCGCGGTTCTTCTGGGGCCGCGTGCCGGAAGGTGTTCACGGAGGTCTCAAGCAATACGGTCTGCTGGCGATATTCCTGGCCGTCATAACGCTGATCGAATTTCTGATCATCGTACCCGAAACGCTGCAAGGCAGCAGCGTGGTGATCGCGCCGCTGGTCATCCTGTCGGTGATCAAGTTCTTCTGCGTCGTTGCCTTCTTCATGCACCTGAAGTTCGAGCACCCGCTGTTGTGGCAGATATTCGTTGCCGGATTGGCATTGGGACTGGTGGTGGCGATTTCTTTGGTGCTGCTGTTCGGGGTGTTTCGCATCGACGCCCGGGAGTTCTCCGAGCCGCGGGTGGACCCATCTCCTGTGCACCACGAGGAGGGGCAACACGAAGAGGTTGCGCGTCCGCTGCCGGCAGAGGTGCCGGGTCCGGTGAATCCGGCCGACGTGGCTCCGCCGGCCCCTGCCGGCGCCGCGGCCGCTTCATCCCCCGGGCAGGCCCTGTTCATTGGTACCGCAGCGTGCGCGTCATGCCACACCGTACAAGGCGTAGCCCAGGGGGTGCTCGGGCCGCCTCTGGACGGCATCGCTACGGCGGCGGGCAACCGCGTATCCGGACAGTCTGCTGAGGAATACATCCGGGAATCTATCGTGGAACCCGACGCCTACACCGCCGGCACTGCCGACGGCCTCAGCCAGGATTACCAGGAAGGACTGATGCAGGCCACGATGGCCGGCATCTCCCTGTCCGACGAGGACGTGGATAATCTGGTGGACTACCTACTGACGTTGAGATAGCTCCGTGCCGAGACTTGTGAATGAGGGGCAGCCGATGCGGGTTGCCCCTCTTGCTATGCCACCGGCAGCGTGTACACTGTATCCGGCCCACGATGTCGCCCGGGCGCTTTGGAGTTTTCTCCAGGAGGATTTCGCCATGCTGGTTGATTTGATTCGCATTACTGCTGCAGATGGGATGGAATTGGACGGCGCTTTCTTCGCGCCGGCGCCTGATGCGGTTCCCGCCGGCCCCATTGACGCGGCCATGGTGATTCACGGTTCCGGTCGCAACTTCTACACGCCGGCCACCGCCGCCATGGCCGAGGACCTGCGCAAGGCCGGCTACGCCGCCCTGACCCTCAACACGCGGGGCCACGATACCGTGTGGGTGGACCGTCAAACCGGAGTAGCCGAAGGCAACGCCTACGAGATACTGGACAACAACCGCCAGGACCTGCGTGCCGGCATCGACTATCTCGCGTCTCTGGGCTACCAGCGCATCGCGATACTGGGCCAGAGCATGGGCGCCGTCAAGGTGACATACTACGCCGCCGTTGAGAACGACCCGCGTGTCGTCGCCGTGGTGCCCATCTCGCCGGTGCGCCTTTCCTGTTCCTACTACCTGGAATCGCCCGATGCTGACGAGTTCCGCGCGAACCTGGAAACCGCCGACCGCATGGAAGCGGAAGGCCGCGCCATGGATCTGTTCTACGTGGACTTTCCCATCAAGGAAATGTTTTCCGCTATGGCGTACATTGACAAGCATGGGCCGCTGGAACGGTACAACGTAATCCGGCACGTTCCCCAGATTCGCGTGCCTCTGTTCGTCCTTTCCGGTTCCACCGAGACCCATACCCGCCTGCTGGACGTTCCACAGGACATGATTACCGCAGCCGTGAACAGCCCCCGCGCCGAGTACCTGGTGCTGGAAGGGGGGACGCACTCTCTGACCAATATGATGCCCGAGGCCGGCCAGGCCGTGATCAACTGGCTCGCGTCCCTTTCTGCTTCGGTTGGGCAAACGGCCGCTGCCGCGAACTAATGGACAGATCCGGCGACGCCATCACGATCAAGGCGATTGGCTACGTCCGGAGCCGGTTCGACAGCTATGCGCCGTCGGACGAAATGCGCGCGCATACGTCAGAGATCGTGGTGTATCCGGGCTTTGTGGACGGCCTCATGGGCCTTGAATCGGGAGGGCAAATTCTGACGCTGTTCCTGTTGCACCGGGCGATGTCGGTTGGGTATGAACTCCAGCTCCATCCCGGTCACAATCCCGATAACCCGATTCGGGGGGTGTTCAGCACCCGGAGCCAATACCGTCCGAATTTCCTCGCCGCCACGGTCGCCCGGATCCAGTCAATTCGACACGATGAGGCGACCGGGGAAGCCGTGCTGACCGTGACCGAGCTTGACGCGCAGGATGGTTCGCCGGTTATCGACATCAAACCCTACCGGGCAAGCCTGGACGCGCCAGCGCCATAAGGCGCCAATTTTGACACCGCAAGGCCATTCCTATACCATCCCCTGCGGTGTTTGCCGAATGCCAGAGATGGAAACAAAAGTAGTCAACGGTGGGTTCCCCGCCCGGTGCTTGCGATATGCCAATCTATGAATATCGCTGCCAATCCTGCCATCAGGTGAGCAGTTTCTTTTTCAAGGTCGCTTCCGCGGCGACGGACGTGAATTGTGAATACTGTGGCGACTACGGGATGGAACGCATCATGTCGTCGTTCTCCCGGGGCCGCACCGAGGCGGACCAGTTGCGCGACCTGGATCCCCGTTACTACAAAATGGTGGACGACGCCCTGGGCAAAGCGCCGGCGACCACCGACCCTGACCATTATCTTCGCAAGATGGCGCCGTTCACCGCTGCGGAAAAGGCCGGCGATCCTTACTTCAGCGAATAAACTGAAAGCGCCGGCCCTGCTTTGCATCCCCGGCGCCCCCGGAGACATCCTCGGAATGACTGCTGATCCAATCGTATTCCCCTCGCTGGACTGGTTTGAAGCTCTGCAAAAACTGGTGAATGACGACCCCGCCTACCGTCAGATTGGCACCGTTGACGCTGCCATGGGGGTCAAGGTTGCCGATGAGGTGTTCGTGGTCACGTTCGAAGCATTCGAATGTCGCTCGGTCCGCGCCGGCAATGAATATGACCTGATCAATGTGGACTTTTTCATCGAGATGGAACCCGACGCATGGCGAACGATGCTGGAAAATATCAAGGCCAATGGCGCAGCGGAGGCCGGGCAGACGCTGGTCAGCCTGGATATGCTCCACGAAATTTCCACCAACGCCACCGGGGACCAACTGCGCGCGGATATGTTCTTCCGCTACAACCAGAGCTTGCAACACTTTTTCGACCTGTCCGCCAACCTGAATACCGAATTTGCAAACTGACCGGGTTGCATTGACGGGCTTGGTCTTGCCGTTTCAACAACAGAGAGGACTTTAGATGACGACCACCACAGTTCTTGAAGAAGTAGGGATGGATCCGGCCGCAGTTCAGACGTTGGAGGAACTGTTTCGCCAGCAGATTGACCGCGGCCTCCATCCCGGCGCTGGTCTGGCCGTGTACCGCCACGGCAAGCTGGCCGTTGACCTGTGGGGCGGATTGGCGGACGACGCTGCTGGTACTCCCGTGGCCGCCGATACTATGTTCATCCTCTATTCCTCCACCAAGCCGCTGGCGGCAGCCTGCCTCCACATTCTCTGGGAGCGGGGACAGATGGCCTGGGACGATAAGGTCGCCGAATACTGGCCTGAATTCGCCAAGCGGGGCAAAGACACCGTCACCATCCGACACGTCCTCACCCACCGGGGCGGCTTCCCGGAAACCCCGCCGGAACTTTCCTGGGACCGCTGGCAGGATTGGGATTACGTGGTGGAGTGCATGGAAGACATGATCCCCGACTATCCGGCGGGACAGATCATGGCCTATCACCCCCGCAATTTCGGATGGGTGATCGGTGAGTTGGTGCGACGCATCGACGGACGCCACATCGGAGTGTTTCTCCGGGAAGAAATCCTCGATCCCCTGGGTCTGCACGACGGATATGTCGGGCTGCCGCCGGAACTGGAGCACCGGGTATCCCGCATTCACGCTATGGAGGACTGCGACCGTCCGGGGATGATACGCCCGTACAACCGGCCGGAAGTGCATCAGGCGGTGCATCCGGCCGGGGGCGGCATCTTCACCGCCCGTGACCTGGCCCGTTTCTACGCCATGATGTGCAACGGCGGTGAGTTGGACGGCGCGCGCATCCTGAAACCGGAAACGGTGGCTGAGGCCACGCGCCTGCAATTGGAGGCCAACGATTTCTCCCTGGGGACGCGGATGCGCCGCTCCCTGGGCCTAGTGCTGGACGACAGCCGTATGGGAGCGACCGAAAAGCCCGGCGAGGGATTGGGCACCTTCGGGCACGGCGGCGCCGGCACCTCGGTAGGCTGGGCCGACCCGTCATTGGGCCTGGCGGTGGCCTATATCACCAACGGCTTTCGGGCCAGCGCCACCAACAACCCACGCCTCGCCGCCGTATCCAGAGCGGTGCGGGCGGCGTGCCGGTAGCGCGCATCCCGGATAGCAGTAAGTGCCGATGCTGGACTTGAACGATCTGGGCAATTCCGGTATGCCGGGTATTTCGCCTGGTTTCGGCAGCGCATTGGCCGAAGCCGGTGCAGTTTGCCTGGATTCCAAAGGCCACCAACCCGGCGTTCTCCTCGCAGTCCGCGGCATTTCTGACCGCAGATATACCTTGGATTGGATACCGTCAACAGCGCAAGCGCAACGGGCCTGGCAATACAATCGTGCCACCGAATTAGGCGCCGAAGCCATAGCCGTTTTACTGGCGCAAACTGAAACCCCTTACACTGTAATCGAAGCTTCGGAACAAGGCTCCGGCATCGATTACTGGTTGGGCGATGAATCGGACATTACCTTCCAACGCAAGGCTAGACTGGAAATATCAGGTATCCGCCGGCGAGGCGAAACGATGGTTAGCGAAAACGTCATCACCGCAAGGGTTAGCGATAAGATGCAGCAGACGGTCCAGTCCGACAGTAGCCAATCGCCGGCCTACGTAATTGTTGTTGAGTTTGGTCGTCCTGTTGCTGAGGTTCATCAAAAATGAGCGCAATGAATGATTTTCACCATCAGGCAATGGACTTGGTGGGAACCGCAATTCTGGAACGAGTGCACGGCAATCCGGAAAAGGTGTCTCGGCTGTATGCCGAAGCCCTGGAACTGGAATTAGCCGCCATCGCGGAACTCACCGAACCCATTGAACCTACCCACTCCGTCCTGCACCGGAGCGCCGGCTGGATGGCTTATCACTCCGGGCAGTACCGCAAAGCGGAGCGGCTGGCCGCAGTTGCTTTGTCCCAGGAACCGCCGCCCGAAATCGCTGACGAGTTGCGGGACCTGCTGAAGCATGTTTACGCTCAATGGCCGTCCAAGCGCAAAGCTGAAGCCGTCGCTGACTAGCTGATTAGTAAAATGCCTGCCATCATCTACCACCTCGCGTTTCGCGACGATTGGGAGGCCGGGCTGGACGCCGGCGAATACCGCGCTCCGTCTCTGGCCGAAGAGGGTTTTATCCACGCCAGCGGCGACGAGGCGCAGGCGCTGCGCGTTGCGGCCCGTTTGTTCGCGGGCAGCACCGACTTGCTGGTCCTCGACGTGGATACCGCCCTGCTGGGTGAAGGATCACCGGTCATCAGGGAACCCGCCCGGTCGGGGGAGATTTACCCGCACATCTACGGTCCCATTGCCCTGGGTGCCGTGGTGCGAATACGGAAGCTGGCACCGGACTCGGATAGTCAAGCGGGTTTTACGCTGCTCAACGGCGGATGAGCGAGGCGCCAGATTCGGTATTCCGACGACCAGTTGCTGGCGATCCGGCGGGTGATCGCTTCTCTGCCGGCGCTTACGGCGGATGAGATCGCCCAACGCGACGGGGCGATAGCCGGCGGGCGTTGCCCCCCGCACCTGTGGCCCCTCTGGCCGATAGCCCAGGCTGACCGGGCGCTGTGGCGCCGGCTGGTTGATGACGAAAACATCGCCCGCTTTTCCGTGTACGGTTTGTTCCCCGAGACTTACGGCGTGGTGTACGGGGGCGCAAATCCCGCCGTGCGTTACGACGGGCGCAGTCGAGGCCGGGTCGCCATCATCACCGGGCAACGCGACGGCAGCTCGGTCGGTATCGTCATCAAACCGTGCCAAAGTCCGGCCGAGGCCCAGATCGCGGCCATAGCCGGCGAGTTGGGCGTAGGCCCCCGGCAATTTCCCAGCGTATCCGGGTTCATCAGCGAGGAGTTCGTAGAAGGGCGGTTCCTCACCGACTTGATACCCGACGACGCAACGCCGGATCGGATGGGAAGCATCGGCAAGGCATTGGGCGCGGCGTTGCGCAGTCTGCATCTCGTTGGCGTATGCTATAACGATGCTACGATCTCCGACCCTGACGGACGCTCGCATATCATATTGACATCCGAAGGCAGTATCCGGTTAATCGATTTTGGCGTGGCGCTGCTGCTGCGCGACCATCCGGCCGGTTTGACCTTTCATGACGCCTACAATGCGGCACGCACAGACCCCATGTTCCGCCTGTTCCGGCAGATGGCCGGCGGCGGTGACTCCCAAAGCCTCGGCGATTTCGTCGCGGAGTACGGCCGGCGGCTGGCCCGCCAGACTGCGGAAGAAATCCAGGAACGAGACTGGCGGATTGCCGAAGAAGGGCTGTCGGCGATTGCCGCCCGGTTCGGGCCGCCGATTGTGGAGGCAATGCGGGACGGGTTGGCCGATGGGCGATCATCAGGGACGCTTCCCGGGCCGGACTAACCGAAGAAACCGGGCAGCCGAAAGGCGAATTTTTGCGGGGTGTCCGTGAAACGACTGGCGACGGTAGCGGTTTCGTGCGTGGCGGCCGCTGTGCTTTTGGCCGTGGCCGCGTGGATTGCGCTGGGCAGAAGCGGTGACGGGCCGCCGGACGCGGCGGTGCAGATTATCCCTCCGACTGAGGAAGTGGTGGAGGGCACACCGCCGGCAACCGCCCAATCGACACAAGTTGGCTTGGACGGAACCGTATCTGCTGCCACGGAAATCGCTGTGTACATCACCGGCGCTGTGGTCAATCCGGGGGTTTACTCGGCGACCTCGGATCAACGGCTGCACGATGTGTTGACGTTGGCCGGCGGCCCAACCGACGATGCCGACCTTGACCGCATCAATTTGGCGTCCCGCCTCACCGACGCCGCGCATTACAAGATCCCGTCCGTCGATGATACGGAACCCGACGCGCCGCCTCCCGGCAGGGAGCAGATCGCGGTGAGTGAGACGCTTCCGACGGCGAATCCCTGCATGGTCCCAATTAACATCAATGCCGCCACCGCCGAGTGCCTGGAAACCCTTCCGGGTATCGGCACGGTGCGTGCAGAGTCCATCGTGGCGCACCGTGAGCAGATGGGGCCATTCGTCGTCGCCGAAGACATCAAGGCTGTATCCGGGATCGGCGACGGCATCTACCAGCGTATTGCCGACATGATCGCCGTGGATGATCGGTAACCGGGGGTGACCGCGTTCGCATTCAGCCCCGACCGCTTGGCCGGCCGGCGGTGATGCCTGGCATGAAGGTCCGATTGGGCGTTCGCGATGCGAATATTCCCCGAACTCACGTTGGCGGCGATGGTGGCCGGTGTCGGACTGGCGCTGTGGTCAGAAGTAACACTGCATTCATCCTGGCCGCTTTTGATACTGGCTCTGGCCGGCTGCGCCGTCGCGGTAGGACTGCGGGCTTTGCGCCTGCCCACCGGCCCCTTGATCCTGGCGGCTGCCCTGCTCCTGGGGATCTGGCGCGGCCACTCGGGGGTGCCCCTGGAGTTGCCCATCGTACCCGAGGGCCCGGCGAGTGAGGTTGTGTTGTTGATCACGGATGCGCCGGTTCCGGTCCGGAGCGGCTACCGGTTCTCCGCCCGCGTGCTGCCTGCTGATGGCGGTCCGCCGGAGGCGGATGGGAGCATTCCCGACGGCGCTAACCTGTTGGTGTACACCCTGCCCCCGCCGGACCTGGTGTACCAACGAAGCTTGCCCCATTTGCGTCCCGGAGACACTCTGCTGGTGTCCGGCCGGGTGGAACATCCTGAGCCAATCGGAGATTTCGACTACGCCGCGTGGCTGGCATCGCGGCGGATCTCGGCGGTGATGTGGGTCCAGGAATCCGAGTTTCTGGGCGCGGCTCGGATTGAAAGACCGACAGCAGTTCTGCACTCGGTCAGGAGCCGGCTGGCGGGCGCTTTGCAGAGGGGCATCTCAGCGCCGCAATCCGCTTTGGCACAAGCCCTGTTGCTGGGTATTAGAGGAGAACTTCCCGAGGCCGTGAAAGATTCCTTTCGCACCGCGGGAATGGCCCATCTGCTGGCGATTTCCGGCCTTCACGTCGGGATTGTGATGGCGCTGAGTCTTGCGGCGGCGTCGGCAGCAGTGGGCCGGGGCACTCCTTTGGCGGTCGCGCTGGCGGCCTTGACGGTATGGACTTACGCAGCGCTATCCGGCTTCGACCCGCCCGTGGTGCGAGCGTCCATCATGGGAAGCCTGGCGTTGACACAGATCATGCTGGGGCGCGGTATGCGCAGCGTCACGGCTCTGCTGCTGGCCGCAACGGTGATGGTGGGGGCGCAGCCGGCGATCCTGGGCAACCTGTCGTTCCAACTCAGTTTCACGGCAATGGCCGGCGTGTTGGTGGCGCTGCCGCTGATAACCGTGCTGTCCGGCACGATTGGCGGATCCCTTGCCGCTTCCGGTTCTGCCATGGCGCGGTGGTTCGGTTACGGGATCACCCTGTTGATTGCGTCCGCGGTTATCTCCACCTTCACCACCGTGGCGACGGTGCCCCTGGTGGCGATGCACTTCGGGTCGATACCCCTGATGAGCGTTCCCGCCACGATATTGGCGATGCCGGCGATGCCGCTGGCCCTGGTGGGTTCCGCTGCGACGGCCATCATCGGGCAATTGGCGACGCCATTGGCGGCGGCGGTTGGCACGCTGACCTGGGGGCCGTTGGCCTGGCTGATATGGGTAGCTGACGCTATGCCGGCGGTCCTGATCCCCGCGCCCTGGCTGACTCCCCCGGTGGCGATTGCATGGTACATCGGTTGGGGGATGCTGGTAGCGCTGCTGTCTGTGCCTCAGGTGAGGCGGGCCGCCAGCGACTGGCGACGTGGCCCGACCTGGCGGCCTGGTGGTCTCGCCCGACTCCTGGTCGCCGTAGTGCCGGTGGCGGCGCTTACGGTTCTGCTTTTTGCTATCCAGTTGTCCGGGTCACGGGCGGACGGCCGCCTCCACGTGTACGTCCTGGATATCGGCCAGGGAGATGCCATTCTGGTGATGACGCCGGACGGACGGCAAATGCTGGTGGACGGCGGACCGGATCCGACGGCAATTCTTTCGGCCTTGGGATCGCTTTTGCCAGCGGGCGACAGGACGCTGGACGTGGTGGCCGCCACGCACCTGGACAGCGACCACGTTGGCGGCTTGATCGGCGTATTGGATCGATATGATGCGAATGTCGTGCTGCAAAGCGCCGACACTCCCGACTCCGTTCTCCATCCGCAGTGGCGAAGCGTACTGGATAGACATGGTCATCCCGTTGCGATGGTGAAGGAAGGTCACAACATCAGGCTCGGGGATCAGGTCTTTTTGGAGGTGCTGTATCCGCCGGCGGACGGGCTGCCGGCGGGGGTGGAAAAAAGCGCCAACAACCTCAGCACGGTGATGCGTCTGACCTATGGGGAGGTTTCCTTTCTGCTTACCGGCGACGTGGAACAGGATGCCGAGCGATTCCTGGCGGCGACCATGGGACCGGCATTGAAATCCAACGTGCTCAAGGTTGGCCACCACGGGAGCCGGTCGTCAACATCATCGGGTTTTGTGCGCAGCGTTGCGCCGGAGAGCGCGGTAATCTCGGCGGGCCGGGAGAATCGCTACGGACACCCCAGCCCGGAAGTCATCCGGCGTTTAGAGGAGGAAGTGGACGCTGGCAAAGTCTTTCTCACTGCCCGAGATGGGACAGTTGAATTCATCAGCGACGGGACGGCATTGTGGGTGAAAACGGAGTTCCCGACGGACCGATGATATAATCCCATCATGGAAGCTGATCGTCGGAAAACCGATGCCGAAAGCCTTGTGGTAGCCATCGACGGGCCGGTGGCTTCGGGCAAGAGTTCCGTTGGCAAGGCGGCAGCCGACGCGCTGGGATTGCGTTTCCTCGATACCGGAGTGATGTACCGCGCCGTAACCTGGCTGGCGTTGCATCGGGACGTTCCGATAGGGGACTCTTTGGCGATTGGCAGCCTGGCCGAGGGCTGCCAAATGGACGTGGCGGCAGATGTTCAGGGAACCGCGGCGATCTCCATCGACGGGCACCAGTTAGGCGGCGCCCTGGTCTCCGATGAGGTCAATCGGAGTGTATCAACCGTAGCGGCGGTGTCGGCGGTGCGTACCGCCCTGGTACGACAGCAACGGGCCATCGCCGCCGGCGGCGGGATCGTGATGGTGGGGCGTGACATTGGTTCGGTGGTCGTGCCCGGCGCCACCGTCAAGCTCTATATTGACGCTTCTGCCGAAGAGCGTGCCCGCCGCCGGTTCGATCAGATGCAGGAATCTTCCGTATCGATTAATTACGAGCAGGTCCTCGCTGATACTTTGCGTCGTGATGAATTGGATATGGGGCGGGCGGATTCGCCGCTGCTGGTCGCCGATGGGGCAACCGTGATCAAGACCGACGGGATCAGCCTGGAAGAGACGATTGCGGCCGTTGTGGCCGCTATCAACGCCGGGAAAAACGGCAATGCGCGGGCGCCGGCATTGCGGGAGTGACAGTATGGCGTGGCTGTACAAACCCAGCCGCCGTTTTGGGCAGATGATGTGGTCGGTGACCGGCCGGCTCACCGTCACCGGTCAGGAAGCCATGCCGCCATATGGCCCATTGCTGGTCGCCAGCAATCACCTGTCGCTGAACGACGCCGGAACGTTGGTGGTGGCGTTGCCCCGGCAGGTGGTGTTCCTGGCGAAGAAAGAGCTTTGGGAAAAGCCCCTTGGCCGCTTCTACTGCAACGCGGTCGGCGCGGTGCCGCTGGACCGGGCGCGGGGCGGCGGCGAGGCGCTAAGGTACGCTTTGGCGGCCTTGCAGGAAGACAAGGCCATCCTGATGTTCCCGGAGGGCCGGATCAGCCCCACGGCACAGTTGCAGCGCGGGCGAACCGGCCTGGCGTGGCTGGCCCTGAAAACTCAGGCTCCGATTTTGCCGGTGGGCATAGCCGGGACGGAGAAGTTCGCTTCTTGGCATATGCCGGTTCCCCTGGCCAGTTGGCAGGTGAACATCGGAACGCCCTTCACGCCGCCCTTCGTTGAAGGCCCGATCACCAAGCCCCTGTTAACCTCGGTGACCGATATGGTGATGGAGCGGATCGCGGCATTGCTGCCAGAATCGTATCGCGGAGATTATGCCGACGCGCTGCGCCCGTCACCGGGTAGAGCTATAAATACGTTGTGATGGAAGGGGCGGGCTTTTCCCGCCGGCCCTTACCTTCTTGGGATCAACGCGGTATCCGGATCCGGCGCGTTCCGGTAGCTCATCTCTTCATCGTCAAGGATGCGTTCCAGCTCAGCGGCGCGAAGATTGATCGTGTCCATGATGGCCGGTGGAATCCCGGCGTGCTCATTGATGTAGTTGCTGAGCAACTCCAACTCATCGAACCCCTGGAAGCAATCCACGACCCCCCGCAATGCCGGAGAGAAGTATTGTGTGTCCTGCCCCACTCCCCGGCCAACGGAGAAGTGGTACACGTACTTCAATTTGTCCTTGAGGTAGCGCACCACCGGGAAGAAGTCGCTGTCTCCAGAGACCAGGACGGCCACGTCAAAGCTGTCCATCTTGGAAATCATGTCCACGGCGATGCCGATGTCCACACCCTTTTCACCGACCTGCGTCCCCTGGAAGTTGATGTTGCCGTCGTAATCGTATTCCAGGCGATAGGGCCGGAAGGGCTGCACCACATACTGGCCGACGTATTTGAACTCCAGGAAGTTGGTGTTCTGCTGGATCTCCTCGAACACCGACTTGCGGAGTTGGTGGAAGCGGCGAAACTCGTGCTCGTACCAATCCTGGGCCTTCGCTATCACCAGCTCGGTAGTCAGTTCCGGCATCCGCATTCCGTAGTCATCGACGATACGCTGGGCGCGCCACACGTTAGGAGACCAGGGCGTGATGTTTTCAGCGTAGTACCAATAGACGCGGATCAACTGATGATCCCAACCGGTTATGTCGTCGAACTTGGTAAGGGCATCCTGGAAGAATTCCTGCCACCTGAAATGCTTTTCGTCAAGCCGATACTCGGGATTGTTGGGATGGGGTGGATCGGAGCGAAAGTGAAAGTCACGAAGATTGTGCCGGAAATTTTGCCCGTCAACGAAGATAACTGTTCTTAGCGCCATTTCGATACTCCTTACAATCGCAAGGGCAACGTACACCTGATTGGAATATATCCGTTGGCTATACGGGGAAGGGATTTATGGGGTACGTTAGCGAACGGTGACGCCCCTATCGATGAGTGAGACTTTTGCGCCGGCCTGCTCAGTCGGCCGGCGCGGAAATGTCGATTTCGTAGCGGTCCAGGAGTTCATCCAATTGAGCGGCAGTCCGTTCGTCGGGCGGCACGAGGGGCAATCTCGGATCTCCAACGTTGAATCCGGCTCTATTCAGGCCGTATTTCACCGGGATGGGGTTGGACACGATGAAGAGTCCTTTGAACATATCGAGCAGCCGCAGGTGTTCAGCCCCGGCGGCCTCCACGTCGCCTTCCAGGGTAAGACCGATCATTTGCCGGATCTGGTCGCCCACCAGATGCGCGGCGACGCTGACGACGCCGTATCCGCCCATGGACATGATGCTGAAAGTTTCGTCGTCATTGCCGGACCAGACGCGGAAGTCATCGGGGGTGTCGCGGATGACCTTGGCAATCTGCACCGGGTCGCTGCTGGCTTCTTTGATGCCGATGATGTTTTCAATCTGGGACAGGCGCACCGTGGTGTCGTTGGTCATGTTCAGACTGGTGCGGCTGGGAACGTTGTAGAGCATTCCCGGCAGATTGGTGCACTCGGCGAGGACACGGAAATGCTGGAACAACCCCTCCTGAGGTGGTTTGTTGTATGCGGGCACGGTGAGCAGGAGGGCATCCGCTCCTACTTTCTCTGCCTCTCGGCTCAACTCGACGGACGCCAGGGTGTTGTTGTCGCTGGTGCCGGCGATAACGGCCCCGCGGTCGCCGATGGCATCTTTGATCTCACCATACAGTTGGAGTTTTTCCGCCATGGACAGCGCCGGTCCCTCGCCAGTGGTGCCGGTGACCACCAAACCGTCGGAACCGGAGTCCAGCAGAGCCTGGGCAAGACGCTTGGCCTGCGCGTAATCTACCTGCCCCTCGTCGTCAAATGGCGTAACCATGGCTGTAATCAGCCGGCCAATTTCAGTAGGCATAAAGCGTCCCTCCTCAGGTGTAGTCGCGTCGCAATACGCAAATTTTCCAATCTACACCGTCTGCACGTTGCCATTGTATTCGTGCATTATACATATTGCGTCAACCCTGTGCCATCACTCTGGACAAATCCCTTGAACAATCCCGTCTTATCCGAGACCTGTCACATTGACTGCGGCCGGAGCGGACGCATACACTGCCGCAACTCGGATCACGGTTCATAGCACTAATCAATGGCAACCGTTCCAGCAGCAGATTCCACCGAGGAGTTTTCGTCCTACCGGTGGGTGGTCATGGGCATCTGGCTCACGGCCAGCGTTTCCGGTTTCATGATTACGTCCACCATCGGCATCCTGCTGCCGGCAATCAGCGAGGAGCTGCAGCTATCTCCCTTTGAGCAGGGGATGCTCGGCTCGGCCGCTTACTGGGGCAACTTCGCGCTCGCCATCCCCATGGGTTGGTGGACCTCCCGGTTCGCGCCCAAGGCCCTGACCACCGTAACGATGGCGTTGGGAACGCTGTTTCTACTGGCCCAAGCCCTCGCTCCCGGCTTTGTGATCCTGGTGCTGGGGCGGATGGCTTTCGGGGTCAGCGTGATTGCCCGCCAGCCGGCCCGGGCCTTTCTGACGCAGCAATGGTTTCCGGCCCGACAGGTAGTGCTGGTCAACAGCATCTCCAACGCCATGTTCGGCCTGGTGGTGGGCGGCGGAGTGGCGGCCTCGTCTTTCATTCTGATCGCGCTGGGCGACGATTGGCGCGCCACGCTGCTCACGTTTGTTGCGCTTTTCGCGGTGATGACCGGCCTGTGGGTGATCTTCGGCAGGGAACGGGTGACGACGGAGTACCGTCAACGACTGGCCGCCCAGGATGCCAGCGTGCTGAAAGGCACGTTGCGTTACCGCGACCTCTGGATCGGCGGCCTGGGCTTTGTGGGGGCGACGGCGTCCTGGTCCGGTTTCCTCAGCTTCTATCCCACGTTGATGCTGGACAGCTATCAGATGCCGCTGGTCTGGTCCGGTGGGATTCTTGCCCTGGGCATCTTCATGGGCGGAGTATGCGGTTTAGGCTTCGGTTGGGTGGTGATGGTGTCCGACCAGGGTCGCACGATTCTGCTGACCACTGGGGCGGTGATGGCCATCACTTTCATGGCGATGACTCTGACCGGCTCCTTGCCGATCCTGCTGGCCCTGACGTTTCTGAATGGCGTCGCCTGGGGATTCTGGCCGGTCCTGTATTCCGTGCCGTTCCACCTGCCGGGGATACGTCCCCGGGAAGTCGCCGTCGCCCTGGCGTTCATGCAGATGGCGAGTTCAGCGGGCATCACCCTCGGGCCTCTGGCCACCGGCGCGTTGCAAGAGGTAACCGGCGACCTTCGCCTCTCGCTGGCTATCGTCAGCTTCGCTTCCCTTTCCCTGTGCATGGCGGGATTGGCGATGCGGCACGGGTTGTCGGCGGGGAGGGCGCCGGCATCCTAGCCACTACGGCTGGAAGACCCGCCGCGTTGACACGTTCCCGGCCCCTGCTTACACTCGCAGCGGCACAGTACCAATTGACCGCAGGAGGGGACAGGCTATGCCGAACCTTGAAGAACTTTTCCGTCAGGTTGACGAGGCGCGGGACGACATCATCGCGCTGGAGCAGGCGCTGGTTCGCATCCCTTCGGTCAACACGGGTTTTATGCCCACCGGCGACGAGACGCCCGTGTGCGAGTTGGCGCGGGACTTCCTACGGGAGGACGGCATAGAGTCGGAAATCCTGGAATCCGCCCCAAATCGCGGCAACCTTATTGCGCGGCTGGAGGGGAGATCGGGCCAGGCGGGACTGATGTTCATGTCCCACACCGACGTGGTGCCGGTGGAAGACGATACTAAGTGGCGGTTCCCGCCCTTCAGCGCGACCATTGCTGACGACCGGATTTTCGGGCGCGGCGCTTCGGACTGCAAGGGTTTGCTGACCGCACAGTTGATGGCGGTCCGTATCCTGAGGCGCAACGGGATCGAGCTGGAAGACGGGCTGATCCTGGCCGCCGGCGCCGACGAAGAACACGGCGGGCGATATGGGTTTGGCTGGTTGGCCGACAACTACCCGGAAAAGTTGGCGGCTCCTTTCGCCGTTAACGAAGGCGGCGGCACGCCCATCCAGGCGGCCGGCGCGTTGACTTACGTGCTGGGCGTGGGCGAAAAGGGGCGGTTGCAAGTGGAAATTGACGTGAAGGGAACCAGCTCTCACGCATCGGTGCCCTGGCAGGGCACGAACGCGCTGTATCGGCTGAGCCGCGCCCTCACGTCCATCGAAGGGTTTGAGGCCGACCGGGATACTTCGGGCGACATTTTCGATCACCTGTCCACCTTCGCCATTGAACACAAGCCATCGCCTGAGAACGTGGACGCCATCATTTCCGAACTGGAGACGGACAACCCTCGTTTCGCCTCCATGCTGCGGGCGCTGTCCCGCATGACGCTGACGCCCACCATGGTACGCGGCGGCATCAAATCCAACAGCGTTCCCGAGTCCATACGGCTCACCTGTGACGTGCGCACCTTGCCGCACCAGGACGACGATTACGTGCGACAACAACTGGACGAAGTCTTGGCGGAAATACCCGGCGTGTCCTACGAGATCGACTACATGGCCCGGCCCAACTCTTCGCCCTTCGAGTCCCCGCTCTCCCAAAGCATCCAGCGGGTTACGGCCCAGGCGCTGCAACGGGACAACATCCAGTGGGTGCCGGCCATCAGCAACGGCTTCACCGACTCCCGTTTCACGCGCCCCTTAGGTACTGTGACCTACGGCTTCTCCGGCTCCCATCCTGACGACGATCCTATGCTGAACTTCACCCATGGCACCAACGAGTCCATCGGCATCAAGAGCCTCGTTAGCGGCACCAAGATCATGCTCGGCCTGGCCTGCGATATGCTGGCGGTGAAGTGAAATGTCCTATCAAAACCTGACGTTGGACCGAGACGGCCAGATCGCCGTCGTCACCCTGAACCGCCCGGAGAAGCTCAACGCCATTGACCGCGAATTGCACCTGGAAATGATGGCGGCCTGCCGGGAGTTGCGGGACGACGACACCGTGCGGGTGGTCATCTTCACCGGAGCCGGGCGCGGTTTCTGCTCCGGGGCCGACCTCACCGGAAGCCGGCCCAACTCGGAGAACCCGACGCGAGGGGAGCGGTTGGATGAATACAACTGGGTGGGCCGGCAGGCGCTAATGGTATATCGCGAGTTGGACAAACCCACTATCGCCGCCGTCAACGGCGTGGCCGCCGGGGCCGGCATGGGACTGGCTTTGGCCTGTGATATGCGCGTGGGGTGCGAAAACACACGCTTCAAGACCGTGTTCATTGAGCGCAGCCTGAGTCCAGACTCCGGGCTGTCATACTTTCTGCCCCGGATAGTGGGCACCAGCCGGGCTTTTGATCTGGTGTTCACCAGCCGGAGTGTTGACGCGGACGAGTCCTATCGTTTGGGCCTGCTGGACCGGCTGACCACCTCCGATAAACTGCTGGACGATGCCAAGGAACTGGCGGAGCAGATCGCATTCTGGCCTCCGGTGGCCATGCAGATGTCGCGGCGGGCATTGCAACGGAGCCTGGACGCTACCCTGGAAGACCAGCTGCGATACGAGACGCATAGCATCGTATTCGCCCGGCGCGCTCCTCACGACGTGGAGGAGGCCGCCGCGTCGTTCCGGGAGCGGCGGGCGCCGAACTTTACCGGGGAATAGAACAGCCGTCGCTGATAAAATGGTCGCATGACTACCCGAGTTGCGGACATCTTACAAGCTGCATCCGTCAGCTTCAGCACCGGAGCAGACGCCAGGGCATTGCGCGTCGCCAAGGCGTTGCGAGACGTTTTTGACCTTGAGTGCGTCATCCTGTTTGGCTCGCGGGCGCGGGCGGACTGGACGGAACGTTCCGACATTGACCTGATGATTATTGAGCCGGAGCTTTCCGAATTGAAACGGCGGATGGGAGACATTCAGCAGACTGCCAGGGAACTGGCCCGGCTGGCCTATCAGGACGGTGTTGACATTGACTTCGTTTATCTGTCGCGGGCCGAATACGAGCGGAAAAGCGTCCACACCTTGAACCACGTCGCGCGGTTTGCCCGTCGGGAAGGTATCGCAATGTCCCGTAACCCGGACGATTTTCCCGACAACGACGCGGACGACGACCCTGATTACAGCGACGAGGCTATGGAACGCGCACTACGCATCAACGACGCCAATATGTACTACGATGCCATGAACCTTATGCTGGATGCTGGCATGGCCAACAAAGTTACCGTGTACAACGCGCACCAGGCGTTGGAACACGCGATGAAGGCCCTGGTTTCGGCGCAGGGGTACGAATATCTCCACGTTCACGAACTTGACCGTCTGCTGGCGCAGATACGCGCCAACGACACCAACCTGCGATGGCAGCCCGTCAGCGACCTGCCGCAACTGAACAACTTTGCCGGCGGTAGCCGCTACGGCCCGCTGCTCACTCCCATTCACGACTACGCCGATATGGCCAACCGCGTCACCGACGACCTGAGCCGGATCTATGACGAAATCGCCAGGCTGACTGGCGAAAACTCCTGGGCCGTGCCGCCGGAGGGCAGCGACGGTCCAATCCAGCCGCGCTACCGATAGAACATTCTCGCCAACAAAAGGAGCCGCATTATGACCACCGCCGATTGGGGCGAAATCTACAAAGAATTGGGCGCGACGCCGGTCATCAACGCTACCGGGAGCGTCACGATGTTGGGTGGATCCACGCCCATACCCGAAGTGCGGGAGGCCATGGCGCGGGCCGACGGCGCCTACATACCCCTGATGGATTTGCAGGAAAAAGCCGGCGCAGCCATCGCCAGGATGGTGGACGTGCCGGCAGCTTATATCACGTCCGGCGCGGGGTCCGCATTGATGCTGGCTACCGCTGCCGCCATGGCCGGCGACGATGACGACAGGATCCAGCAGTTGCCCAATACTGAGGGGATGAAAAACGAAATCCTGATCCAGACGCGTCAACGCTACTGGTACGACCGTTGTCTGGAACTGGCCGGGGCGAAGCTGGTGATGTTCGGTTCGGAAGAGCGCACCACTGCTGAGGATCTGGAAAACGCCATCGGCCCCAACACCGCCGCCGTTCACTATTATGCGGTGGAACAGGAGCACGACCCGGATGCGTTGTCCCTGGAGGAAACCATCGCCATCGCCCATGCCCGCGACGTGTTGGTGACGGTGGACGCCGCCGGACAGATTTACCCGCTGGAAAACTTCGGCAAATACGTGAGGATGGGCGCGGATTTCCAGTGCATCGCCGCAAAATATATGGGCGCGCCCCAATCCACCGGGTTGGCGTTGGGTTCCCCCGACATGATTCGCAAGATTGGCCTGCAGGCCTTCGCCAGTTACGAAGGCCGGCGCGTGCGCGGCGTCGGGCGGCCCCAGAAGGTTGACCGCCAGGAGATGATCGGCGCGGTCGCCGCCGTCCAGCATTGGATGACCATGAACCATGAAGACCGACTGGCCGATTGCGAGCGCCGGAGCCGAACCATACTGAGCGCTGTCGCTGGAGCTCAAGGGCTTCGCGCCGAACTGATTGACAATATCATCGGGCACCAGCCTTACGGCGTCAACCTGCGGGTTGACCCCGCCGTGGCGGGTTTCGACATCTACGACCTGCGGGATCGACTCATGGGCGGCGACCCGCCGATCTGGACCAGGGTTCGGGACGGCGAGGACTTCATCACCATCCACATGTTCGGGCTGAACGAGGGAGAAGACCATATCGTTGGGGAGCGGATTGCGGCTTTGTTCTCTTGATAACATCCAGAAAGCGAAATAACACGAAAGGAGCTAGCGCACTAACATGAGCGAAGAGAAACGAACGCTTGGCGACTTGATCCCTGCGGGCCAACATCTCGTTACCGCCGAAGAAAGCGACACCGTAGCAGAAGTTGCTGATCTAATGTGGAAAGGCGATTACTCACAAATCCCACTGAAAGCCTCTGACGGCTCGACAAAATACGTCGTCACCTGGAAAAGCATCGCTGTTGGGTTTATATTCAAGGCAGATGCAGAGGCGGTGAACGACTTCTCCGAAGATGCTATCCCTCTCTCGAAAGGGACTCCACTGAGAGAGGCAACCAAAACCATTGCCAACTGTGGTTACGTCCTGGTCATGGATGGAGATGATCTCACTGGCATCGTCACGTACACTGACCTGCTTGCGGGCTGAACGAAATGGCTGACGTGATACACGCTATGGAAATAGGCGTAGTACCGCAACAAACCTACAGCAGATGCGGATTGCAGGGCAATATCACCGTCTCATACCACTGGGATGACGTGACCTGTGAAAAATGCCTCGAGGTAGGCCCGGAACCTAAACCAACCGGACTTGCGGGCTTTCTGTCAGGCTGCGGTTGCACAACACTGCTCAGTACAGGGCTCGCTCTCGTCTTGATCACCATGGTCGCTGTCGCACTGCTCTGAGCAGTTCGGCAAGGAGTGTAGCGGATCATGCCTTCCTATTCTGTAGCGGTTGATGTCGGTGGCACGTTCACCGACATCGTGCTGTGCGATCTGGCGACCAACGCGCAGTGGGTCCACAAGACGCCGTCCACCCCGGATGACCCCTCGGTCGGGTTCATGCGCGGTCTGGCCGAAATCCTGCGGGCGAATGGCGTCAATCCCGGGGACGTGGCTCATGTCTTCCACGGCACCACCATCGCCACCAACGCGGTGCTGGAGAACCGGGGCGCGTCCGTTGGCCTGGTGGTTACCGAGGGTTTCCGGTACGTACTGGAAATCGCCCGCCACGGCACGCCCCGTCTGGCCAACCCCAACACCTGGGTGAAACCGCAACGACCCGTACCACCGCGCAACTGCCTTGAAGTAGATGAGCGCACTGCCTTCGACGGGGCTATTCTCGCTCCTCTGGATGAGGAGGCGGTGCGCGCCGCGGCCCGCCACTTTGCTGGCGAAAAAATCGCCGCCGTCGCCGTGGCCTTCATGCATTCGTACGCCAACCCGACGCACGAGAGACGGGCCAGGGAGATTCTGCAAGAGGAATTTCCCGGCGTCGCCGTGTCCCTGTCCTCGGAAGTTTTGCCCGTATATCGGGAGTACGAGCGGGCCATCACCACCGTGCTGAACGCCTACGTCACGCCCCGGGTGAGCCGATACATTAACAACCTCAAGCGTTCGCTGGATGCCTTCGGCGCTCGGGGTTCGTTCTCCATCATGAAATCCAACGGGGGCCTCATCGGCGCGGATACGGCGGTGCAGCAGCCGGTATCTACCGCGCTGTCCGGCCCCGCCGCCGGCGTGATGGCCACCACCCAGATCGCAGAGGCCACCGGAGTCGAACACTGCATCTCCTTCGACATGGGCGGCACCAGCACCGACGTCTCGCTGCTGCAGAAACGACAACCCGGCCTGACCTTGAATGGCAAGTTGGGGGAATGGCCGGTGCAATTGCCCATGCTCGACATCGCCACCATCGGCTGCGGCGGGGGCAGCATCGCGGACGTGTCGCCCTACGGCAGCCTTAACGTGGGCCCGGCCAGCGCGGGAGCCGATCCCGGGCCGGCCTGCTACGGGAAAGGCGGCATCCGACCCACCGTAACCGACGCGAACCTGGTCCTGGGTCGGATCGGCGAAAATATCGCGGGAGGGCAGTTATCCCTGGACCGGGACCTGGCCGACGCGGCGATACGGGGTTCCGTCGCGCGCCCCCTGGGACTGGAGGTAGCGCAAGCCGCCAGCGGGGTGTTGAGGATTGCCAACAATGCCATGGTGGGCGCGATCCGAAACATCAGCGTGGAACGGGGTTACGACCCCAGGGATTTCGCCTTGGTGGCTTACGGAGGCGCGGGACCGATGCACGCCATCGACGTCGCGAACTTGCTTGGCATCCGAACCGTGGTGGTGCCGCCGCATCCCGGCATTGCCTCCGCCTACGGTCTGCTGGTGGCAGACTTCAAGAACGATTACGCCCGGACATTCCTCCAGCAGGCGCCGCATTATGACCTTGACGGAATGGCGGCGATCTATGCGAACCTGGAACGAGAGGGGAGGGACTGGCTGCAAGGGGAAGGCGCGCCGGGTGACAGCCATGCCCTGCTGCGGTCTGCCGACCTCCGCTACGCCCATCAAGGCTCGGAGTTGACTGTCCCTTATCGCCGCGCAGTGGTGAACGAAGAGGGATTGACCGAAATGCTGGGCGAATTTCATAGCCAGCACCGGCAACTCTACGGGTTTTCCCTCGATCAGCCGGTGGAGATCGTGACACTGCGGGTCACTGCCTCCGGGCAGTTGGGCGCCGTCAGGATGCCGGCCATACCCACGCGTTCCGTAAATTCGGACGGCGGCATCGTTGGACGGCGTCAGGTCTATTTTGATGAATGGGGAGCGTCCGATTTGTGCCCTATCTATGGGCGAGTCGCGCTCAACCCGGGAGCAAAGGTCGCCGGCCCGGCAATTCTGGAGGGCACGGACGCCACCGTAGTGATCAATCCGGGCTGGGTCGCGCGGGTTGACCAATTTGGGAATTGCATCATGAGCGCCGAGGAGAGCGAAAGATGACAACAGCCGTATCCAAAGTCCCTAGGAACAAGGCGCGGTCAGACCTATCTTTCCCGCCGGTTGACCCAGTGACGCGCCAATTGATCCGGGGTTCCCTGCGGGCCGCCCGTCTCGAGTGCGAGCTCATCATCGAGCGCACGGCGATGTCGGCGTTTATCCGGGAAAAGAAGGATTACACCGTAAGTTTCCTAGACACCGATGGTCAGGAAATTTACGGCGACACCATGGGCAGCGACATACTGGGCTGCGTCTGGGAATATTACCCCGTCGAGTCGATGCGCCCAGGCGACCTCTACTGGTACAACGATCCCTATCTGTCTCAGGGGAGCATCACCCACACTCCCGATATGGTGTTCATCGCGCCGGTATTTTTCGACGCCGAAGTGGTTGCCTACTGCCATTCCTTCGCCCATTTCTGGGATCTGGGTGGTTCGCGCCCCGGCAGCATCGGCCCGGCAAATACGGAGATTTTCCACGACGGCACGCTGGTTCCACCCATCAAGATCGTTGATGGCGGCAAGCTCAACGACGAAGCGTATCGCATCATTCTCCGCAATTCCCGGTATCCCGACTTGCTGGAAGGGGATGCCCGGGCCCTGATGGCGGCGGCCAGTCGCGCCCAGGACCGGCTGCTGGAGATGTTCGAGCGGTTCGGCAAGGACACCATGCAAGCAGCAATCGCGCAGGACCAAGGGGACACTGCACGAATGGTAAGGGATAAAACCCTGGAAATGATACCGGAAGGCGACTATTCCGTCCGCGACTATATGGACCATGCCGGGGTCGGCGAGGGGTGGCATTCCTTCCACCTGAGCCTCAGGCGGCGAGGAGACGAGATCCTCCTGGATGCCACCCACAGCGACGATCAGGCCGACGGTTCGATAAACTTCATTGCCAGCGACGGCGCGCTGAAAGCGTACTTTGGGCAGTACTTCCATCAGTTCGACACGTCGCTGCTGGCCAATCACGGATTGCTGGCGGGCATAGACGACGTGCTGCTCCGCTCCGGGAGCATCCTCAACCCGGAGTGGCCGGCGGCTCTGGGCTGCCGGGCGCACACTTTCACCAAGCTGAAGAGCGCGGTCCGCGCCGTGCTGGCCCAGGCCACGGACGGCAACGTGATGGCGGCGGCGGCAGTGTACGTGATCGCCTACTGGCGCATGAAAGAGGCGGAGACCGGAAACTGGCTGCTATGCACCGACGGCATCGCGGTGGGCCACGGCGCCCGGCCTTTCGGGGACGGCCTGGACGCGATCTACCAGCGCCACAACGAAAACTACCCCGGCGAGTTCATGGAGATGGAATACCCGCTGCGTTTGGAACGTTATGCCATTGCGCCGGATTCCGGTGGACCGGGCAAGTACCGAGGCGGTTGCGGGGTGATCAGAGACGTGCGGCTGCTGGCGGAAGAAGGGACTTTCGGCTTGCGGGTCGAAAACAACCGCTTCCCAGCTTGGGGCGTCGCCGGCGGCATGGGCGGTGGACTTTCCCGAGTGGTGTTGAATCCGGGGACGCCCGCCGAGCGCGAAATCAGGGCGTTCTCCGACGACAACCATTGGAAGCGCGGGGACCTGGTGCGCATCTACACCGCGGGAGGAGGCGGATGGGGTGACCCCCTGGAACGGGACCCGGACCGGGTGTTGGACGACGTGAAAGACGGGTTCGTGTCGCTGGAATCCGCTTTCGATCACTATGGGGTACTGATTGATCCTGCCGCGCTGGAGGTAGATGCGCCCGGCACGACGGCCAGGCGCAACGAAGCGCGGTCAACCAGAGGCGGAACCAAGCTCTTCCATCGCTTCGCCTATTTTGATGCAGCGGATGAGGAGCTCGAGTGGGTGAACCGCCATATGCCCCGTTAGGCGGACCCTACCGGCGCCTTCGGGGTGGATCATCGGAATAATCCCAGGACCTCAGCCGGTGTGGGGTGACCCTGATGTAAGCGGCTCCGGGGCGAGGTTCGGTGGGTAGTTCCTCCTCCGGCACCCCACGCCGTTTGGCCGCCTCGCGGGCGTAATGCAGCAGGTCGTCCGGTTCGGTGTGCACCGTAGCCGTTCCCTGCACCATCAATCCCTTGATGTCGGCCATGGTGCTGCCGGTCTCCAGCACCAGGCTGACTTTGGGGTTGTGCTGGATGTTGCGCAGCTTCAGGGTGTTGGCCCGCACGCCCATCAGGATTTCGTCGTCCAGGCGGAAATACCCCAGCGGCACGGAGTGGGGGAACCCATCCGGGCCGATGGTCGTGAGCACGATCCAACCGGGTTTACTGTCCAAAAACTCGTGGGTTTCCTGCAACGTTAGTTGGCGAGGCATGGGATTTGCTCCTAAAACGCCCGGGGCGGCAGGATGCGGCGGTACACGCCGGGCGAGCCGTGGGCGTGTCCGTAGGTCCCTCCGATGTATTCGTGCATGGTGTCCTGTTTGCGCTGGTTTTCCCACGCCAGGGTTTCCGGGACTTTTTCGTGCTCGAACTCGTACATGGTGAGGTATTTAGGCCAGCCATCGACGACGTGATAACGGCGCACATGCAGGCAGCCCGGTATTTTCAGGTTGGCAGGAGTGCGCACGGTGTCGTAGTACTCGTTGTACTTGGCCTCGATGTCGGCCGGGACGTCCATGCGCCCGATTTGTAAAGCCGGCGCCATTCCCCGTCCCAGGGTGTGCGGATCACTTTCGGACGGGTAGATTTGGGTGCAGACCAGGCGCTGGGTGCCCCGGCCCACGACGTTGGGCGACATCCGCCGCGTCCAGTCGGTGGGGTTCTCGCTCATGTGCCGGTACTCGGGTGTCTGCAATGCGTCCACCGAATCCAGTTCGTACACCGCCAGGTAACGGGGGCCGCCGCGCAGGGCTTCGTAGCGGGCGGCGGCCAGGAATCCCGGCGCGCTCAACCGCTCCGGGACGTGTTCCTCGTTATACCAGGCGTTGAATTCGGCATCGTGTTCCACGTCGACGTCGGCGTACACTACTAACAGGGCCGTACCTTTTCTCTGGACCATAATCGCCACCTCCGGGTGTGGCGTCATTAAAGCACAAATTGATGTACCATGGCGGCGCAAACTTTTCTTACTTGCGTTGACCTCCACAGGCAGGAATGCCTGTGCCACCGGAGGGTAATCTCCATGGGGACCTTTTCAACAACCGTTTCAATCGGAAACCTGTACGGCGGGGACCAAGTAGAGGTAGAGGCGTTGGTTGACACTGGAGCGTCGGATTCCATGTTCCCCGCTTCCCTGCTGGAGTATCTCCATCTGGAACCGCGCTCCCGGGTCGATTACGTGCTTGCCGACGGTAGTGAAGTGACTTACGGACGCGGCCAGGCTCGTATCGGCATTGCCGACCGTGACGGAATCTGCCCGGTCATTTTCGGCCCAGAGGGAGACGATAATTGCCTGATCGGAGCGACTACACTTCAGATCTTGATGTTCACGGTGGACTCGGTCAACGAAACGCTGATGCCAACCAGCAGAGGCAGGCTGGGCTACGGAGGCAACCGGTAAGCGTGTGTGCGGAAGGAACGCCATGGGCTGACGTAAATCATTTCACCAGGCAGGAGGTAGGTTAAAATGCCAAGAGCCACGATCAACATCGGAGGGCCGGAGGGCCAAGCCACAATGGGGTCGGTCTGGCGTTACGCCGTGGGATACGTGCCGGGAGAAGAAAACGGCGGACTGGTAGCGGAGGCTACCGGGGGTAGTCCGGCGCGACTTGTGGATTACGACGATTCCGGCTGGGAAATTTGCGACGACCTGCCGGCGCGGGTTTCCGGAGGGTTCACCTTCGCGTGGTATCGGACCACTATAACCATCCCTGACACGGTGGCCGGCCAGTCCACCAGCGGGATGCGGGTGCAGTTCGAAACCTGCGTGGACGACTACGGAGAAATCTGGATCGACGGTGAATGCAACCGGGACCGGGGGACCGTACAGGGATTTAACGTTTCCCAACGCGTTCAGGTGACCGGCAACGCCCAGCCCGGCGACCGCCATACCATCGCGGTTCTGGCGACCAACGGGCCTTTGGGCGATCCTTTTGGCACAGTGTTCGTCCGTTACGCCCAACTGGGCTTTGAGTGGTAGCGCGACCGCTCTTACTCGACGGCGACCTCTCGTCCCTCATCGGACGCCTGCTGGATCTTGTCGATGAGGCGATGCACCCGCACGGCTTCGTCGAAATCGGGCTGTCAGGCGTCGCCTTCCCGGATGGCGCGGCCGAACTCGTAGTACATCTGGCCGACGTTGTACACCGCGCCGCCGGGCATTCCCTCCAGAACCCAGGTGTATTGGGGCGGAACCGGCAGATCCTGCAAGGTGTCGCTGCCCTGGGCGCCCTGCACGCGCACGCCGAAATGGTTAGGCGTTTCGTCTGAGGTGGCGACCAGAGTCCCGTCGCGCCCGTAGATTTCCATGAGGAAACCGCTGTTGAACCAGGGGTTGTTGGCGACGTGAGTTGAAGCGACCGCGCCACTATTCAGGCGTCCACTGACCAGGATATTGTCTGGTGAGGTGACGTCCACCATTTGCTCCGTGTCGGTCTCGTACCACTGGTTCGCCTGGGTGCTGACGACGGTGGAAACGTGGCTGAAGTCGCCGACCACCATCCGCAGCGCGTCGATGGTGTGTCCAAAGAGGATGGTCAGGGTGTTGGCTCCCAGCTCGGCGTCCCGTTGCCAGGTGCGGTCGGACTGGCGTTCCAGGGATCCACTGGAAATGCGGCGGACGTGGCACGACATCACCTCGCCAACATAGCCGGAGGCCACCAAGTCTCTCAAATAGAGCATCGCCGGATTGGCGCGGGCCTGCAAACCGACGATGTTGCGGACGCCTTTCTCCCGGGCCAGGTGGGCCATCTCCTCAGCCTCGGCAGTGGTGCGGCCCAGGGGCCACTCGGTATAGACGTGCTTGCCGGCGTTGATGGCGGCCATGGTAGGGTCATAGTGGTTGGGGACGCGCAGGCTGACTGCTACGGCGTCGATTTCGGGATGCTCGATCATTTTCCGGTAGTCGTCGAAGGCGAGCCGGGCGCCGAACGCTTCACGGGACTCTTCGGCGCTTTCCATGCGCGTGGTACAGACGGCGGTCAGCTCGAACTCGGGGCTGGCCACCACGGCGGGCAGGTGAGAGCGGACGGCCCAACCTCGATGAATGTTCGCGCCGATGATACCCAAACGGATTTTGTCGGCCATGATGTTCCCCCTTTGATTACCCCCGTCATTCCGGCGAAAGCCGGAATCCAGGAATCCAATTTCGTGCGTCGAGGCTATCCTACCATGCGCCGGGGCGATATTTTGTAGGGGCGAATAATTATTCGCCCCTACGTTCGGCCGGCATCTCGCGGTCGGTGTGCTAGGATTGCCACAACCAAAAAGGCTGTGGAGATGCGAAAATGCCATACGGAGACAACGACTGGCTGGCCCTGACCACCGAACCGACCCTGGAACCGGAACTGCCCATCTGCGACGCCCATCACCACTTCTGGGACTTCCGCATGGACCGGGTTCCGTACCACCGCTACCTGCTGGACGAACTGGCGGCGGACGTGAACAGCGGCCACAATGTGCGATCCACCGTGTTCCTGGAAGCCCGCTCTATGTACCGACCCGACGGGCCGGAGGAACTGCGTCCGGTGGGCGAGGTGGAGTTTGTCCAGGGCATCGCGGCGGCCAGCGCGACGGGACTATACGGGCCGACCAAAGCGGCGGCGGCCATCATTGGGGCCGCCGACCTGGCGCTGGGCGATGATGTGGCGCGGGTGCTGGACGCATTGCAGGCCGCCAGCCCCAACCGGTTCCGCGGCATCCGGTACAACACCGGCTGGGACCCGCATCCGGAACTGGACAGCCGCAGCGTGGAGCATCAACTGGCGAACCCGCAGGTCCGAGCCGGAGCGCAGGTGCTTGCGGACCGGGGACTGGTGTACGAGAACGTGGTCTATTTCCCGCAACTGTCCGATTTGGTGGATTTCGCCAACGCGGTTCCCGACCTCACCATCGTGTCCAACCACATCGGCGGCCTGATCCGCGTCGGCCCTTACGGGAACCGGGACGACGAGGTGATGCCAGCGTGGCGTGAGGGTGTGGCGGCCCTGGCCCAATGCCCCAACGTGGTAATGAAGCTGGGCGGCGTGGGTCAGCCGCGCTACGGGTTTGACTGGCACACACGCAGCACGCCAATCGGCTCGGAACAATTAGCTGAGGAAATGGGGCCGCTGATCACTTACTGCATCGACCAGTTCGGACCGGACCGCTGCCTGTTCGAGAGCAACTTCCCGCCGGACAAGGTGTCCTTCTCGTACCACGTGATGTACAACGCCTTCAAGCGGATGACCGGCGGGTACTCGGCCAGCGAGCGGGCCGCCATGTTCCACGACAACGCGGCGCGGATTTACAGCATCGACGTGTAGCCGCGAGGTGTATCGACGGGGTACGTAGGGGCGAATAATTATTCGCCCCTACATGCTGGAAAGGAGACCAGTCAGTTCGTCGATGTTTTCCAATTCGTCCAACCGGCCGGTCGTGTCAATCACTTGACGCACTCCGTCGGTTCCCAGGGTCTCACCAGTCAGAAGGTTGAACTTACCGAGCAGGTCGTCGCGGGACTTGGGATTGGTGAAATCTCCGCGCTGACGCGATACGCCGGTTTCGAGGACCCTACCGTCGTTGAGATGGACGGAGACGCGGGCGGCGGGATAATCGTAGCGGCGCAGGCTCATCTCGGCGTCGGGCAGCACTTCTACGCGCTCCGCAAGGTTCCGTATATCAGCGTTGCCAACGCGCTCCGGCAGAAACGCCGTAATGTCCGTGCGTCCGTAACACACGGCGGCAGCCACCGCGTAGGGGATGGAGAATTTGGCCGCCAGCATGTTGTCTGGAGTCTGACCAGCCATGATGCCGGCGATGGGCGGGGCGGTTACGGCGATGCGTACCACGTCGTCGGCCGCGAAAGGCTGTTCGCGCAGCAGGTCCTCCACGGCGTCCAGGACCGGGTGGTTGTACAGGCAGCAGGCGTGGAACTTGAAATAGTTGCGCTGGATGCGGAACTCGCCGGGGGCGCCCAGGCCGTCCACCACTGCCTCCGGGTCGAAACCATCGCCCAGGAAGGTGCCGTACAAGTCGGCGGGACCGTCGGCGATGGCGGTAAACCCGCATTGGCTCAAATGAGCGGCCATGATGCCCTGGAAACCGGAACGGCCTGGGTAAAGATTGCGGACGGTGGCGCCCTCGATGCAGGGGGTCCAGGTGTTGGCGGGGCTCATGGACATGGCGAGGTTCATCGCCAGCCTGGTTTGGTCCGGGTCGAAGCCCATCAGACGGGCCGTTGCCGCCGCCGTCCCGATGGTGCCCCAGGTGCCATGGGAGTGGACCTCGAGCCGGATCTGCGTGGCGCTGCCGATGCGGGACGTGATTTCATAGCCGACTATTATGCTTTCCAGCACCGCCCGACCGCTGGCTCCCAATTCTTCGCCGACGGCAATGGCGCCGGGCGTAACGTGGATGGAGGGGTGCCCGCCGCCCAGGCGGCTGCCTTCGTCCATCTCCAGGGAGACGCCGGCGGTGGCGTTGACCATGGTGGCCCAAACGGGCTGGACGCGGTGGGAATGGCCGATGATCGTGGATTTTCCGGCGCCGCTCATGCTGGTTGCCAGACGGGCGAAGTTGGCGTTTTCGTCGAGACGACTGCCGGCGATGATTGCGCCGACGGTGTCCAGAACCACGTCTTTGGCGGCGGCTATGGTGGAGGGATGGAGGTCCTCCCAGCGCAGTTCGGCGACGAACTCGGACAGTTGGTCGAGGTAGTTTTGGGACATTTACGCCTCCGCGATACGTCGCTTTCCCTATCGATTCCTGGATTCCGGCGAAAGCCGGAACGACGATGGGGTGCCGGAATGACGGGGGGTTGCCGGAATGACGGGGGTAATCAGCGGGTGAAAAATTCGTGCAGCAAGCGGTAGGCGTCGTCGGGCAATTCCTCGGCGATGTAGTGGCCGCAGGGGAGGGACTGGCCTTCCACGTTGTTTGAGTAGTCGCGCCATACCGCCAGCACGTCCTGGGTGCGGCCCACGTAGCCGCGGTCGCTCCACAGGGCGAGATGAGGGCAGTTCACCTTGTTGTCGAAGTCTTCCTCGTCGTGGACGAGGTCGATGCTGGCGCCGGCCCGGTAGTCTTCGCAGGCGCCGTGGATGGCGGCGGGGTTGCTGAAGCAGCGGACGTATTCCTCAACGGCCTCCGGCGGGAAGACTTCCTCGGCGTTGCGCTCGCGCATGAACCGGGAGCGGATGAAGTAGTCGGGGTCGGCGCCGATGACGCGCTCGGGGAAGTCGTAGGGCTGGATGAGGAAGAACCAGTGGTAGGTGTTGGTCGCGAATTCCTTGTTGACGATGCTGAACATATGCCGAGTGGGCACGATGTCCAGCGTCGCCAGGCGCAGCACGCGTTCCGGGTGGTCCTTGGTGAGACGGTGGGCGACGCGCGCGCCCCGGTCGTGGCTGCCCAGGAAGAATGCATCAAACCCCAGGTGGCTCATGGCGTCAACCAGATCCTGCGCCTGGGCCCGCTTGCAGTGGTTGAAGTGGTCGTCGCTGCCCTGGGGCTTGCCGCTGTCGCCGTAGCCTCGCAAATCGGCGCAGACGACGGTGAAGTCCTCGGCCAACCGGGGCGCGATCTTGTGCCACATGGTGTGCGTCTGGGGATAACCGTGGAGCAGCAGCAATGGCGGCCCGCTGCCGCCCTTGACCAGGTTGACCTGCTCGCCGCTGGTATCCACCAGCATCCGCTCAAAACCCTCGAACAAAGCCATTGTGTCGCTCCCCCTGATAATTTGCCGATATTGCGGTTTACCTATGATAGCCGCATTATGCGCCGCCGGCCACCAACGTCCGGGTCAGCAACGGCCCGGCTCCCGGCGAAGTCATCATCACCTGGGATGCCGTGTCGCCGGCAAGGTACTATCGCATCGGTTACGTCAACATGGTTACGGACTACCCGGTTGCCAGGGCCAACGGCGACCGAGCGGGCATCGATCTACCGGTACGGCTGCTCCATCCCTTCCTTCTTGCCCGGACACACAGCTGCTCAGGTAAAATTACACAATAAATCATATAAAAATATCGCAATAAATGCTCATATCATGCCGATTATGGTCTATAGTCTATCTGGAATTTTACGCTGATGCCGGCACGGGACACCGGGTCAGCGCACCAGAGGAAGGACCGCGTCGCCGGAACTCGGGTCGAATGGAACCGATCGGGAAGGCCGAGCGGCGTGGAAAGGACTACATCATCTCATGTTCGACGTCAGCAGCAACGGAAGGAAGGTGGGCCGCCGGTTGGGACGTTACCTACCCCGGTCAGCCGTCCACCCTCGTGTAATCCAATATTGCAATCGCAATCTGGTGTCCTTACGCACGGCAGACATCAAACCGACGCCGGCCTACGCCTTGCTGCCGTTGTTGCTCGTGATCGTGGTCGTGACGGCAAGCGGCCCGGCGATGGCGCAGGGCGGCGCGCCGCCGGCCACCAACGTCCGGGTAGCCAACGGCGCGAACCCTGGCGAGGTCGTCGTCACCTGGGATGCTGTGCCGGAGGCGAGGTATTATCGCATCGGCTACGTCAACATGGTTGCCGACTATCCGATTGCCAAAGCCCGGGGCGATTGGCAAGAAGCCTTCATCTACGTGGACATCCTCAACCGGGGGCAAAGTTCCTACACGATACCCCGTTTGGAGCCGGGCGTGCGCCACGCCTTTTCGGTGCTGACCAACAACTCGCGCTACGGAGAACCCACCTGGCCGTCCAACCCCAGGTGGAAGTTCCTGACATTGGATGGAGAGGCTCCGCAGCCGCGGCAACCCACGCTGCCAGTCGCCCAAGCCGGCCCCACCGGGCTGACGGCTATGTCCGGCCCTGGCGCCGGCCAGGTTTCGCTGACCTGGACGCCGGCGAGCGGCGCGGCCCGGCATCTGGTTTGGTCAGGCCGTCCCAATGGCGACGATAATCGGTGGCATCGCGCCGACGGAAGTTCCGCCGTCGTCTCTGGTCTGGAAGCCGGGGTTGAGTATTCTTTTGCCGTCATCGCGGGTTATGCGGCATCCGGCGGGGAAATCGCCCGCTGGTCCGCTTTCAGCAACCGGGTACGGGCCACCGCGCCGGCCGCGACGCCGCCGGAAAACACGGCCCAGGCCATCGCCGCCGGCGGCAAGCACACCTGTATGCTCCAATCCGATGGAACCGCCGTCTGCTGGGGCGCCAACGGCGACGCCGACAAAGGGCAGGCCGACCCGCCGGCCGGCGTATCGTTCACCGCCATAACCGCCGGCTACGAACACACCTGCGGCATCACCGACGCCGGAATAGCGATGTGCTGGGGCAATAACGAAAACGGCCAGTCCGCCGCGCCGGCCGGCGTGACGTTCACCGCCATCGACGCCGGCCGCGCCCACACCTGCGCCCTGCGCGCCGACAACGGAACCGCCCAATGCTGGGGCAGCAACGAATACGGGCAGCGGAACGCGCCGGCCGGCGCATCCTTCACCGCGATAACCGCCGGCGGCGAGCACAGCTGCGGTCTGCGTGCGGACGGAGTGGTGGAATGCTGGGGCGATAATCACTACCGGCAGTCTGCGCCGCCGGATATGCTGTTCTACGCCGTCAGCGCGGGGACGTGGCACACCTGCGGCATCAAGCGGGACGGCAGCATCGCTTGCTGGGGCGCCAACCCGGACGGGCAGGCGCCGGCGGCGGTGGAGGGTTCGTACCAAGCGGTTAGCGCGGGCGGCAGGCATACGTGCGCTGTGACCGCCGATGGGATAGGCCGCTGTTGGGGCAACCACGTTAGAGATGGCCACGCACTTTCCAGCCCATTTGTTTTTGACGAGGACTATATCAACGTCATCAGCATTAGTTCTGGAGACGAGCATACGTGCTTGCTGAAAGCGGATAACACCGTCGTGTGTGACGGGAGCAACCTCTGGGGGCAGAATTCGCGGCTTTCATCGGACACCTTTGTCTCCGTCAGCGCAGGCAGTGACCATACTTGTGGAGTGCGGACAAACGGAACGATAGTTTGTTGGGGCCGCGATCGGGATGGGGCAGCCACACCACCGGACGGCTCGTTCCAATCCGTCAGTGCCGGCTACAGTCATACCTGTGGGGTACGGAGGAACGGTACGGCGGTATGTTGGGGAGATAATGACAACGGAAAAGCATTCCCACCAAGAGACACTTTCCGATCAGTTAGCGCTGGCTACCGGCACAGTTGTGGAGTTCTCACATATAACACAGTAGTTTGCTGGGGCAGCGATGAACACGGGGAATCTATGCCGCCAAGCGGTGTTTTCCAAATGGTCAGCGCCGGCGGTGGACATACCTGCGGAGTCATGACAGATGAGCGGGTAATTTGCTGGGGCAACAACTGGGCTGGAAAAGCCACTGAACCAGAAGGTTTATTTCGTGTCGTTAGTGCGGGGGGCGATCATACCTGCGGGGTGCGTTCGGTCGGACGGGTAGTCTGCTGGGGCGACAACAGAGATGGGCGAGCTACTCCGCCAGAAGGGATATATCGATCAGTCAGTGCCAGTATGTCGCTTGCGGGCAGAGATCATACCTGTGGGGTGCGCACGGATGGGCAAATGGTCTGCTGGGGCGACAACCGCTATGGGCAGGCCACACCGCCGGAAAGTACGTTCCAGTCGGTCAGCACTGGCGGGGATCACGCCTGCGGGCTGCAGACTGATGGGCGGGTGGTTTGCTGGGGTGACAACAGGCATGGGCAGGCTGTGCCGCCGTAGTGATTTTGTCGTATGATTACTACCAGCAGATACGATGCCTACACGGACGCCACCACAAATATACTAAACCAGCATCGCCAGTGCGAGAAGGAGATTAACATGGATTGGAACGAGAACCTCCCCGACGTCAGCAAATGGCAACCTAACTTCCGCAAGCAGGATACTCTTGCCAACGCCTTGATGATTACTTGCCAAGTCGCACAGAGGCGCATCCAGGCTGTAGCCAAAGCCGAAATCGGATTTAACATCAACAACTTTGACTCTGGCGCAGGCGTGGAAGACATAGTGCGGGAAGAACTGTCAAACCTCCTACCCAATCGGTACAGTGTCGAAGCGGGAGTCGTGAACGACCATAATGGCAAAACTGCGGGAGACTGTGATTTGCTGGTCAGAGACTCAATATGGTCTCCGGCGGTTAAGCTTCCTGCGGCTAAGCAGTCAAGACGTTCTCACTACCCCATTGAGGGCGTTTACGCAGTCGCAGAAATTAAGCAAACGCTGGGATTTAAAGAACTGGATGACGCCATGGAAAAGCTAGTGGCCGTCGCCAAGTTACAACGAGCAGACAATCCATACGGTCACATTACCGAAAACCAACACTTGCAATGGCTCGACAAAGCCGGCTATATCCTGAACCCGCTTCACAAAGCGGTGATAGCCACGCGATTGCCGGACGGAGTCCGATTTGGAGAAATCGTACAGCGATTCGGTGCCATAAACGAACTTTTGGACAGGACATCCATGGTCAATATGCTGTGTGTGCTGGGTGAGGGCGCCGCGTGGTACTCTGTAGAAAGCGGAAACCCGTACAATGCCACGTTCATGTGGGACCGGGATGAGCCACTGATACTACAGATAAACTACCAAGAGCCAGGCAAAGAATTCTACCGATTCTATGTTGATTTGCTTGGACACCTGACCCGATCAGTGCTAAACATTATTAACATTGATCAGCTATATGGTCAGCCTCCACCAAATAGAAGGGTATTGCAATACCCTAAAGCCAAATTCAACGCCCCAACCTAGAGCGACGACACGGAGCATCCGGGGCGGCCGGCATCAAGGATCGATGATCCAGGCTTTCAACGAAGCGGATGCGCCGGCCATCGGCGCACCACCTATCACGAAAAGATACGCCTCTCTCGGGGCCTGGAGTGCAAGGGCAAGGTGGCGGTTTTGTGACCGGAGTGTGCTAGAATCGCGGCAGTGGGTGGCGAGGCAGGAGGCCATAGCTATCCCAACGTCATGGGCAGCGATCTATCCTGGCCGTCGTTCTCATGCCGGTCGTAGCCGATTATGGTGTAGCTTGGTTTGCCGGCGGCGGGCTGGCGGACGCGGACACGCAACGTTACTGGCTGTTCCAGCACATCGTTGATCTCGCTGGCGTTGCGCACTGAGCGGGCGACACCGGCGGAAAGACGCTCTCCGGTAGTGTCGTTGACGAATTCGGCCCGGCGACCCTCCGGCAGATAGCCCAGGAAATAACCGGGGAACTCTTGAGGCGCCACGCTGACAGTATCCGGGTTCAGGATGCGCAAGCTGCGTCTTACCTGCACTGTGTCCCGGAAGCGGAACCGGTCGCCGTTGTAGGCCAGGGAGCAAACCGCCCGGTTGTCAGCCGTTAGCTTCAAAAAGCGGTGCAAGTTGTCAAGCACACGAGGATGGGCCGTTGCAATAGAGTCGTCACCGTCATCATCGCCGTCACCGTCGCCATAGGCTGCTGCCGCTTTCAGCAGAGTATGAACCTGCTCGATACCCCGCTCGGTGGGGGATGGGTCGGGGCCGTCCGAGGGGTTGGCCTCCTCAATCTCAAAACCGAATGAGCCGGTGGCAACGTTGGTAATCAGCAAGCGATAGCTTTCGCGGTTGGGGATGGGGCCTTTGGCTTGCAACGGCCCTACTAGACTGGCTCCGGCAGACGCCACGGCTCCCTCGTACTTTTCCAGGGCCTGGTAAGCAAAGGCGGCGTCAATGCCGCGGCGCCCCTCCACTGGATCGCCGTTAAAGGTGAGGCGAGCCGTGGCCGGCCAGCGGGCGGGCGGAGTGAAGGCGGCCAATTTCTCGGCAATCCGTTTCCGCTCAGACTCCAGGCTCATCCGGGAGATTACCGCGGACTCCGGCGTCATCGCCAGCAAACTGTCCAGCTCTCCCAGCCCTGAGCGGAGCCATTCGTATTCCTGACGGTCCATAACACCGCCTCCTATCTGCCGGCCATTTGTCCCAGCGCAATTTGTGCGTCCGTATTGTCGCGGTCAAACAGGTCAAGCTCCAGATAGCCTTTCCACTGCGATGCGCCTGTCTCCTCTCGGCGAGTGTGTGACCATAAGCCGTTGAAGTAGGCAAAGCTATGCGCCAGATCATATATGCTATAACTTTCCAGACCAATAAATATATTATCAATGCGGTACAAGTTTTTACCCCTATCTCGATCAAATATCGCCGGAATCTGATTGTGCAAATCCTCTTCCGTGTAACCGTGCGGTAGATGAAAGAATGTCACCACGTCAATGTCGCGCGGTTCCCGGTTGGCGATTTGCGCTATATCGGTGACGAAACTGCCGTTTACCCACTGAAATCCCCGTGTGATCCCGGCTTGGTGCAGTTCGGCGCGAAAGTCCAGAAATCCGACAAGCAATTCGCGCCGTGCCATTGTGATCCCAAAACGCACCACCATATCGGTAATCGAAGCGCGGTACGGAGAACGGTTACCCAATTCAGCCCCTGCGCCGAGGTATGGAGGCAGCAAGCCCCGGTCATCCCACTCAGGGATAGGGTTGGGATTGGCGATCATTGCTTGAAGGAACCCATGCTGGTACGTCAATTATACTAATCTTCGGAGCGGCGACAATCCCACCGGCCCGGCATGACGGAATGGGGCGCGAGTGACCCTATCCATCACCCCGGTGGGCGTCCCTGCTAGAATGGCAGGCAACGAGGAAGAGCGATTCAGCCGGCGGCACGGAGGGAGGGAGCAACAATCAATCATGGCGTTCAACAAAGCGGATGCGCCCGCCATCGGCCGCGCCATCTATCACGAAAAGATCCGCCCCACCCTGGGGCCGGAGTGCAAGGGCAAGGTGGTGGTCATCGACGTGAAAAGCGGCGACTATGAGATTGCCGACCGGCATATAGACGCCGACTCCAAGTTGCGGGAGCGGCACCCGGACGCCTTTACCTGGGAGGAGCGGGTGGACGTGCCGAATACGTACCGGGTCCATCCCAGCGTCGTGACCAAGCCGCTACGCCTATGATTGTGAGCCAGGTGATTCGGAACTCGGACGGCGGTCTGGAGGCCTGGGTCGCCTTGCCCGTCATGGATGCTTACGGCGAACCGCAACAGCTTGAAGTCATAGTGGACACCGGTTTCACCGGATGGCAGACACTGCCGGAGCCGGTCATCCGCCGGCTGGGATTGGCCTACGCGGGTCATCGGTACAGCATAACCGCCAGCGGCAACGCGGAAAGGTTTGACTACTACCGAACGTCGGCGCTGTGGCACGGGCGTCCATACGCAGTAGAGGTCTTCGAGTCCATAGACCAGCCGCTGCTGGGCATGGAACTGCTGGAAGGCAGCCGGGTTACGGTGGACGCCAGGGACGGCGGCGACGTAATCACCGATGAAGATCAGTCAGAGTCGCCGGCATAGGTGCGCTTTGACACCGCATTGCCGCCCGTGTACCGTAGCGGCAATAACCTGTTCTGAGAGACAAGATGACCACCCTCACCGTACCCACCGACATCGCCCACTACCTCGCCGCTGCCCCGCACTTTGTGGAGCGGGTGGCCGATGCCGCCGGCCAAATCGACGCTGAGCGGCAGATGCCGGCTGAGTTGGCCGCCGACATGGCCGACGCCGGCTTTTTCCGGCTGCTGCTGCCCCGGGAACTTGGCGGCGCGGAGCTGGCTCATCCCGACTTCCTGCACATCCTGGAGATGTTCGCCGGCGCTGATGCCAGCGTCGCATGGTGCCTGAACCAGAACAATGTTTTCTCCACCAGATCCACTCGGATGCCCATGGCCACGGCGCAAGAAATTTGGAGCGAACGGCGGGCGGTGGTGACCAACGGGCCTCCGGCCGGCGGGTCAAAGTCGGTTCCGGCGCCCGGAGGATTCCGGCTGAGTGGGCATTGGAACTTCAGCAGCGGCAGCGACCACGCGACCTGGATCGCCGCGTTGGCCCCCGTGGTTCCGGAAAACGGAGCGGGGGTCGATGGTCAGGCGCCGCAGACCCGCCTGCACCTGATGGCGATTGACCAGGTGCGCATGGTGGATCTCTGGCACGTGGCCGGACTGCGCGGCACCGGCAGTTTCAGTTTCCAGGTGGACGACCGGTTCGTTCCCGAAGCTCACACCTTCGTGCAGGAAGGCCCGTCCTGGTACGACGGCCCGCTCTACGGGATACCTACCACGCTGCTGTTCGCCACCGGCTTCGCCACGGTAGCGTTGGGAGTAGCCCGCAAGAGCCTGGACATCGCCGTAGAGGTGGGGCGCAACCGGACGCCCTACCGCTCCGCCGTCCTGCTGCGGGACCAGCAGGCGACGCAGCGGACCATCGGCGAGGCCCATGCCCAGCATAGTTCGGCGCGGGCGTTTCTGCGCGACAGCCACGCGCGGCTGTGGGAGTCGGCGTGCGGCAAGGGCAGCCTCACCACGGACGAGCGGATACAGCTTCGGGTCGCCGCCACTCACGCCATCCGCACGTCGGCGCAGGTGGTGGACGCCGCCTACACGCTCTGCGGCGCCAGCGGGATATTCCAGACCAACCCCATTCAAAGGCGGTTCCAGGACATCCACGTGATTACTCAACACGTGCAGGGACACCACGTGCATTACGAAACCGCGGGGCAGTTTCTGCTTGGGTTGGAGCCGCAAGGGGCGTTTTAGGCAACAGAGGAGGCAAGCCATGGCTGCAAACCATGTGGACACCGTCATCGTCGGCGGTCAGATAGTTACCTCGTCACAGGTGTACGAGAGTTCCATCGCCATTGCTGGGGAGAAGATTGTCGCCATTGGCCCGGAATCCTATTTGCCGCCGGCCGACACCTATATTGACGCCAGCGACAAATTCGTGCTGCCTGGTCTCATTGACAGCCATGTACATCTGGACGGGCACGACGACTATGCCCTGGGTTCGCGAGCAGCGGCCGGCGCGGGCTTGACCACCTTGGTGCCCTTTGGGACCTACCAGCTGGAGGGCGATGAGACACTGCCCCAGGCCGTGCATCGGGTTCGGGAGACCATCGAGCAGACGGCGCTCACCGACTTCGCCTTTCACTTCATCCTGCAAAACCGGCCCAGTATCCTGTCGGGTTTGCCCGAAGCCGTGGACCTCGGCGTCAAGTCGTACAAGATGTTCATGACCTACAAGAAACGGCCCGGCCGGATGTGCGACGACGACTACATCTGCCAGGCCATGGACCTGGTGGCCCGGGGCGGCGGCGTACTGCAACTGCACTGCGAAAGCGGGAACATCATCGAATACCTGGAGAACAAGTTGATGGCGGAGGGGCACACCCACCCCACCGATTTCCCCTCGGCGTGTCCCGACTGGGCTGAGGAAGAGGCCATCAACCGGGCGGTGAATATGAGCGCGGCAACCCGGTGCCCGACCTATGTGGTGCATCTGAGCACGCAATTGGGACTGGAGCGCGTCAAGCAGGCGCAGAGTTCGGGGCAGCGCTTCTGGACCGAAACGTGCCCGCAGTACCTCCTCCTATCCGACGCTCAGATGGCGGAGTACGGCCCGCTGGCGAAGATCGGCCCGCCGCTGCGGCCGGAGGACGGACCGGACCGAGATGCGCTTTGGGACGGACTGCGGCAGGGACACATCTCCATCGTAGCCAGCGACCATTCGCCCCATCCGGAGGAGTTGAAGCAACCGGGTTGGGACAACATCTTCGTCGATACCAACGGATTGTCGGTGCCTTTCGGATCGCCCGGCATCGAGACCATAGTACCGCTGATGTATAGCGAGGGCGTGGTCAAGCGGGGACTGCCGATCTGGTGGCTGGCTCGGGTCATGGCCGAAAACCCGGCGCGCATATTTGGCATTTACCCGCGCAAAGGGGTCATTCAGGTGGGGTCAGATGCGGACTTCCTCATCATGGACCCGAATGGCGACCGCATCATCACTGCGAACGACCACCACAGCAATGCGGGGTACACGCTATTCGAGGGCTGGCAGGTGAACGGGCGGCCCTGGATGACGATGCTGCGGGGACAGGTGCTCCTCAGGGACGGCGAGCTCCAGCAGAATCCCGGGTACGGCACGTTCCTGGAGAGCGGGTCGCCGCGCGCGCCGCTGGGCGGGCCGGTGGAATAGATGAAGATCACCGAGGTCAAAGCGGTTTATCCCCGATACCGGCACGTCGTTCCGTCCTGGCGAACGCACTTCTGGCAGATTGTGGTGCGGGTGGAGACGGACACGGGCGACGCGGGATTTGGCTACGGTGGCGGTGGGGTCGCCGGCGTCGAAATAGTCAACCGGCATTTCCGGGAATTGTTGCGGAACCGCGACGTCAACAGCGCCGAAGACATCGCCGGTATCTGGGATTACCTGTACGAACAGTCTTTGCCGTATGGACGCAAGGGGCTGGCGATTATGGCGCTCAGCGGGGTTGACCTTGCCCTCTATGACCTCCTGGCAAAGGCCGAAAGGAAGCCCGTTTACGAGCTACTGGGCGGCGCGCGGAAGTCTCGCGTGTTCGCATATGCCACCGGACCGGACTCGGCACTTTACCGTGATCTGGGGTTTCAGGCGCACAAGTTTCCGCATCGCTGGTCGGGCAACCCCGCGGACTATGAAACGGCGGTAGCGGCGGCCGCGCAGGCTCGTGAGTTGTACGGGCCGGACGCGCGCCTGATGGTCGATTGCTATATGTCGTGGAATGCGGAAGTTACCACCCGCATGGCCGACATTCTGGCGGAATACGGCCTGTACTGGTACGAAGACGTGCTGACGCCCGACGATCTTCCGGGACAGGCGGAGTTGCGGCAGGTGGCCGCGCCAACCCTGATCGCCGGCGGTGAGCACGAGTTCACGCATTTCGGTTTTGCCGACATTGCTGAAGCAAATGCTTTGGGGTTGTGGCAGCCGGATATCACCTGGTGCGGCGGGATCACGGCCGGCCGGCGCATCATTGAGCTGGCGCGGGAGGCGGAGGCGCCGGTGTCGCCCCATCGAGGCGCCGAGGTTTGGGGTTTGCACCTGGTGGTCGCCAGCGATTGGGCCGATTTTGCCGAAATGCATTCGGACCACATCCGAGACCAGCGCGACGTGCTTTGGCTCGACGAACCCAAGGCGAAAGACGGTTACATAGCTCCGTCCGACCGTCCCGGCTTTGGGGTGACTTTGAACGAGGAGATGCTGTGACCATGGCCGGCCCGCTGAACGCCTTTTGTCCCGATAACGACGCTTACCTGGCCGGCGCAACCAGCGGGCCATTGGGCGGGCTGACCTTTGCCGCCAAAGATATCTTTGACATTGCGGGCTACGTCACCGGATGCGGCAACCCCCATTGGAAGGCGACCCATGGGCCGGCCGAGTCCAACGCCTGGGTGGTGCAAAGATTGGTGGACGCCGGCGCAACGATGATCGGAAAGACCATCACCGACGAGCTGACGCGGGGCATCTTCGGCGAGAATATGCACTACGGGACACCCGTGAATCCCCGAGCGCCGGGGCGGGTGCCCGGCGGTTCGTCCAGCGGGTCGGCGTCGGCAGTGGCCGGGGCACTGGCGGATTTCGCGTTGGGGTCGGACACGGGCGGGTCGGTGCGAGTGCCGGCGAGTTTCTGCGGATTGTACGGGCTGCGGCCTACGCACGGACGGATTCCGCTGGATGGGATGCTGCTGCAAGCGCCCAGCTTCGATACCATCGGCTGGTTCGCAAGAGACGCCGATACCTTTGCCCGGGTGGGGGCCGTGATACTGCCGGAAGGCCCTAACACAGCCCGTCCGCGCCGCCTGGTCATCGCAGAAGACGCATTTGCGCTGGCGGAACCGGCAGTGCGGCAAGTGTTGGAAGCGGCGCTGGAAACCGTGGCGTCCCGGTTCGACGCGCGGTCATCGCAGCAGCTATCTCCAACCAGCCTTGAGGAATGGTCTGGGCATCAACAAGTATTACAGAGCCGAGAGGCGTGGGAGTCGGCGCGGGACTGGATTGATGCGGTGAACCCTACTTTCAGCTTTGAGGTATCGGATCGGTATGCCATGGCGCGGGCGGTTACCGACGAGCAGATTGTCGTGGCCCAAGCTGGCCGCGATTCGATAATCGAGCGGATGAATGAAGTCTATGCCGACGGCGATGTGGTGGTGTGCCTGCCGACTACCATCGCGCCGGCTCCTCCGGTGGGGCAACGGGTCTCGGAGCGACATGAGCTGAGGCTGCGCAACAGCGCGCTCACGTCGATAGCCGGCAACACCAGCCGGCCGCAGTTGAGCCTGCCGCTGGCAGAGGTGGACGGGCTGCCGGTGGGGTTGTCGCTGCTGGGAGACTACGGCGCTGACGAGCAATTGATGGAGTTGGCGGTGGAGATTGCCGATAAATGCCAGTGAACCGGAACATCAACTACGACCGCTTGAAGGACGCCCAAGATGAAGATTGAGTACAGCGAAACCGCCGGCGCCCTCTATGTCTATTTGCAAGAGGTTGACGTTTGCCGGAGCGTGGAGACGGTGGAAGGGGTTGTAGTCGATTTAGACTCTGATGGCGGGGTCCTAGTATTACAACGACAGTTCAAGGCGGGACAGTCCGAGATGCGCGCAAAGCGGACCGGCGCTTGGCGTGGGAGCGACTGGCTCGCTCGTTGCTACACTGCGTCTGCTTCA
>DAOUJY010000039.1:0-12953 GCA_034421995.1 Dehalococcoidia bacterium | reverse complement strand
TTTGCAAAATCGAAACCGTGCTCAATCAGCCTCGGAAAGCATGGGATTGCAAAGACGGGGTTGGATTCTGCCGTCGTTGGCGCTGAAATGGCAGGCTGTGGTGGAACCGTCTTTGTTGATCCCGGTCCAATGGGGTATGTCTGGGCGTTCCAGCGCGCCGGCGTCGTTGTTGGTCACTTTGCAGCAGGGTCGCGTGGGCACGCCGGTTTAGGTTTCCGCCATGTTCAGCTCACCGGCGCCGTATGCACGCAAGTCCGCGTCATGAAAATTTCGTTTCAACTCTTCAATTTCGGCTGATAGCGCATCACGCTCTGCGGCCACGGCCACGAGCTTTGCCTCAGCTGCATCGGCACGCCGGATCGCCCGGTCACGCTGCTCTTCCAAATCGCGGGGTTGATTGCCTGACGCCAGGGCGCCGGGAGTGAACTCGGTATCCCTGCTTTCGCTCTTATCGAGTTGGCCACGGAGGATTTGGATCTCGGATTCCAGTTCCTGGATTCGGTTGGCGAGATCACGCTTGGTCGGAGTCCGATGGCGGCCAGAGTCGCCCGCGGCAGGCTGGAGTTCACAGGCCCGTAGCCAGAGGGCATCCAGATCCTTTGCGCCTGTCCGCAATTCGTCGCCCAATCCCGCTCGGCATACGGCGGAACCGGCAATCGCCCGCTTTCCTGAGCGGGCGATGGTTTTTTATTCGCTCAAACCCACTGTTATGCCAGCGGCGTAGCCGGTCAATCACTACAGGTTGAAAATTAGATCATGGCCGTAGGCGTCCCGCCTACGCAACTCATGAAACCTCGGAAAATTGATCTGCGCGGCGGCTAAAACCGCCTGTTGACGCGCCGCCTACGCTAGGTATAGCATAGCGGCGCTACAGCCGTAGAGGAGCCCTCTTCTCTACCCATCGGACTGCTGACGGCAGCCGGTCCTGCATAAGCACACAGCAGGGGCACTCCGTGCCTCCTCATGGCGCTTATGCACGGGCTCGGCGGCTGTAGCAATCTGCCACCTGCGGTCGTGAGGAGGTTCCCATGAAGTCCTGGAATTCGATACCCTTCTTGGGCCCCATCGTAGCCCTCGCAAGCAGCACAAGTGTGCTGCGAGCCGCTGCTCAAAACCAGGCAACGGATCCCTGCCGCACCGCTCAAGTGTCAGGGTTCTGGCACGAGTATCCCATTTGGGGAAGCAATCGGAATGAACCAGGCGACGAGATTCTCGTGATCTGGGCTGTCAATAACGTCAAGTCGACAGAATTGCGAGTAGGTGATGAGGGTGAGTGGGAGGAGGTTGACCAAGTAGGTTCTCATCGAACGATTGTGCACGAAGATACCCGGATATGGTTGTGTGCCACCAACAAAGAGGCCTTCCATTTCGAGACTCCCATGACGGTGGACGTGAAAGAAGTTCCTTCATTCAGATCAGACAATTTCGCGACCCCTGCCTATAAGGACATTGCAGAAGGAGAAAGCATCAAACTCCGGTGGGAGCCTGTCCAGGCAAACTATGTGGTGATCGAAGAAAAACTTGGTGAGCATTTCACCTGGCATACCCCAGCCAACGATTATGGACAAATGGAGCGTCATCCGGCTGATGGAGAGGCGACATTTTCTCCGAACAAGACCCCCACCGATAAAGTCGTGGCAGTAGGCCGTTTCGAAGGTCGGCTCATCGGGCGCTCGATGAGCGTGCCGGTTAGAGTTGAAGAGACAGAGTCACTTCGAATCAACGGTACTGCATGAAACGGCATGACCGTTTTGAACTCGCCTTTGTTCGCGATCCATGGGGAGCCGGACCGCCTTGGTTCGGGCGGCCGGGCCGCGAGCAATCGGATCGATGGAGATTGATGGCATATGGCTGAAAACGGCGCTTCTCAACCCACGGCTGCCCCCGATGACGAGGGCCGGGACCCTCAGGTCAGGAGGAGAATCGGATTCGCTGGATTCACCATTCCTTACCGATGGTTGGTGGTCGGTGCTTGCGCATCCCTGGCGGCCGTGCTGATAGTGATCGGGCTGGTTGTACTTTTGTCTCGGGCGGGCGGCGCCTCCGCGCCCACATCGTTGTTGCGATTGGTGCCGGCCGGTTCCACGGCGGTCCACATCCAGAAGGCATCCGAGATCCTGGGCGGTCGGGCCCCGGATAACTACCGAGATGCCTTCGAAACCAACTGGAGCCACCTGGAAGACCTGGGCTTTTCCATTTACGAAGTCGAGACGGTCGTGTGGGCCCACGATGAGGCCAGTGGCAACAGGCTGCTGGTCATGGACGGCGGTTTCGAGTTCGACGACATCAGAGACGAACTCAGCGAGGAATGGGGCTACGAAGACAGCGAATATCGCGGTTACGAGGTGTGGGAGGGGCGCACCTGGGAATGGCCGGTGATCGCCCTTTTCGAATCGGAAGGCATGCTGTTCATGGCCAACCGCCGCGAGGCGGCGCGGGAGGTGTTTCGGAACCTGCAGGACGGGACGGGCTCCCTCGCTGCCGAGACGGACAGTCGGATGCGACAGCTGCTCGACGAGACCGGCGACGGTTGGATGGTACATCCCGTGTTCGATGACTGCCCGGGCATCGACCGGTGCCAGGCCCTTGCTTACTCGCTCAGCGAGCGTGACCAGGACTCCGCCAACATCGTGGCGGTGTTGCTGTTCACCAGCGAACGGGCCGCGGAAAGAGCATCTGATGATTACGACCAGGTTTACGACTTCCTGAACACCAGGACCGTCTACGGTGGCGAGTTGGAAGTGGACGTCATTGAGAGCCGGGGAAAGGTGGTTCACGCGGTGGGCGTGGCCTGGTTCGATTAACGATCGGTACGTCGTCCCGGCTTGCATGAGGAGAAACCGATGCCCGACCTGTCTCGCGTTTACCAATATTGGACATTTGCTCCGCTGGTCCTCAGATTTCCCAGGACGTGGGTCCGCCCCGCCGTGTGCTCAGCGCTGGCCGTGGTGATCGCCCTGGCGGCGCTGGCCTGCGGTTCGGATTCGCCACCTGTACGGGAACGCGATGATCGGGACGACAGGCGCGCCGACCGGGCGACCAGGATCGCCGGCGAGCGCTCCGCTGGAGTCGGCGCCGCGTCTGGGGACTCGGCCTCGGGTAGGGAAAATCCGGTCGGGCGCACCTACGTGCCGCAGGTTCTGGGCGCCAAGGTGTTTGCCGCGCAAAGCATGGAAGACCTCAAGCCCTACTTTTCCGCCACGGGAGGTCGCTCACTGAACGCGGACGCCATGTTCGACGAAGCCGACGACGCGTTTCGCAGGCTGCCCCAGCATGAGCCCCTGTTTCAGCCCGATACGCCCGTGATTGTCACCGTGGTGGCGTTCGACTGCCGTCCCGCTGGCAACATCCGACTGCAGGGGACCACGAGTCTGATCGATAAGAGCGTTCCCGGGGCGCCTTCGGTGAGATACGAGCGCCCGTTTTCGATCGAAAGAAGGCAGACGGCGGATGGTTTCTCGCTTTCGACTTCCTGGGGTCGGGGATGCATGGACAATCTGAACGCCGGCGCGCCACCGGACGGATGGGAGCCTGGGCAATACAGCGTCGAATACCGGGATAGCGCGGGCGCCGTCCTGGCCGCCATTCCCTTTGAAGTAGTGGGCGATGCCGTATCGTCCGTAGGGGCGGCGGCGGTGCCTAGCGACGGACAGCCGCCGCGAGCCGAATCTTCGGATGTTTCCCGATCATCGGCCCCGGAACTCTGGATTGATGTGAATTTGGAACCCCTGCGGCCGGGGGTGCAAATTGAAGTCAGCAGCAACGTGAATATCGAGGCGGGCGACCTGCTGGTCACGGTCCGCTTAAAGGAACGGAATTATTTCTGGGGCCAGGACCTGCGCAACCGCAACCGGATCGCCGGCGGCGCGGGATTTGTCCCGATGGATTTCGGGCCGATCACCTGGCCCATGGACGGGCAATGGCACGCGACGAGTTTGGACACTGTTTTCGCTGCTTTCCGCGACGGCGACCTCGTGTGCAATCATGACGTTGCCGCCTCGGATCAAAGACGACAGCATTCCTTTGATGACCGCGACGTGTATTCCTGCACACCGGCCACAGACTCCTCCAGCGACGGAAGGACGCATCCCAATTTGATACTGTCGGGTGAGAACGTCTTGGTAACGCCCAACGGCGAGACAATCACGATCTTGCCAGGCGGTCAGCCCGAAGTTCCGTTGCGACCAACGGACACGCCGATTCCCTTCGGCAGATAACGGATAAGTGGCGCCCGATAACTTCGGGGCGTGCCTTGGTACAACTTTGCTGGGTTCCGCAGCCTGAAGTTCGTCGGTGCGCGCAGTTCCTCCGGTCGGGAATCCATTACCAGCATGATCGGTTGGCCGCCGACCCTGATGTCGATCGAACGAGTATATTCGCGCCCATTGAGGTGTATTCCTGCGTCGGGCTTCCGGTTCCATCGAGCGCTTCGGTTGACGGTGCTCCGAGCCAAACATCGGCGAAGGATCGTTTCATGGAGTCGTTCGTAGCCTGGTGTTGCGCCGGTGAGAAACCGGCCTTTTGCAGGTGTCTGGGCGGCAAGGTCTTTTGGTCAATTCCAACCGACCATATCGGCCCCCAGGGTGGCAAACCAGATCCGGAACGGCCTCAAGAGGTGTTCGATGACCGGCGCGCGAATTAGGTTGATGAGTATCGAGAGATGATGGCAGTGGTGGAACGAGAGCACGGAAGCGCCGCGTACGTCGCCTGCGAGCCGAAACTGTGATACTCGGTCCGGGAACCACGCTCGCCTGACGCCAAACTCGGGTTTCAGGGTCGATCACTGGCCCTCTGGTCTCTGGGGTGACGACGCGGATGGTGTCGGCGCTGATGTCTTCGGGTTGGTGTTGGATTTCAACCGAGGACAACATGATCATCGGCGGCGCTCAGTTCCTTACGTGCGACGCGGCAGATTGCTTCAGTAGGTTGGCCGGGAACGCGGCCGACCGGAAGCCCGTTGACCAAGCTCCGACCTTCGTTCGTGGACGGCATCCATGAGGGGGGAAGGCGGGCCCATGTCGCCGGTAGAGGAACCTCACGCCGGCGGACCCGAGGTGCGCCCGTGCCCTTCGGTCTGCGGGGTCAGCAGAGGCGGGTCGGGATAGTTCATCCGAACGACCAGAGTGGACCGGGCTGGTACGACGATCCGTTTGGGGAAGGAACGTGTCCCCAGAGGTGTCCCTATCGTCTCAGCCACGAATTTGCCCCGGCCGGACAGACGACTCCGGTCGGTATCTTCCCATGGGACCGCATTTCCCCAGATCGGTCGAAATATCCGGTCCGGTTGCCGGGCGCAGGACAGGACCAACAGGCGCTGGGCTCGGGTGAATGCCACGTAGTACTGGCGCACCAGGTCAATTTCAACGGACCGGCGTGTTGTGCGGTCCTCCAATCCGGAAAAGTGGCCGCCGAGGAGTAGGTCAATTTGATTCGGACGAAGGTCGGCGATGTGGAGCCCCGCCGTGCATACCACCGGCCATTCGCGGCCCTTGGCCTGGTGAATGGTGGTCAGCAGGACCCCGGCCGCCCGTTTGTCGGCGTTGTACGGGTCACGCGACGTAACTCCGTCGGCGCTGTCAACAGGGTCGAAGGCATCATGAGCGCGGTCCCGGCAAACCGGGATGTTCAATTCAGTCAACACGTCGTGGTAAAGGTCCGCACGTTTTCCGCGCACGCTGGGCAGGAGAACTGCGACCTCGTGCCATCCGCCGATGAAGTCCTGGTCCTTCAGGCGCAGCAGCAGGCTGGCCAGTTGGACGGCCTCATCGCCCTGACTCGCGCCGGAGACCGATACGACGCCGGGATGGTCGTCATCGGCATGAACCGCCTGTGGCGTAATGCGTCTCGATGTTCGGAGCGCGCTTGTGCCAGGGGTGGAACCACTCCAGTCGAACGAATTGATCCAGGCGTTGCAGGTCGCAACCACATCGCGGTGGCTGCGGTAGTTGCTCGTCAGCTCAAAGACGTGAACCTCGGAGAAACTGTCCAGAAACTTCTGGAAACCATGGGGGTTGGCGCCGCGGAAGGCGTAGATGAGCTGATCCTCGTCGCCGACCAGGGAGATGTTGCGGTGGGCATCCGCGAGACGGAACAGTATGCTCTGCTGGGCGGGGTTGGTGTCCTGATATTCATCCACCAGCAGGTGATGAATGCCGCCGCCGAGGCGTCGGGCCACCCGGGGATTTTCCAGAAATCGGTGGGCGCCGGTTTGCAGCCCCGCGAAGTCGATCAGGCCGCGAAGTTTCAACATCGCCATGTAACGCTGGTTGCACCGTCCCAGCGCTTCCAGGATCGGGTGTCCGATGCCGATCAACTGCTGCGGGTCGATCAACTCGTCGGCGATGCGATCGAAAAAGCGGCGGGCTTCGGCCACGATGCGTTGGGGGTCGGACCACCCGTGATCGACCAGCGCGTCCTGATCCGGGAGGAAAATCGCGTCGTAACCGGCACTGAGCAGGTCCAGTTGCTGACCGGCGTTGAGGATGCGCGCCGAGGCGTCTGCGCCGGCGTCTGACCCAAGTTCGGCCAGGATGCGATGGCAAAGGCTGTGAATGGTGGTCACCCGCAGCCCGGCAAGATCCTTGGCGTATCCGGCGGCCTGGGTCCCGGCGTTGAGGCGACGGCGCATTTCCAGCGCCGAGGCCCTGGTGAAGGTGCAGAGCAGCAGGTTCCGGGGCTCCACTCGGCCGAGAAGGAGCAGGTTCAGGGCGCGCAGACACATGCAGGCGGTCTTGCCGGAACCGGGTCCAGCCATGACGAGGGCGGGACCGGTGTGGTGGCCGATGACGGCCAATTGCTGGTCGTCCAGGTCGGGATGTTGATTGAGTATGGAGTTTGCGATGGTCAAGATGGGTTCATTCCGTAGTGGGATGTTGTCCGGCGGCGCCATGCCAGACGCCGCCGGAACCTGGCGTTCTAGCTGAACGGGTCATAGTCGTCGGGGAGGTCCCCGGCGGGGCGCACTTCAAATGGGTCCGCCTCCAGTTCCGGCGGCGCGCCGGTCTCAACGCCGTCATCGACCGCGTCGGCAGATGAGCTGGGAATGATGGCGGCCGGAGGCTCGACGCCGGCACTTTCGGAGCCGGATGGGTCCGAACTGAAGGCGGACAATTGGGAGTCGCTCAGGTAGATGTTCAAAGTTCCATGGTTGTGGATTTCGAAAGAGTATGTCGGACTGACCGCGGCGTTGACGCCGGGGTTGGAAGCGGGTCCGCGGGATTGGGCCGGCAACCGGTGGGATTGGCTGGACGCCGCGGCCTCTTTTTGCATGGCCTTACGGTTCAGCCATTGCTCCGGTGGCGCTTTTCGGGCCAGCGCCGCCGACTCTGCCAATATGTCCAACTCGTCGGGCGGATCCTTGTCAGGCTGCGCCGAGATGATCCCCAGCAACTGCGCCTGTAAGTTTTCCAGGCCCCAGATGACCCCTACTCGGTGGTCCTTCGCGTACTGACTGATGGCTTCATCCTCTGTGGGCATGTCGGGCAGGACCAGGACGACGTTGATCCAAACCTTGTGCTCACCGAGGCGATCTTTAATGATGTCACGCACCGCCATGGCCGCCGCCAAAGCCTGGTCGGGCGGCGACGTGTCCAATTTGCTGAAATTGCCGTTCGTGTCGCGAAGGTACCAGTTATCGTCCTTCACCATGTGCTGACTGCCCTTGACCTCGAAGGCGCCCCGCCACCGGTCTTTGAACCAGGCGAACGCATCGACTTGCCTTCCGACCCGGACGTCGTAGTAGACGCTGCCATCCAGTTTGACTCTGGTCAGGGCGTCATAGAACGCGATCTCGGCTCGCAGGTTGGGGTCATCGCGCTGTTCTTGGGTGGGTTGTTTCACGGGTTCCATATGAACCTCCTCGCATTTGTCTGATTTCCATCGGCCATTCGCTGGGGGTACGCGACCGCCGGAAACCGGAAACAAGGCGGGCGGACGCTGTACATAGGCCCGACTGGGCACCAAGTTCTGTCTGGCGATCAACATGGTCTACCGACTGACATGCGCCGCATCGGTTTGCGTTTGATCACGCTTTCGGTGCCGATCCTGTCTCACGTCTGGGATGTTGAGATGCCGATGATGTACTCGAGACAGCTTCCAATTCGAGCCCATGAATCAGTGACCGAGGGGTATTGGCGGTCTTGCACCCGGCATAGGTCCCGATCCGAGTTTCACCATTCCCAGCTGGCCTGCTTTTGACGAAAGAGGCGACTATCTTCCACGCCACTTCCAAACCTTGAGCTTCGGAGTTGCTCTGGTGGATTGGCCGATTCCAAAAAAACAAAACCGGTAAATGCATTCTGGGTTAGGTTGGCTGTAAAGGACCTCGGAGTCCCATCGCCATGATGGGAAAGCACCGCGGCCCCGCGGTAACTACGGCGCTGGGCCAACACAGCCCGCGCCGACAGGGCGAAAAAATGAGGCTATTCGTACTCCTTCGGAACCTGGCCGTTCATGGGCTCGCACGCCACCTATCGACTACGTCGTTGGCGGATGACGCCCTTGAGTTGGCTGCAATACATCCCGCGACGATGCCCTGCTGGCCCGACCTGAGCCCCGCGAGAGTTACTGCGGGGAGAACCGAAATGTGACGCAGGACAGCAGGTGCAGTACTACTGGCGAGGAGGTGTCTTCCATGGTAATGCTCGATCCGGAAAGCAATGACTTCATAACCAGCCCGGAGCAGAGGTTCGAAAGAGATTTGCAGCTCATGCGGAATGCGTTGTGGATGATGCCGCTCCTGGATACGAAAGAAATGGCGCGGACCACTGGGTTCAGCGAGAATCGATGCTACCGGCTGCTCCGTGAACTCATGGAGCGGAAATTGGTCACGCGAGCGACCATGGGTCGTGCAGCAGGTAAGAGGTTCAGATATTGGCTGACGGAAAAAGGCGTGCGCTCGGTGGCGGACGAAACGGGATGCCCGGTTCCGTGGCAGGTGGCTGAGGCAGGGATCGGGTGGCTGGTCCGCCGGTTGCCGATGGTAGAGGCAATTTATGCCCTGGCGCCACAGCTGATGAGCCATGCGGGGATGCTGATTGATCAGCCGGTGTACATGTCGACGCTGCCCGACGGGTCGGATCTGTCCGTAATCCATTTCCCGCCCGACCTGCGGATGGTGGAGTTCTGCTGGATTCGCAGTGGGGAAATCCATGCCGTGGTCACCTACGAAAATGGATCCTGGTTCGCCCTGGTGTGGGTGGGCTCCATGGTCACCGAGCACATGCTGAAGGAAAAGGGCGAGCTGGCCGTCGGGCAGCTTGATGGCACGTTTGAGCCGGCCGGCTGGGTGGTGGTTGGCTGTGACCGCCTGGCAACCAGAATGGCGGCCGAGGTGTGGCCAGCTGAAAACGTCCTCGCTGTGTCAGCGGACGGCGAGGTGGCGCGGGAAATGCGCCCGGCCCCGTTCACGCGGTCAGTCCTAGGGGAACCCACAAAACTGGTGCGGTTGGGGCGGCCTCAAAACGTGTCCAACTGGTGGGATGCGAAGAGCCGGCAGTACCGGCCCGCCATGGCAGCGCTCAACGGTTCAATGCAATATGAAACCTTTCGGTTCATTGCCGAATGGTACGGACCGACTCCGGCGCAACTGGAGCGGCGGTTCGGTCCATCGTCCCGAGCAGCGGTGCGAGCTCTAAGACAGGCCGGCCTGGTTGTGAAACTTGATGGAGGTTTCTACCTGGACTGGCTGGGGGAGCGGACCGTGGCCCGGATGGACCGGGTTTCGCCGGCAAGGGTGACAGGTAGAATGAATGCCTACCTGCATGAGAACGGCGCCTACCGAGAGAATCAACAGCGGCACAATCGTACCCTTGTTGACATTGTACAGAAGCTGTCAGAAATGCATATCAGCGCTTATGGGGGGTGGCGTGTCCGGCGAACGGCGCCAGATGGCACTCAGGTCGTGCCGGACGTAGCCGCCCTCTTGGATCTGGGCAGTCGCAGGGTGACCGCGTTCATGGAGCTGGAGTTCACCGCTCGCAGGCCGGTACAGATGGAAGGGAAACGGGCGCCGTACGTGGCGGTGCAACGGCTCCAACGGAAACCGATTGCACAGCTGTGGTTGGTGGCGGATCCGGAAACTGAGGCCATTTATCGTCGGTCACGGCGTAGCTCCGAGCCGATGCTGACCGCGGTTCTGGAAGATTTCCTCCAGGGCAGTTCCGGGTTCATGGGCGATAACTGGCGTGTCAACGAGGCTAGGGTGAACATCTACGAAGTCGTTTATATGATGGAGGGCGATGACCACGCTTTCATTTGGGAGGACAAATAAGCTCGGGAATCGGTCGGTGCGCCCCAGGTCTTGTCATCGGGCTGGTCCCTGCTACTGCACCAACTGACATCCCGTGGCTTCCACCAAGAACAATCCTGTGAACCGCCTGATTTCCGTGCAAAAATCCCGTCCGTTTCGCGAGCCTTGCCGGAGGGGATTTTTGCACTTGCGGTTTCGTGCTCAATTTCAAGAGGTCCATGCTTATTTGAGCACTAATCCCTTCAAATCGGCCGAAATTTGCCGGAGCCGATTTATGCAGTATGGTGTAATCGGTCTATCAGTTTGCGCCAAGCGTGAAACGGTCGCGATTTTTGCGTCAGCGGCCACAAATGACCAAAACCCATGACGTCCAGGGCCTATTACCGCAATTGAGGTTGCAGTTCGATCTGATTCTACAACGGGCGTAGCACAGGACGCTGCTGGTTTATGCGACCCCCTCAGGCGCGTCGGTCAGCCGTTGCAGACGGTCGGGCAGCAGGCGTGGCCCGTGGCATCGCAGGGGCCGGAGTGTGCCAACGGGGCGCCGACTGCGATGGCGCGGTAGGCGCAAGGGGAGGGCCGGGCGGGTAAGATGGCGGGCGCCGGCCGTGGCTCAGGGCAGACGTTCCGGCGGGAACCCCGGGCAGTCGGCCTTGCGGCAACCCAGCGTGGCAGGGTTATCCCGGCCCACGCTATCCCGGTGGACGGCGCGGCTGCACCGCCAGCACCAAACGCCGCGGATTATGGCCGCGCCATCCCATTCCACGACCAATAAGGTCGGGCTCAGACACCTCACCGCACGGATTTATGCCGGGGGATGTTTTCTATATTGATGTTGCCTATGATGTGGCTCCGTGCCACGGCCAGAGCGACTCGAGTATGGAGCCGCCGCCGGTGTCCGCGATGATGCTGGCGGCGATGATGCTGGCAGCGTGGCGCTGTGCCGAGACCCGGGCGCCCTCGAATGTGGGTCCTACGCCGGTGTTCGCGTTCACCACAGCGGCGATGTTGGTTGCGTCATGTCCCTAAACCAACAGATAGCGATCGCGTTGACCGAGCGACCGGAACTGCGCTCCCTTGCGGACGTCTCCAGCCCGGGTGGCGCTGCCCAGATGTTAGGCGGCGGCCAGGATGTGGGTGTCGTCGCCTCGTACGTCCCGTCCACAGGATCAGAGCAGGACGCATCGTGCTGGCCGAGCACGTCGCACAGAGAATAGCCATTCCCGGTAGGAGGTGAAGACGTGTGATGCGAGCCTTGAGTTGTAACGGTGGCAACCCGGGCTCGATAGTCAGTTGTGGGATCGGATCTAACCGTGCCCCGCGTTCTTGCGACAACCTTGCCGTCGATGCTTCGTCGGCCAATATTCCGGACATTATTAGCTAGGCTTTCCGCATTTCAAGCGGCGTAAGCGAGGGAATCCACAAGCCGGTGGTACAGAGTGACGGGGAATTCCTGCGTGTCGGGGTTGATTGATGGCCGACAGTGAGAAATCTTCCGATGCCAGCCAGAGGTAACGACGCACCAGGGCGATGGCATCCACGAAAGTCGGCGATGGTTTGTCGTACCAGGCGGCGGTGCGAGGGGTCATCGGATGTTGTTTTTGCAAGGCGTGGGCGGCCAGGGCGGTCCAGGAGAAGAGACCCAGCAGAGCCGGCGTGGTGCGGGCGATGGCCAGGTCGGACCACTGGCGCTGGGTCTCCATGCCCAGATGGGTGCGGGCCTCCTGAAAGGTGACCTTCCGCCAGAGGCGGACCAGCGCAGGACAAACCATTCCAGGATCTGGGTCGGGTCCGCTGATGGGTCGGTGCAGAGGAGGGCCTGGGGATCGAATGTGCCCTCGGGATCTCGCACCATCACCCAGCGGATGAGGACGGGCGGTTTGCCCGAGCTGTACCAGACCGCAGTTTGGGAGGTTAGTTCCACAGTGCGGATGGTGCCGTCGTACCAGGACACCGCGGCGACGGTCCAGGCCACATGGTCCTGATCCAAGAGGGTTTTCAGGGAGGGTCGCCGGGGGCCTTTCAGGGCAGACCGGCCTTTCTGACCCGATGGCCGTGGCGGCGCTGGCGCGTAGAGGGCGGCGTCCAGACTCAGTCTGGCGATGAGGGTCACCGGTTCGCGCAGGGACTGGCAGCAGTGGAGCAAATCCAGCACGGCGTAGCCGTTGTCTCCCACCAGTACCGGGGGACGCTGGGGCAGCCAGCGACGTCCGCCTCAGGCGGACATGACCATCTGCCGGGCCCAGTCGGTGATCCTCTTGTGCCGGCGTCCCTGCTGCTGGTGGTACCGAGAGGACGGCGCCAGCACGGTGAGCACCGGCAGAGCCCAGTGGCGTCCCGCCCACGGGACGTGGCCCAGCCACATCAGGGAGATCCAGCGTCCGCCTATGGCGGACTGGCCTTGACCAGTTGATGGCGACTGGAACGCACCGCGTCCCGGTAGATGCCGCGGGCCCTGATCTTGGCGCCGCGACGCCGTTCCAGGGTTTCCAGATTGGTCAAAGGATCGTATGCCGAAGATCAGCGGACCGTCGCCGTGATCCAGGTGCTGGAGCAGTAGCACCAGCAGGACGCGGGCGACCGCCCGATATGACCACACCGCCCGATTGAGCACCTCGTGGTAGCGGGCGTAGTCGCGCTGGTCGCTGCGGCCCATGACGCGCAGCGCGGCGGCCACGGTGCGTTGACCCGGGGTGAGAATCGT
>DAOUJY010000038.1:0-118550 GCA_034421995.1 Dehalococcoidia bacterium | reverse complement strand
CCGCGGGACATCGCTTACCGTTGCTGCCGTCAAGCCCTGGCGGGGTTCACGAGCCTGCGCCGCGTGGGACCCGGCCGTCAACACCATTCCCTGGGAAATTGGCCCTTGCGCCTTGCCTGGGGGAGGGATTCCACCCCGCTGTGGCGGGTTGCGGGTACAGGGCACCGCCAGCTCCCCGTGTAGCACGACCACTGCGAACCATGGTATGCCCCCGGTTTCTCACTGTCAATCAAGATGGCCGGCTCGGCAGCGGTCCGATTTAGGTGATTCGGTTGATAATCCGTCACTCCGGCGAAAGCTGGAGTCCAGAAAGCGCTACTGGATTCCGGCTTTCGCCGGAATGACGGAATTTGACGACGCGCCCTAGCTGGCCTTGCCGTGAACAGCGTTCCTGGCCACGGCCTCCTCCGCGATTTGCAGTGCGTTCAGCGCAGCGCCTTTCACGAGGTTGTCGGTAACGATCCACATCGCTAAACCGTTGGGGTGAGATGCGTCCTTGCGAATGCGGCCTATGAAAACATCATCGCAACCGGCAGCGTTCACGGGCATGGGATAGGACAGAGTGGTCGGATCATCCTGGATCGTAACCCCCGCCATCTGGCTCAGCAATTCCCGCGCCTCGCCGACGGAGAGGGGTTCGGCAAACTCCAGATGGGCGGCGACGCAGTGGGATACCAACACCGGAACCCGGACACAGGTCGCGGAAACCGCCAGGTCCGGTTCGTGGAGGATCTTGCGGCTTTCATCCATCATTTTCTGCTCTTCACGGGTGTATCCCGATTCGTTGAAGCTGTCGATTTGAGGAATGACGTTGAAAGCGATTTGCTGGGGTTGCGCGTCCGGTTCGGCTGGCCCTCCGTGCATAATGGCGCGGGTCTGTTCCCGCAGTTCGTTCATCGCCGCGCCGCCGGCTCCGGAAACCGACTGGTAGGTGTCGGCGACGATTCGGCGGATGGGACTGGCCTCGCGGAGGGGATGCACCGCCATCACCAGCGGCGTGGTGGAGCAGTTGGGAATGGACACGATGCCGTTGTGCCACTCCAGATCCGAGCCGTTGACTTCGGGCACCACCAAGGGCACTTCCGGATCCATCCGGAACGCGCTGGAGTCGTCAATCACCATTGCGCCGGCGGCCGCGGCGACCGGACCAAAACGGCGTGAATCTTCGGTACGCGCGGAGATGAACACAAGGTCCGCGTCGTCGAAACTGTCATCGGTGGTCTCGCCGACGGTGAAGGTCTTGCCGTTGACCTCCATCTTACGGCCGGCGGAACGCTTGGAGGCCAGCAGCTTCAGGTTGGTATGCTTGGGATACCGAGCCTCAATGAGACGCAGGGTCTCCTGACCGACGGCGCCGGTGGCGCCCACGATGGCGAGTTTCAATCCTTGCAGATCCATTTCACTCCTGTTGATTGCGGGTGTGTGACCGCTAGTTTACTAAGAGGTTACACTCCCCGCCCAATAGCGTCCAGACGCTATGGAACTGCTTTCCTTCGGCTACAATCCAAGCACGGTCTCCAGGCCCACCGTCAATCCGGGACGGTTCACGACCTCCCGCACGCAGCGGAGGACTCCGGGCATATAGCAGTCACGCCCCAGGGTATCGTGTCGGATGCTCAGGGTCTGGCCGGCGGCGCCGAATATCACCTCGTGGTGGGCGCTGCGGCCAGGCAGGCGCAAACTGTGGATGCCGACGCCGCCCACGTCGCCGCCGCGGGTTTCGGGCAGGTGGTGCACGGTGGTTTCGTTGCGCTGGAAATCACTGCCCCGCTCGTCCCTCATGCCGCGCGCGATGGCGAGGGAAAAGCCCGAAGGAGCGTCTATCTTCATCTCGTGATGGGCTTCGACCACATCAACGTAGTCGAAGAAAGCGGCGGCCTGTTCCGCCAACTTTTTCAACACCACCGCGCCCAGGGCAAAGTTCGGCGCGACGATGATGCCGATGCCATGCTCCCGGCTCATGGTGTCAAGGATTTGCAACTGTTCCGCGTTCAGGCCGCTGGCGCCCAGCACCATGTTAATGCCGCGGTCTGCGGCCAATGGAGCGGCGGCCATACAAGCGTCGGCGTGGGTGAACTCAACCATGACTTGAGGATGAACCGAATCCAGCATCGCCGCCAGATCGGTGGACAACGGCACTTCGCCGGCGGCAGTCGGCAACACGTCGCCGCGATGGGTGTGGCAGGTAGCCCCCACCAACGCCATATCATCAGCGGCGGTAACAGCCCGGACCGTTTCGGCGCCCATGCGCCCAGTGGCGCCGTGCACCACAACCGAGATTGTTCCGTTTTGTGTCGAGGCCGTCATTCTCCTATCTCCGTTCAGGGATGTGGCAACGGGGCTGCCGGACGCCCGGACGCGCGGTCCATCAAGGTCAGGCTAGCTGTATCTAATGCGTGGGTCGAGGTAGGCGTAAAGGATGTCGATGGCGAGATTGGTCAAGATGTAGATGACGCTGAAGAGCAGCACCACGGTCTGGATTACCGGAAAATCGCGAGCCAAAACGGACTGGAACGCCAGGAAACCCACGCCGGGCCACGCAAACACCGTCTCAATGGATACGGAACCCACCATGAGCGACCCCAGAATAATCCCGAAATAAGTGATCGGAGCGATGGAGGCGTTGCGCAGCGTGTGTTTCCAGATCACTTTCCATTCCGGCAGCCCTTTCACCCGCGCCAGTTTGACGTATTCGCTATCCAGGGCGTCCAGCATTGACGAACGGATCAGCCGCATGAGCGCCGCGACCCAGAAAAGGCCCAGGGAGACGGCCGGCAGGATGTACGACGTGCCGCCGCTGCGGCCCGAAGTGGGAACCACGTCCAGGGCGACGCCGAACACCCAAATCAGCACCAGGCCCACCCAAAACGGCGGGGCGGCTTGACCGATGAGGGCCAGGGCTTTCCCGCCGTAGTCAAATACGGAGTCCCGCTTAACCGCCGTTAACACCCCGATAGGGACGGCGATGATCGTGGCAATGGCGATAGCCAGGCCGGCCAACGACAACGTTGCCGGCAGTCGGTCCACCACCAGGCTGCGGGCGGAACGGCGCCACTTGAAAGATTCTCCAAACTCGCCGCGAAATGCGTTCCCGATGAAGGTGAAGTACTGAGCGTACAAAGGCTTGTCCAGTCCCCAAGCCTTCGCCACCCGTACGCGGTCTTCCTCGGTGGATTCGAAAGAGAGGAGAGTGTCCAGCGGGTTGCCCGTGATGCGGGCCAGGGCGAAAACGATGATGCTCACGGCCCAGAGGGCGACAATCGTCTGCAGGACTCTGATGAAGATGTAACGCTGCAACAGTCACCTCCAACGTATCGCTTCAGGCGGTGAGGTTGGCACCATCATAGCCCGGTGGTGTCCGGTGTCAAGCGCGTCCCGGTTTGCCATTTGGCAGTTTCACCGTGGGAAAGCAGTCAGGACGCCGAAGATGGCGCGCCCGTCGGATACGTATCAAGCGCCGCTGGACACTCGATGGACATTATCCCACTTGGCATTGAGATTTATGGGACTAATTATGCGTCTGAGGCGGATTGAGGAATTGACTATCGACTGTATTACCACATACACTGCGGCAATTCGTAACTCATCCACCGGCTTCATATCGTGCCTGCCCACTTTCGACCAACACGTTATCGCGGACGGGAACAATTGGGTAAGGATGAGCCGATTTCGTTCTGATTCTGTAACGCCATTTCGGTAAAAAATCTGAAAACCGGGAGGGTAAGAAACTATGTTTGGAGCGAAGAAATTTCGGGTATGCCTGTTTGCGCTTCCGGCGCTTTCGCTGTTATGGCTGGCGGTAGCTTGCCAGAGCGCGGCCCCTGAACCGGCGCAACAGGTTGCGGCGACCGCACCCCCTGCCGCGGCTGCGGCGCCGGCAGCTGCAGCTGCGACGGCAGTTCCGGCTGCTCCCGCGGCCCCCCAGCAGGCACAGGCAGAGCCTTCGCCCACGTCACCGGCGTTCCGCGCGGCGGCGACGGTTGCTCCCACCGCTCGACCCGCGCAAGCCACCGAGCAGATGGGCGAAATCAAAGTGGATACCCTGGTTATCGCGGTTGACCCCTCTGCCGGCGAAACAAACCTGCCCTGGGCTGGCACCGTTGACCACCACCAGCAGATGGACCTGGTGATGGAAGTGCTGGTGGACATCGACGCCGAACAGAACATCTGGGTACCCCAGTTGGCCACTGGTTGGGAACTGTCGGAAGACGGCACGCAATGGACGTTCCAGTTGGTGGAAGGCGTGCAGTTTCACAACGACTGGGGCGAGTTTACCGCCCATGACGTGCTCCACAGCGCGCGCATGATGGCCCAGGACGATTCAATTCTGGCCTATGCCAACGACTGGCGAACCATTGATCTGGAAGCATCCCAGGCAGTCAGCGACCACGAGTTGCTGTTGCAGTTGCAAAACCCCAATCCGGATTTCCTGTTCTACATCGCTCCCAGCGGCGGCGGCGTCATTATGAGCAAAGCCTTCTGGGATGCCGAGGGGCTGGACGGCTACCAGGAAGACATGATTGGCACCGGCGCGTATCGCTACACCGGTCGCGAGTTGGGGGTGAACGTCACCTACGAGAAGCTCCCGGACCGGCACTGGCGGCTCAACGGAGAGGGCAGCAACCCGCCGGAGGTGGATTGGCCTTTCGTTGACCTCCGTTGGATTTCGGAGCCGGCTACCCGCAATGCCGGTCTGCTGGGCGGCGAAATTCACCTCACCGAGCTGACCCGCGAGCTTGCCGACATTGCCGTCACGAATCATGGTATGAAAGTTATCCAGAGCAACTTCCCCGGCAACCAGCTGTGGGGCGTCTTTGAGGGCACCTATTCGCTGAACGAATCGCCCGGTGTAGCCAGCGATTGGTCGGTTCAGTGGATGTACCCCGATCTGCCGGCCACCGACGTCCGAGTTCGGGAGGCGGCAAACCGGGCTATCGACAAGGACCTGCTCATCGACACGCTCTTCAGCGGTCGTGTGACCATCAGCCCCGTGGGTGGGTTCTACCCCAATCTGCCCGGCTGGGATCCCACCTGGCTGGAACGGTATGACGAGCTGTACGGCTATGATCCGGAACGGGCGCGAGAGTTGCTGGCGGAAGCCGGTTACACCGAAGATGACGGGCCAGACCAGAAGTTGATTGTAATGAACATCTTCGGGTTCCCCGAGTCCCCGGACCTGATGCAAGCCATCGGCGTAATGATGGCCGATGTCGGCTTTGAAGTTACCTACGAGGAATGGCAGTTCAATACCTTCGTTGCCGAACGGCGCACCAAGAAGGAAAATACCCTCGGAATGTGGGTCGTGCCGCCATCCTACAAGACGGTGTACGCCCAGTTGAGCCTGTTCAACCGCTCGGGCAGCGCCGGACACTTCTACGAAACGGAGGAGTTGGACGAACTGTTCTTCCGGCTCAGCAATTCCGCCGACCTGGATGAGCGCGCCATGATTCAGAACGAGATGGGCGACATCCTCTTCGAGGAGTACGCTTACATCCCGCTGTTCTACATTTTCATCGAGTTCGTGGCGAACCCGGAGATAATCGACACCTGGGAGTTTCCCGGGTCGGATGGCGCCAACTACGGTCACTTTGATCTGATACGAGCGTGCCGGACGGCGGAGCCCTGTTACTGAAATCGTCGGCGCCCAGTCCATTGGTTGCCTGAGCCGCCCCGTGTACGGGACCATTGCGGATGACGAAACGGGACTAACAGATTGCACAACTCGAGAGGTGCCTGATCATGGACCGATTCAGAGGTACGTTGCGCGTTCTGCTGACTTTTTCTGCCGTTGGGTTGCTCGCGGTCGCAGCGGCATGCGGTCGGCCGGAACCCGCTGCCCCTGCCCCAGCCCAGCAACCCTCGGCTCAACAACCTGCAGCTCAGCAAGCGCCGGCGGCGGCCACGCCGGTGCCGGCCGGCGGAGCCGCTGCGGCCCCAGAACCCTCGCCCACGGCTCCGGCTTTCCGAGCGGCTGCGAGCGCCGCCGACGCTACTCCAACCGCAATGCCTAAGCCGGCGGTCGCGCAAACCGGTGAGATAAAAGTCGATACACTAGTTATCGCGGTTGACCCCTCTGCCGGGGAAACCAACCTACCGTGGGGCGGGACCGGAGACCACCATCAGCAGATGGATTTGGTGATGGAGGTACTGGTGGACATTGACGCCGAGCGCAACGTCTGGGTGCCGCAATTGGCGAATAGCTGGGAACTATCGGAAGATGGCACACGCTGGACGTTCCAACTGGTGGAAGGAGTGGAGTTCCACGACGGCTGGGGCGAGTTCACGGCGGCGGATTTCTTCCATAGCGTCCGGATGCTGACGCGCGATGATTCGTTGATTGGAACCATCACCGAGTGGCGGACCATCGATTTGGAAAAATCCGAAATCGTCAGTGACCACGAACTGGTAATCCAACTGGGCAATCCCAACCCCGATTACCTGTTCTACATCGCTCCCAGTGGTGGCGGGCTGATGATGAGCAAGGCGTTTTGGGACGCCGAAGGGCTTGAAGGGTACAAGGAAGACATGATTGGCACCGGGCCTTACCGATTTGCTGGTCGGGAACTGGGCGTTGATGTTGATTTTGAGAGATTGCCGGAACACTGGCGACTCAACGGCGAGGGCGACAACCCGGCTCCGGGGGATTGGCCAATGGTCAACTTGCGCTGGATTTCCGAAGCCGCCACTCGCAACGCCGGCTTGCTGGCCGGCGACATACACCTCACGGAGTTGACGCGCGAACTGGCCGACGGCGCCGTGGCTGACCACGGAATGAAGGTCATCCAAAGCAATTTCCCCGGCAACCAACTGTGGGGTGTCTTCCAGGGTCTGTATCCTGAGACGCCAGCCCCGGGCGAATGGAGCACCTGGGAACAACCGTGGATGTTTCCTGATTATGCGCCCAACGACAAACGTGTGCGCGAGGCACTGAACCGGGCGGTGGACAAGGACTTGCTCGTCGACACACTGTTCAGCGGAAGGGTTACGGTCAGCCCGGTGGGGGGCTTTTACCCCAACTTGCCCGGCTGGGACGAATCCTGGAACGAGCGCTTTGATGACCTTTACGGCTACGACCCGGACCGAGCACGTGAGCTGCTGGCCGAGGCCGGTTACGGACCGGATAATCCGGCCAAAATCAGCATGAAGGTGATGAACATCTTCGGGTTTCCCGAGTCTGCGGACTTGATGCAGTCGATCGGTGTCATGTTCGCTGACATAGGCGTCGACGTCACCTACGAGGAATGGGAGTTCGGCAACTATTACGCTTCCTGGACCAAGAAAGAACCGGAGTCGGTGGGCTTCTGGGTCGCGCCGCCATCATACAAGACGGTATATGCTCAGTTGAGCCTGTTCAACCGCTCCAATGGAGCTATCCATCTCTTCGAAACGGAAGAATTGGATAAATTGTTCCAGGAGTTGGACCGCACCGTGCCGCCCGGAGATCGCGCGGACATCCAAAATCAGATGGGCGATATTCTCTTCGAGGAGTACGCTTACCTGCCCCTGTTTTACATCTTCATCGAGTTCGTGGCCAACCCCAACATCATCGATACCTGGGAGTTTCCCGGGTCGGACGGTTCCAACTACGGGCATTTCGACCTGATCCGGGCGTGCCGGTCAGCTGACCCGTGCTACTGAACAACCAATCCTGTGATAAACGGGTCAAGCTGTTCGGAGTCGCGGCGTAAACGGCGCGCTCCGAAAGGCTGGGCCAGGGTAATCCGGAGGGTATAGGAATGGCAGCTACCAGACCGGCTGATATGGGTGACCCTGCCGCCGTGGCGGCGTCTCCCGCCGTAGTGAGGCCGTCGCGAGCGCGGCGGTACTGGGGCGAGGCTCGGCGCTACCCGCTGTTGCCCATGGCAGTCGTCATGATAATGCTGGTGATCCCGGCGATATTCGCCGATGTTATCGCCCCTCACGATCCATTGGACGGGGATCTCAGGGTTCGCCTGCTGCCCCCGGCTTGGGTTGAAGGAGAATCCGAAGTCCGCGACGTGGTGGCGCAGATAGACCCATCCCGCAGTGTGACTGAGGTAATGGCCGGCAACGCGGCCCGGATGGTGCGAAACGGTCAAGCTGTACTGTTGGATGGAGCATCGGAGGCAGTCCCCGGCACGCGCATCGCTGTCGTCTCCAAACCCGGAGGCAAGTGGGAATATCTCCTGGGCACGGACAAAGTCGGCCGCGACATTTTGAGCCGCATCATCTACGGTTCCCGTATTTCGGTAATCGTGGCCTTGATCTCTATTTTGTTCGGCGGGTTGATCGGCACCATATTGGGTGTCGCAGCGGGATACTTTGGTCGGTGGATGGACATCGTGGTGATGCGGGCAGTGGACATCTCTCTGTCGATTCCCGTGATCCTGCTGGCATTGGTGCTGGTCACCGCTCTTGGGGCCAGTTTTGCCACGCTGATTGTGGTGCTGGTGGTATTGTTGTGGGCTCATTACGCCCGGATGTCCCGCGGAGAAACCCTGGCGGTACGAGTTCAGGATTTCGTCGCCCGGTCCCGGGTCGCCGGCTCGTCGCATCCCCGCATAATGATGCGTCACATCTTCCCCAACGTGTTCAACAGCCTCGTGGTGCTGGCGACCCTTCAGGTGGGGTTTGTGATCATACTGGAAAGCACGCTGAGCTTCCTGGGGGCCGGAATCCCGCGCCCCACGCCGGCCTGGGGTTTGATGGTTGCGGATGGCCGCGAGTTGGTGACATCCGAAAGCGGCTGGTGGGTGTCCCTGTTCCCCGGTCTCGCGATCATGCTCACGGTGCTGTCAATGAACCTGCTGGGTGATTGGCTGCGCGACCGCCTGGACCCGAAGCAGCGGCAGGTCTAGATGCCGGCCAAATTGCCCACAGCTTTGACCCGAACCCGGGTGGCATTACTGGGAACGTACGTCAGGGGAACTTCGTCAATCTCAACGATCTCCACCGACGACGCATCAGCGCCGGCCGCGACCGCCCGGTCAATCGCCGCTGCCGAGCAGTCGGCGATGGCCCCCTCACGCCCGATGCTCGCCAGGTCATAGACCCGTTCCACCTGACCGCCTACCTGGGCAATGGCCGCGCCGATGGCGTTGGCTACGTCGGCGTGCGGAGGTCGCAGAACCTTGGATGCGCCGTTCACGTCATCGCCCACCAAAATGCTGCCGCCACCCACCAAAACCACCGGAACATTCTCACTACTGAGTTTCACCCGGTCTATGGCGGTCTCGACCCTGGCCCTAATTTCCTCCATGCCGCGTTCCACACTTGATCTGTCCAGGCCCTGTACCAAGCCAGGGTCGCCCAGGCGAGCTTTCCCGCCTGCCACCGCTAGGTCCGTCGTAGTGAGCGTTTTCCCGCCGAACACCAGGGATTCCTCGGCCAATCTGTAACCAACACTTGCCGGACCTATACCCATTGGATCAAGTTGCACGATGGACCCGCCGCCCAGGGGTATGGAGACCATGTCCGGCATCCGAAAGTTGGTGCGGACCCCGGCCAGCTGTATGGCTACCGCCGCCTCTCGGGGAAAACCGTTGACCAGCGCGCCCACGTCGGTTGAGGTGCCGCCGACGTCCACCACGATGCCGTCGCGAACACCCGACAGCCAGGCGGCGCCGCGCATACTGTTGGTGGGACCTGATGAGATGGTCAACACCGGAAATCGCGCCGCAAACTCCGCGTCCATCAGCGTCCCATCGTTCTGGCTCATGTAGAGAGGCGCCCGGATGTCGAGGGACGCCAGCGCTTCCTCAATGCCCCGGATCGTGCGCGCCGCCAGATTTCCCAGGCTGGCGTTCAGTACCGCCGCGTTTTCCCGTTCCAGCAACCCCATCCGACCGTTTTCGTTGGACAGGCAGATCCGCATATCGGGCGCTTCTTCCGATATGATCGCCGCTGCCTCGGTTTCGTGGGCCGTGTTGACCGGGGAAAACACGCCGGAAACCGCCACCGCGTCCACGCCGCGACTCCGCATATCGTCCACGGCTCGCCGCAGTTCATCCCGGTCCAACGGCGAAATTTCCCGCCCGTCGAACTCGTGGCCCCCTCCGACCATATAGGCGAAACCTCCCATGGCGTCCCGCAATTCCTCCGGCCAGTCCACCAACGGCGGGAGCAATTGGGTGGCTGGAAGCGACAGGCGCACGACGGCGGTGGGCGCGAGGTTGCGACGTTCCAGCAGAGCGTTGGTGAAATGCGTGGTTCCGACCATCACCGCGTCCACGCTGCCGCCGGAAGGCAAGTCAGCTAACAGTTCAGTCAGAGCATTGATGATGCCGGAGGTTACGTCGGCGGTGGTGGGCAGTTTCGCAGCGGCCACCAGGTTGGCGCCGTCCATCAGGACGGCGTCGGTATTGGTGCCGCCAACGTCAACCCCGATGAACACTACGCCGACCCTCTATACCGACAAGCGGACATAGTCCGTTTCGTAACCGAATGCCTGTGGACCGGCCACGGCCAGGCCCTCCGGCGAAATCCACAGTTCGGGCGCCGGGAAACCCAGGATGGTGACCCGCAGCCCGTAGCGCATGAGCTCCGTGGTGACGGGTTCCCCCAGGTCGGTGGCGACGGCGCAAATCAGGTCGGGCACGGTGCAAACAATTTCCCCGTCCCGCCGGGCGATTAAGTTCTCGTTCTGAAACTCGATGACCATTCTACTGCCGGAGCAGGTTTCCAGGCCATCAATGGTGAGCGTGCCGCGAGCGAACCCCGCCGTGGTGCGCCGGTCCACGTCAACCACCTTGCCGGTGAAGAGAACCCGGCCGGGGCAGACGCCAAGGATGGCATCCAGCGGATCGGTGCCATCGTTCCGGGCACGTTTGACGGCATCGCCCAGGTCGCGGGCCAGGGATAGCGTGTTGGGGACGGCGGTGCGCCGCACCTGTTCCGTCGTCATCGGGGCCACCGCGTAGCAGGCCACGCATCCCATCTGGATGGTGAGGGACCGGGCCAACCGTTCGGCCCACGCCGGATTGATCGTCTCCCTGACGATGGCGGAGTTCCCCTTTTCGTCCGCCACTGCCATGGGACAGCACGGCACGCCATAGACGAAGAAAGTCTTCATCTGAAACTCGGGAAAGGCCCGGCCCATGCCGTCGGCGTCCACCACCGGGAGCCCGGCCCGCGCCGCCGGGATCAGCGGTTCCACCGAGTTGCTGCCGCCAATCTCGTTGGATATGAGCGCGGTGGCCTGGACTCCAACGTAGTCTTCGATGGCCCGCAGCGCGTGGTAGGACTGGAGATTACGGACCTTTTCGATGCCGACCGTGGGCGCTCCGATACCGCCGACGCAGACCACCCTGGCGTCATCCGGCAATTCTTCCGGCGCCAGAACGGTGACCGGGCCCCATTCCTTGATGGCCTGGCGCGCCCTCAGTTGCCCGATGTAGGGGTTGCCGCCGCCCCCGGTGCCGAGGATGCCGGCTCCGATGGCGATGGATTCCAGTACGTCTTCAGTCGCTTGCCACAAACCGTTTTGACCCTTCAGGCGGTTTCGATCTCGTCGGCGGCCTGTAGGCCCAATTCATCCACCGCCATCTCGCGCATTCGGAACTTCTGGATTTTCCCGGTTACGGTCATGGGGAACTCGTCGGTCAGCTTGACGTAACGGGGCACCTTGTAATGGGCGATGCGGCCCCGGCAGAACTCGCGTATTTCCTCCGGGTCAATGGACGTATCCGGCCTCGGCAGCACCCACGCCATGACCTCTTCACCGTACCTTTCGTCGGGAACCCCGATCACCTGCACGTCGGCGACCTTGGGGTGGGTGTAGAGGAATTCCTCGATCTCCCGGGGGTAGATGTTCTCGCCGCCCCGGATGATCATGTCCTTCAGGCGACCGGTGATCTTGTAATAGCCGAATTCATCAACCGTCGCCAGATCGCCAGTGTGCAGCCAACTGTCGGCGTCAATGGTTTCAGCGGTGGCATCGGGCATATTGTAGTAACCAAGCATCACCATGGAGCTGCGGGTTTGCAGTTCTCCCGGTTCGCCCGGCCCAACTTCGCGGCCACTGTCCGGGTCAATCAATCGCACTTCCACGTCGGGCAGCGCCTTGCCCACGGTGGACACCCGACGCTCAATATCGTCGTCGGCCAGGGTCTGTGTAATCACCGGCGACGCTTCGGTCAAGCCGTAGGCAATCGTGATGCTCTCCGCCCCCATCCGGTCGATGACCTGCCGCATGATCTCTATGGGACAGGGAGATCCGGCCATGATCCCCGTGCGCAGCGAACCAAGGTCAAAGGTCTCGAATTCGGGATGGCCCAGCTGCGCGATGAACATGGTGGGTACGCCATGCAACGCCGTGCAACGTTCCTGTTCCACCGCCTGGAGCGTCTTGAGCGGATCGAAATACTCCGACGGGACGACCATGGCCGAACCGTGGGTAACGCAGGCCAGGATGCCCAGAACGCAACCGAAGCAGTGGTAGAAGGGCACCGGGATACACAGGCGGTCGGCTTCGGTCAACTCCATGGCATTGCCCGTGTGCCGGGCGTTGGTCACGATGTTGTCGTGGGTGAGCATGGCGCCCTTGGGGTTGCCGGTGGTCCCGGAGGTGTATTGGATGTTGATGGGGTCGTCCGGGTGGCATTGTGACTGGCGGCGACGCAACTCTTGCTCAGTCACCGCGTCGGCCTTCTCCAGGACATCACCCCAACGCCACATACCATCCGGCGTGGCTGCCTCGGCACCGTCGTGGGGCGGGATGAAAATGACGTTACGCAGATATGGGAAGCGCTGGCTGCGCAGTTCACCGGGCGCGCAATCCTTCAACTCAGGGACCTGCTCGTTGACCATCGCCACATAGTCGGAGTTCCTGAACTGCCCGATCAGGATCAGCGTATTGGCCTGGGATTGCTCCAACAGGTACGCCAACTCGTGGGTGCGGTAGGCCGGATTGACGTTGACCAGGACGGCTCCGATTTTGGCGGTGGCGAACTGGGTCAGGACCCATTCCGTGTAGTTGGTGGCCCAGATACCGACGTGGTTTCCCTTGCGGATCCCAAGGGCCATGAGGCCGCGACCCAGCCGCTCTGCTTCGGCCTGAAACTCCCGGTACGTGTACCGCGCACCGGTCTCGGTATTGACCAGCGCGTCAAGGTCGGGGAAGCGGTCAGCCTGCCGGTCCAGGACGTCGCCAATGGTGCTGCGCGCTATGACGTTTTCGCTCATCGCCGCGTGGCCTCCTTTACTGCTGAATCCGCTACGACCGGACGTTGGCGTAACCCTCGCCAGTTGGGATGATTATAACAACGCGCAGGAACAAATCGTAGGCCGACGGCTGTTACCCGTCGGCTTACGTTGCGCTTCCCGGTGTGGGATCAGCAGGCTACCGGCAGCGCGCGAAGTCGGCAGCCGATGGAGTGAGGTCCTCCACCGTGTTTAGCCAGTCGGTGAACTCCTGGTCGTTCGGGGCGCACAGCCCGGTATTGGCGGCCGCCAAGCGTTGCAGGTTCCCAGGTTGACGAAACCGGACAGCAACGCGCCGCTCAACCCGGTGTTATCTTGCAGCGACACCTTGGTCAGACCGCTCAGGTTGCCCAAGCTGGTGAGCAGCGACCCGCTCAGGCGGAGCGGGAACACCACGCTAGATACCGCGCGACGCCCCACGCCCCAACCGCCCGCCCGGCGACGGCGCTAGATGATTGCTTTTGGCCCATGGTAGTTCTCCCCGGGCTCCGCACGGGCGATACCAACCCAGAGGAGGACGGCAAATCCCACGAACGGCAGCAGGGCGCCGAGGCCAGCCATCCGGAACGTCCCACGTCGTGCAGACGCAGAGCGCAGGCAGCGAGCCAGAGGCAGGATGCAATCACAAGCCACCCGACGATGATTAGGGGCACCAGCGGCCCGGACAAGGTGGAGCCCGCGACCGGGATGATGACAAAGGTCAGCGCGAGCACCGCGATGGCGATTCCCCAGAAGGCGGCGCAGCCGATGCGGCCTCGGAAGCTGAGCAGAGCCTTGAGTAACGTCATTGGGCACTTCCTGGCGTCCCGGCGTCGGCTTACGGCAGTGTCACCAGATACAGGTCGGGGTTGGCGCGCCAGTTGTTGATCGCGATGACGATGTTGCTGGCATTGACTGATAGGTCCCACACCTCGCAGGCGCTCCGCCTCTGTCCTTTCGGGATGATGATCCCGCCGTCTCGCCAGTCGGTGACGTCGTCGTCGAGTGCTGCAAACCCCAGCCCGGCGTCCGTGTCCACGTGATAGTCGCTGCCGCTGCGGAAGAACCCGGCCAAGTTGGGGGTTGTCTGCACGGTGCCACACACTCGGACGTATTGGCGACCAGTGAAGGGCCGGTAACTGGTGTCGCCGAGCCTTATCGCTGCCTTCTTGGTCACGCTGTTCAGGGTGAAGGTCTGCCCGCCAGCGTGGGTGGTGCTGTCGCCGACACTGAGGTAGCCACCGGGAGGTAGTGGCAATCCCGTAACCGGACAGAAGCCTGCGCCATGTTGCCCCGAAGTCCTCGCCAGACCGGACCACGGAGACCACACGGGAGGCTCGCCGCCGAAGCGCGTCGTCCGTGCCCCGACGATAGCGTAGTAGTCGGAACTGGCCTTTAGGCCGCTGACCCTATGGCTCGTGTAGGTGGCCGGGATTGTCGTAAAGTGGAAGGCATCCAGCCAGTCGCGGCCGGCAGCCCGCATCTCCTCGAACTCATCCTTGTTGACCCAGCCAACCGTGTAGAACCGCGCGCCGGCTGCGGCGTGCCACCTCACCTCAATTTCGCCGGCGTTGCTGGACACGCCAATAATTGGCTTGTTCGGCTGGGCGGGAGCGGCCGGCGCAGCGGCGAGGGCAGCGACCATGAGGGCCGCGATGATGACGCCGATGCTGACGGGACGGGCGAGTCTGCTGTGGATGACGGTGCGCATGGAACCCCCTTTGCGGCCATCGGGATTGGGCTACTTGCGAAGGTCGCCGGGTTCCGGTGCAGGTCCCGCAAAGGAGGCACGATGCTCCCCTTCCCATAGGCAGAACCTGCACCATCCCCCGTGGGGCTGGTGAACCCTCGACCTTCGCGGGGCCGAGTTTGCCACATCGGGCATATTCCGTCAATTATGATGGGAAGCTTTGAAGCGCATTCAGGAATACGACGGGACATATCGAACAGATTGGCGATTTCGCGTTATCTCTGTGGAATGAACAGCAGACGTTGGGAGAGCCGGGTCCGTTCCCAATGGCGGACGTGTGCATTAGAAACGTTAGTGTCAGTCGCGCGGTGGCGCGCATTAACGTTCGCCTGCGCAACGCCGGGTTGGGCCACTTCGGCGACGTTGCTCCAGTGGGCGACGGCGTGTCCGAAATGCGCATCCACTACGGGCCGGGCTACCGGCTGTACTTCATACGGCGCGGCCCGGCAGTCATCGTCATGCTCTGCGGGGGAGACAAGGACAGTCAGCAGCGGGACATCAGGCGCGCCAGGAGAATGGCGCCGGATTGGAGGTGAACCATGGTCGAAGTTGGCCGGGAGGAGCAGGAACGGGAAGCCGTCATCGACGAACTCATCCGCAAGGGGGTACGCGCTGGGATCCCGTTGACCACTTGAGAACCGAGGAGGATTTGCACTACTACCTGGAAGCCGCCGTCCCGGAAGACTCCGGCGACGGCAGCCTGATTCGCGCTGCCCTGAGCGACGTCGCCCGGGCGCAGCAGCGGAACATGACCCACCTGGCCCAGGCCGCGGGCATGACCCGGGAAGGACTGTACAAGGCCCTTTCCGACAAGGGCAACCCGTCCTTCGCCACGGTGCTGAAAATCGCCCGGGCCCTAGACCTGCGCTTGCGGATCGAGCCCGCGCTGCGTGACTCTGTAGCGTAGCGTCACCCCGCCCCGTGGTGGTCGACTTCGACCAAAGGCAGGATGTGCCGCTAGTATATCTTCCTGCCAAGAAGGAGGGCAGGTGAGGCAGCCTTTCCCGTTGACAGAAACCCGTCTCTGGTCTAGGATAATTGTTGACCTTAATGGTCGGGAATTAGCCTAACTGTCCGCCGTAAAGCCGCTACACCAACTTCGGCGGAGGAGGATGTGCGCCCGATGACCACCCAGGCCCAGCGCGTGATTTCCAGAGAAACCACGTCCGAGGAACTCGACTCGGATTACCAGTGGGGTTTCACGATTGACATTGAGGAAGAGGCATTTCCCAAGGGTCTCAACGAGGACGTGGTTCGCCTGATTTCGGCCAAGAAAAACGAGCCGGAATGGATGCTCGACTGGCGCCTCAAGGCGTTCCGGTTCTGGTCCCGCCAGACCTACACGGAGCCGACGTGGGCCAACGTCAGCTTTCCCGCCATCGACTATCAGGACATCCATTACTACGCCGCTCCCAAGTCCGCCGAGGACGGCCCCAAGAGCCTGGACGACGTGGACCCGGAGGTTCTGGAGGCATTCAGCAAGCTGGGCATCCCGCTGGAAGAGCAAGCCCGCCTGGCCGGCGTAGCCGTGGACGCGGTGCTGGACAGCGTTTCGGTAGCCACCACCTACCAGGAACAGCTGGAGAAGGCCGGCGTGATCTTCTGCTCCATGAGCGAAGCCATCCAGAACCATCCCGACCTGGTGCAGAAGTATCTCGGCTCGGTGGTTCCTTACGCCGACAACTTCTACGCCACGCTGAATTCCGCCGTGTTCTCCGATGGTTCCTTCGCGTACATCCCGCCGGGAGTGCGCTGTCCCATTGAGTTGATGACCTACTTCCGCATCAATCAGGCCGACAGCGGCCAGTTTGAGCGGACGCTCATCGTGGCCGATGAGGGAGCCTACGTCAGCTACCTGGAGGGCTGCACCGCCCCGATGCGGAAGTCCACTCAGCTTCACGCCGCCGTGGTAGAACTGGTGGCCCTGGAAGGCGCGGAGATCAAGTACAGTACGCTGCAAAACTGGTATCCCGGCGACCGCAACGGCGAGGGCGGCGTTTATAACTTCGTAACGAAGCGGGGCAAGTGCGCGGGCGCGAACTCCAAGATCTCGTGGACGCAGGTGGAAACCGGCTCCGCGATAACGTGGAAGTACCCCAGCGTCATACTCCAGGGCGACAACTCGGTGGGCGAATTCTACTCGGTGGCCCTGGTGAACAACTGGCAGCAGGCCGACACCGGCACCAAGATGATCCACGTCGGCAAGAACACCAAGAGCACCATCGTCGCCAAGGGCATCTCCGCCGGCCAGGGTCAGCAGACCTATCGCGGCCTGGTGAAGATCAACCCCTCGGCCAACGGAGCGCGCAACTTCACCCAGTGTGATTCCTTGCTGGTTGGCGACAAGTGCGGCGCCCACACCGTGCCATACATTGAGGTCAAGAACCCAACTGCCCAGATGGAGCACGAGGCCACCACCTCCAAGGTGTCCGACGACCAGATGTTTTACCTGCAACAGCGGGGCATCGGCGTCGAGGATGCCCACTTCATGATCATCAACGGGTTCTGCCGGGGAATCTTCCAGGAACTTCCCTTCGAGTTCGCCATGGAAGCCTCCCAGCTCCTCAAGGTCAGCCTGGAAGGCACCGTCGGCTAAAGCCTTTCGGTAGCCTGGGACAGTGACGCTAATGGATTCCGGCACGCCAAAGGCGCATCTGCGACTTTCGCCGGAATGGCGCGAAACGATGAGGCAAGATACTGCATGACCGCCGCTAATGAAAATGCCGCCCCTATCCTGGAGGTCCGCGACCTCCACGTTTCCATCGACGAGCAGGAAATCCTGCGCGGCGTCAACCTCACAGTAAAGCCCGGCGAGGTCCACGCCATCATGGGGCCAAACGGTTCCGGCAAAAGCACCCTGGCCAACACGTTGGCCGGCCGCCCCGAGTACACTGTAACGGGAGGAAAAGCCGTCTATAGGGGCATGGATTTGTTGGACATGGAACCGGAGGACCGGGCACGCCAGGGCGTCTTCCTGGCCTTCCAGTATCCCATCGAATTGCCCGGCGTTCGCGCGTGGCAGTTCCTCAAGGCCGCCGTGGACGCCAAGCGCGTCCACCTGGGCGAGGAAGAAATGGGCGCTCGCGAGTTCGACCGCTTGCTCCGCAGCAAGGTAGCCGAAGTTGAGATTGATCCGGAATTGGTCCGGCGCTCGGTCAACGAGGGCTTCTCCGGCGGCGAGAAGAAGCGCAACGAAGTATTGCAGATGGCCCTGCTGGAGCCCACCCTTTCGCTGCTGGACGAAACCGACTCCGGCCTGGACATCGACGCCCTGCGCATTGTCGCCGACGGCGTCAACCGCCTGCGCCGGCCCGACAACGCGGCCGTGGTGGTTACGCACTACCAGCGCATCCTGAACTACATCACCCCGGACCAGGTGCATGTCCTGGTGGACGGCCGCATTGTGCGGAGCGGCGGGCCGGAGTTGGCGGAGCAGTTGGAGGCACAGGGTTACGATTGGGTGCGGGAGGAGGCGGAGCAGGACTGATGGCTTATTGGGTGTACGAAAACCATCCCAACAACAGAGCGACAGTTCACAAGGCCACGTGCGGCAATTGTAGAAATGGAGCCGGAAAGCACGGGGTAGGTCGAGTCCTCACGGGCCAATGGTACGGCCCATATCAGGATGTTATTGAAGCACGGGCAAGGGCCAACAGTACCGGGCGCGCCGAGGTGCGGGATTGTAAATCCTGCGCCCCATAGCGAGAGAAATGAATGACCACGCCGGCTAACCCCACCAATAACACCATTAGCGATGCAGACTGGCAACGTTTGTCGCCGCAAACGCGCGATTACACAGCGGCCAGTTTCGAGCTAATGACCAAAGCGCACGACTATCTGAGAGATGGAGATTTACACCAAGCCTCAGAAAAGGGTTGGGGTTCGGCAGCGCAGATCGTAAAGGCGGTAGCGGAAAACTGGAAAGACGCCGGTGTCACACATGGACGTCATCAAGATTTGCGGGCTTTGGTAGCAGGAGTAGCCACCGCAGACCAAGATCCCGACTTGGATATGCTATTTCACTCAGCCCAGGACTTGCACGAGAACTTTTATGAGAACAATTTGCCTCAATATATCGTGGATTTGAACTTGAGGCAGGTGAATGGGTTCATCACCAGGATAGCGCCTCAACTCCGTCGCCTCCGGCCTCCACAAGGGTTCCGTCAAGGCCGATAAGGCTGCCGCTTCTTACACCGCATCAGGCTTTTTATGACCACTACCTCCGCCGAAACCTACCCCCACTACGCTGCCGCTTACGTCGCGCAGCCGGCCGACGGGCCGGAGGCCCTGGTCAAACTGCGGCAGCGCGGTTGGGATGCGTTCGCCAAACTCGGCCTGCCCACCGCCCGCCGCGGCAACGAGCCGTGGAAGTACACCAACGTCGCTCCCATCGCCCGCGAAGCCTTTGCCCACCCTCATCCATTGGCTGTTGGGCAGGCAGGGATCGACCTGGCGGCAGTCCAAACGTCCGCCCCGTGGCAAGCGGACTGGCGCACATTGGTGTTCGTGGACGGCGTCGTTGCGCCCGGGCTATGCAATGGAATCGGCTTTGGAGCATCCGATGCTCTCGCGGTCCATACCTTGGCTGAAGCCATCGGCGCCGGGCAAGGTCTCGATGGGACGTTGGCCAAACTGGCGCAGCCCGAGGATGACGGCTTCGTAGCCCTCAATACCGCCTTCGTGCGGGACGGCGCGGCGATTGTGGTCCCTCCCGGCGCCGACGCCGGTGTCATCAACTTGGTGTACCTCACCACCGGACGGGAACAGCCCCGGGTCACCCATCCCCGCACCGTCATATCCGCCGGCGCAAACTCCCGGGCCACGGTGATCGAAACTTTCGTCGGACCGGAGGAAACCCGTTACTTCACCAACGCGGTTACGGAAGCCTCGCTGGCAGAAGGGGCCAACGTGGAGCACTATCGCCTTCTGCTGGAGGGCATGGATGCCTACCACGTCGGCACCAGCCGCGTCCTCCAGCAGAAAGACTCGGCTTTTTCGTCCGTTTCCATAGCCAGGGGGGCGGCGTTGGGACGCAACGATTTTGGCGTAACGCTGTCCGGAACCGGGGCTGAATGCACGCTGAACGGCCTGTATCTCACCACCGGCAGCCAGCATATGGACAACTACATCAACATTGACCATACCGAGCCCTACGGCACCAGCAGAATGTTCTACAAGGGCATATTGGATGGGCGTTCCCGCGCAGTTTTCGGCGGCAACGTCACCGTGCGCCAGGATGCCCAGAAAACCGACGCCCAGCAGACCGACAAGAACCTGCTCCTCTCCGACGAGGCCGAGGTTGACAGCAAGCCGAGTCTGCTTATCTACGCCGATGACGTGAAGTGCGGACACGGCGCCACCGCCGGGCATATCGATGCCGATACCGTTTTTTACATGCGCAGCCGGGGCCTCGACCTGCCCACCGCCAGCCGCATCCTGATCCACGCCTTTGCCAGCGAGATCATCGACACCGTGGCGCTGGAACCGTTGCGCGAGTATCTTGACCAAATGTTCCAGGACTCCATCCCCGACGCTGACATCTCCCTGCCCATCGGGTCTTTGACCAATGGAGGCCGCTCGTGACCACCATTCCGGGACATAGCCAGGGTTCAGGCCAGAATGGGTTGAACGTCATCGACGTCCAACGCATCCGGCAGGACTTCCCCGTGCTGGACCAACTGGTCAACGGGAAACCGCTGGTCTATCTCGATAACGCGGCGACCACCCAGAAACCACGGGCGGTCATTGACGCCATAACCAGCTATTACCTGCACAACAACTCCAACGTCCATCGCGGCGTCCACACCCTGAGCCAGCGCGCCACCGACGATTACGAAGCCGGTCGGGAAGCCGTGCGCCGGTTTATCAACGCCTCCAGCGCGAACGAAATCATCTACGTGCGGGGCACGACCGAAGGGTTGAACCTGGTGGCCCACAGCTTCGGGCGCAAGTTCTTCAAAGCCGGCGACGAAGTGATCATCACCGGTATGGAACACCACTCCAACATCGTTCCGTGGCAAATCCTGGGCAAGGAAATCGGCATCCGCCTCCGCGTCATTCCCTTCAACGATGATGGGGAACTGCTGATGGACGAATACGAAGGTATGCTCAACGACCGCACTCGTCTGGTGTCGGTCGTCCACCAATCCAATGCCCTGGGAACGATAAATCCCGTGGCGGCAATGGCTGAACTGGCCCATGCTCGCGGCATCCCGGTGATGGTTGATGCTGCCCAGTCAATTCCTCATATGCCTGTGGACGTGCAGGTATTGGGGGCGGACTTCCTGACCTTCTCCGGACATAAGATGTACGGACCCACCGGCATCGGCGTCCTGTGGGGCCGCGCCGACCTGCTCAATGATATGCCGCCGTACCAGTCCGGTGGCGAGATGATCCGGTCTGTCACCTTCGAGGAAACGATCTACAACGTCCTGCCCCACAAGTTCGAGGCCGGCACTCCCGACATCGCCGGCGCAATCGGGTTGGGCGCGGCGGTGGAATACCTGGAAGCCATCGGCATGGACCGCATCGCCGCCTACGAGCAGGCGTTGATGCGATACGGCGCGGAGCGGCTCAGCCTCATAGAAGGCGTGCGGCTCATCGGTACCGCCCAGGAACGGGGCGGCATTCTGTCTTTCTTCATGGAGGCCGCCCACGCCCACGACATCGGCACCATCCTCGATGCCGAGGGCATCGCCGTGCGTACCGGCCACCACTGCGCCCAGCCAGTGATGGCCCGCTACGAAGTCCCGGCCACGGTGCGCGCTTCCCTGTCCTTCTACAACACTACCGAGGAAATTGATACTCTGGTCAAGGGAATTGACCGGGTGATTGAGGTATTCGGCTGATGGCTTCGGATTTGAGCGACCTGTACCAGGAAATCCTGCTGGAACACAACCGGCGCCCCAGGAACTTCCGCATTCTGGATGATCCCACTCACCAGGCGGACGGCTACAATCCCCTGTGCGGCGACGAGATTTCGCTGCAACTCAGGATTGGCGGCGGAGAGACCGTGGACGATGCGGCCTTCCAGGGCCACGGCTGCGCCATCAGCCGAGCCTCAGCCTCGTTGCTCACCCAGGCGGTGAAAGGCGGTTCTTCCGCCGAAGCCATGGCCAAGTTTGATGAGTTCCACCGGATGCTGACCGAACCGGACGCCGAACTGGATTACGACCTGCTGGGCGACCTGGAAATGCTGGCCGGGGTCATCGCCTACCCCACGCGCATCAAATGCGCCATCCTGGCCTGGCACACCCTGAAGGCCGCCATGGACGGCGAAGGCATCGCCACCACCGAGTAGCCCAATCCCGTCGCGGGCACCTATGTCCTCCCGGCCCGACAATCCCGACGCGCTGTACGGCGACGTCATAATGGACCACTACCGGAACCCACGGCACCGGACCAGGTTGTCTGCCCCCGACGCGGAAGCCGAAGAGTTCAATCCCTTTTGCGGCGACCGGGCTGCTTTGCAGTTCTTGCTCGCCGAGCCGGGCGGAAACAACGCTCCCATTGCCGCCGTGAGCGCGCTGGCGGAAGGGTGCAGCATCATTCAGGCGTCGGCATCACTGCTGGCGGAAGGGGTGCAAGGCCGCACCATTGAACAGGCCGCCGACCTGTCCCAGCTGTTCCGGGACCTGATGCAGGGGAAACCGCTGCCTCCCGTGGCCCTGGCGGAGCTGGGCGATTTGGAGGCGCTGGAAGTGGTACGGCAGTACCCGGTGCGCATCAAGTGCGCGCTGCTGCCTTGGGTAGCGCTGGAAGAAGGCTTGCGCCGGCTTCGGCAGCCGAGCGGGGGAAACATTGGGACGACGGCGTAGGGGCGAATAATCATTCGCCCCTACTGACTGGCTACTTCCCCTGCAAACCCCTGAGATAAGCGATATGCCCAACGTGCTGGTACATTTCGCCGATGATCTGGCGGAACATCCCGCCCAGGGACATATCGGGGCGTCGCTCCCGCGGCACGGTCTCCATGTCGTGGGGCGTCAGGGTGCCGAGGTACGCCAGCGTAGCCTCGCGAACGGCAGCGCGGTATTGCAGAAACTCGGACAAGTCTAAGCGCGGGAAGTTATTGACCTGCTCGGGGGTGTGGCCGAACCCGTTGTCGCGGGTGGGCAGGCCGAACTTTTCGTTCCAGCCGTCGCTTTCCCACAGCTCCGGCTGGAACTGGGCGAAGAACTGTATCCACATATCTTCAACGCGGACCATGTGCCAGAGGATCCAGCTAATGGAGTTGGCGTCGGGGGCCGGCTGCCAGGCCAGCTCGTCGGGAGACAGTCCGTCCAGAGCATCCATGAGGAAGCCGGTTTCCTTTTCCAGCGCGTCGGTGATGAATTCGTTGAGGGTCATGCCGGGGCTCCTATGCTATGCGGTGGTGGACGGCGCGGCGACGCGCGCTCCCATCTCCCGGTCCAGCAGCAGTAATGCGTCGCTGCGGCCGGCCACTTTATCCAGGGCGGCAATCACGTCCCGGGCCGTCTTCTCCTCTTCCACCTGCTCGTTGACGAACCATTGCAGCATCACCTGGCTGGCGAAATCACCGGCTTCCGCTGCCGCCGCGTACAACTGATTGATCAGGACCGACACGTGCTGCTCGTGGCTCAGGGTTTGCCGCATCACGTCGTCCACCGAATCGAATTCGATAGGAGGCTGCTCGATGGGCAGCAAAGTCACTCGACCGTCCCGGTCTTCCAGGTAGGTCAAAAGCCGCATGGCATGGTCGTATTCTTCCTGGCTCTGAATTCGCATCCAGTGGGCAAAGCCGGGTAGGTCCATGGAATCGCAATAGGTGGACATGGACAGGTAGAGGTACGACGAGTAAAACTCGGCGTTGATGTGGCGATTGAACGCATCTTGTACGCTGGCGCTGACGGCCATGTTGTTTCTCCACAAGTCGGCACCTTCATTCCGGCGAAAGCCGGAATCCAGAGCATTATGCAGTAAAACGTCCTGGATTCCCGCTTTCGCGGGAATGACGGAAACGTAGTTTAGTCATGCAGGAACCCCAGCACGCTGTCGAAGAAGGCGTCCGGTCGCTCCAGCTGCGGAATGTGCCCGCACTGAGGGATTACGGTCAAAGTGGCGTTGGGGAGCAGGTCGCGGAACGCCGCGCCGTATTCCGGCGGGATCACCTGGTCGGAATCGCCCCAGACGACCAGGGTGGGCATGGTGATACGGTGGGCGCGCTTGGTCAGCCCCCGCTCCGGGATGGGCCACGTGAACTTGGCTACCGATTGCAGCGTTTGGATGCGGTCCATCGTATGTTCCAGCCGTTCTTCCGGATCGGTGGGCTGGGCGACATAAGCGTGGGCCAACTCCCCCTCGGAGTCGTGCCAAAGCATTTCCCGACGCTCGTCGGGCGTCAGGATGAAAAAATCGGCCACCGGCTTGTCCTCCAGCCACAGCCCCAGCGAGTTCACCAGCACCAGGCGCGAGATGCGGTCGGGCCGGTGGGCGGCCAGCTCCGCCGCGCAGAACCCACCGTAGGAATGGCCGATGAGGTGGCACCGCTCCACACCCAGGGCGTCCAGAAACTCCTCAAAGAACTGCACCAGGTCCCACAAGTCGTCCAGATGGTTCAGCCCCGTAGATTTGGCAACGCCCGGATGGGCCGGGGCGTACACATGGTAGTCCTGAGCCAGGCGGTCCAGAAAATCGGGCCAACCAACGTATCCGCCGGCGCCGTGCAGATAGACTAGCGGTTCGCCGGCGCCGCCCTCGGCAACCTGGACGTTGAACATACCGCCGCGGACGGAAACCATCCGCTCGTTGTGAGCAACCATTGGGGATACACCTCGGTTAGATAACTGGATTGAAAGTCGGCATTGCGGCTCTGCCTGCCCCAATGCTGAGGATGGGCCGCCTAATACCATACCATAAAGATGGTAGAATGCTCGTGGCATAGAGCGAGGCTTTCCAATCTCGCCGCAATTGTCAGAATGAAAGACGCCGGCTCGCGGACCCAGTGCAGCCGGGTGAACCACGGAGGCGTTATGAAATTCGGAATCTTCACCATCGTTCCCTACCATGAAGACTTTACCCCGCCGCAGGCGCTGAACGATGCGCTGGAGCAGATTGCCTTTGCCGACCAGGCCGGGCTGGACGAAGCGTGGCTGGGCGAACACCGTTTCTCCCGTCACGGTCTTCTCTCCGGCATCTGGTCCTTCCTGGGCGCGGTGGCCGGCCGCACGCAGAACATCCGCATCGGCACGGCGGTGATCGTGCTGCCGCTGCACAACCCGGTATTGGTGGCTGAGGAAGTGGCCATGCTGGACGTCATCAGCGACGGACGGATCAACTTCGGCATCGGCGCGGGCTACCAGCAGCAGGAGTTCGACGGCGTCGGCGTGGACATCGACACCAGCCGCGAGCGTTTCCAAGAAGCCGTGGACGTCATCATCAGGGCGTGGACCGAGGAAATGCTGACCTATCACGGCAAGTACACCAACGTTGACGACGTATGGGTGCTGCCCAAGCCGGTGCAGAAGCCCTACCCGCCACTGTTCCAGGCCGTCAGCACCAGCCCGGCCAGCATCGACTTCGCCGCCAGCCGCAACATCCAGGTCATCACCGGCGGCCCCACCGACATCCTGGGCCAAGCGCCCCAGGTCATCCAGCTGTGGCGCGAGAAGATGGACGAATACGGCCATCCCCACGCCCACCTGGATCCGCCCATGTCCAAGTCCATTTACGTCGCCCCTACCATGGAAGAGGCCGAACGCGACCCGGTCGGCTTGGAAGACTTTTCATCCCGGGTGTTGCGCTCCATCGGCAGCAGCGGCGCTCCTATCGGAATGCCCATGGACAAGAACGGCAATATCGCCAAGGGCTACGAACACTGGGCTAACCGCCAGGCCGACCGGGATCGCCGGGACGACGTGGGCCACGCCGGCCTGCCGCCGCTTCGGGGCACCCCGGAGGTTGTCGCCGAGCGGTTGAAGCAGGTGCAGGACGCCGGCATCAATCACGTTTTCGGCAACTTCGGCTTCGCCGGTCTGCCCCACCACAAGGTGATGCGCTCCATCGAACTATTCGCCACCGAGGTGATGCCACATTTCCAGGAGGCGACGGTGGCTTAAGGGCACGATTTCCGACCGTGTACGTAGAAGCGCTCCCGGCAAGCCAACGCCGGGAGCGCCAAATTAGCGCTTCAGCCCATTAGGAAAGCAGTAATGAATCCTAACTTTCAGCCCGCGCCGCGAGTGTCCGAAATTGTTCATCGAACCGAACCGGGGCTTGTCCACATAGATACCCCTACTGGAAGCGGGTCGGGCTTCGTGATCGACGCTGACGGGTACGTCATGACCAACGCCCATGTGGTCGAGGAACATTCCACCGTGACCGCCAAGTTCGTTGACGGCACTGAATATACAGGGACCGTCGTCGGCAAAGACGCGGAAATTGACTTGGCTTGCATTCGTATCACCAATGCTAGTCCCCTCTCTCCCCTACCTCTAGGCGATTCCGACGCGGTTCCTGTTGGCGAAGATGTGCTGGCCATGGGTTATCCCCTGGCGGACATACTGGGTGGTTCGCCAACGGTCACTCGGGGAATAGTCTCAGCCAAGCAGTGGAATGAAATTCAGACTGATGCTGCCATCAACCCCGGAAATAGCGGTGGACCATTGGTTGACACTCATGGCTCCGTGATTGGAGTGAACACTTCCGTAATTACAAACGTTGGGGGCAGAAACATTACGGGCATTGGATTCGCCATTCCCAGCAACGTGGTCAAGGAGCGGTTTGCGTTCCTTGCATCCGGCGGCACAGTGCACAAAGCAGTTTCACCAGCACCGGAAGAGGATGACGAGGGAGAGTGGATAACCCACGACGTTGGCCTATGCGGGTTCAGCATATCCTTGCCTGATTGGTGGGAATTGTACTCGGCTCAATCCGGGTTCGCATTGTTCGTCTCGGGTTCGAATAGTTTGATCATCTCCTTGAACTTTGGCGGAGGGAGCTTTGACCTGTATGAGGAAGCCTATGCCAGTCGCGACAGTAAAATCACTGTATCCGAGAAATCGGATTACGAGAAGTTGGATAGAGTCAACCCGTTGAGCGAAGGCTACTTACTTGACGAGCGCTGCTTTATTTTTGACTACTTGGGAGGAAATTCAGAAGGCATCTTCGTAGGGAAAGTAGTGGTGTGGCAACAGCGGTCGGCAACCGGCGGCCATTGCCTCCTGGAGGCAGACCTAACGATCCAGAAAGGCACGATTGAAGATGAAATAGGATTGGACACCGTCCTTCCGTTATTGCTCAGCAGGTTCGCTCCGTGGGAGGTTTACTGGAGCGACCGGTACGATTGGAGGATTTCAGCCGCTCCGGGCTGGAAACCGAATGACAATTATCCGGCCGATGACGCGTTCCTTATGTTGGATGCTCCCGACGGCTTGGCATTTATCACGCTAACCGTCGGTTTTTTCGATCGGCACAAGTCAGTGGCCGACCTCTGCCGGGAAGAGGCAGCAGACCGTCTAACCAGGAACGACGCTTGGGATGACTACGAGATTATTTCATCCCGTGAGAGCCCTTCCGACGCTCATGAGTGGTATCGCATAACTCTGCGCTACTTGGCAAAAGATGACCCCATGTTTAGCTTCGGGATCATACAGGTGGGACGGTCAGGCGGCCTGGAGTACTTAATTGGCACCTCTACCTTTATCGAGTACGTTGCCGATTATGCGACGGATATGGAACAAATGATGGACAGTTTCCGGTTCTAGACCTGTGTTGCTATTGAGCAGTCTCCGGCGTGGCAGAAAGCCACAAAAGCGGAGACAGCTACCCGGTCACCTCGGAATTCTAATGGGGCGCGGCTGGCAGCGGAGCGAGAGTCGGGTGCGCCGGATTTGCCATGGAGGCGGGCGACCGTAGGTGGGCCTACCCGTTGGTCAGCGCCTCCCGCAGCCGGCGAATGATGATGTCAATTTCGTCCTCAGTCACGTTGAGGGGGTCAACCATCAGCTCGTCCGGGGCGCGGAGTTGCTGGAGATAGATGGGCGGGTCACCCTGCTGCAATGCGGCGGCAACCTGCGGAGCGGACGGGCCCGGCCAGTCACCACCCAGGCGCAGCACCGCGTTGGGGATCAGGTAGTCGATGCCGTCGTGCTCCAGGGTGATGTTCAGATTGGGCACCTCGATCAGGCTGTCCACCACCCGCTGCGCCATGCTGCGATACCATGCCATTTCCGTCGCCTCGTCCTCTTCCACGAACATGGACAGGGCGGTGACCAAACCGACGATCTCCTCCTTGGCGACCTTGGCGGAGCGCCCGATGAACTGGGCCGGGCTTGCGTTGGCCAAAGCGGCGTCGATGAGGTCAGCCCGTCCGCACAGGATGCCCGTGCCCTGCGGCCCGCGCACGCCCTTGCCGCCGCTGAAAATCACCAGGTCGGCCCCGTCCCGCAGATAACGGTGCAGGTTGGCCCGGGGCGGCAGCATGGACGCCGCATCGACGATTACCGGCACGTCGTGGGCGTGGGCGATCTCGCAGACCTGGGCCAGGGGCATCACCCGCTTGCTGGTGAAGGGAGCGCACAGGTAGGCGACGGCGGCGGTGCGCTCATTGATCGCGCCCTCCAACTCCCAGGGATGGTTGAACAGGTAGTTGCCGATCTCGACGATCTTCGCTCCGGCGGCCCGGTAGGCATGGTCGTAGGGGAACCGGTGCGTGGTCTGCATGATGATTTCGTTCTTCATCCCCTCGGTATCGGGCAGACGCTGCATCTTCACCGGATCGTTGCCGGCGATGCAGGCGGCGGCCTGAAGCAGCAGTCCGCCGGCTGCCCCGCTGCTGACCATCGCCGCTTCGCTTCCGACCAAACGGGCGATTTCCGCGCCGGCCCTGCGATTCAGTTCGTCGATGTTGACCATGACCCGGGCGGTGCCCGCCATCTGTTCCAACACTTCGGGCCGGGTTCGGGAGCCTCCCAGCCGGGTGACGGAGCCGCTGGCGTTGATGATCGGAGTGACACCCAGGCGACGATAGGTCTCTTCCGCGTCGGTGATGTTCTGATGGTTCAAGGTGTCCTCCTCAAAACGTTGACCGTTGCCCGGCACTATCGGGATGCGCCGAATTATAGCAAGACCTCAGCGGTGGCTGTGATAACATTCCGCCACCACTCAAACTTGGAGGCACTAACGTGACCACCGCCGACCGTCTCAACGTCATTCCCCTGGGCGAAGCCATGTTCACCCAGCGGGCGATTCGCCGCTTCAGAACGGACCCCATTCCCGCCGACGTGATGCAGGACATCATGCAGGCCGCCATCCGCGCTCCCAACGGAGGCAACAACCAGCAGTGGCACTTCATCGTAGTGCAGGATGGGGATATGCGCCGTCAGCTGGGCGACCTGTACCACGAGGCCTGGTGGGCCAAACGGGCCGACGCCGGCATCATGGGTCCCGAGGACATCCCGCCGGGGCGAAACTCCATGCGCTCCGCCATGCGGCTGGCAAACGAAATAGGCGATGCGCCGGTGATGGTGCTGATTTGCGCCACCGCCAAAGGACCCCAGGCGGCGGGCTCGGTCATCCCGGCGGCTCAGAATATGCTGCTGGCCGCGCGGGCTTTTGGCATCGGCGGCACCATCGCCACGCTGCACCCGGTGGTGGAAGAGCGGGTTCACACCCTATTCGGCATCCCCGACGACGCCCAGGTGGTGTACTGTATGCCCTTCGGGTATCCGCGGGGCAACTTCGGGCCGGTGACTCGGTTGCCCCTGAACGAGGTCTGTTCCTACGACCGTTGGGGCGCGCCGCCGGATTAACCGAGGGTTTGGAAAGGTGTAGGGGCGAATGATTATTCGCCCCTACGTGGTTCTTCGTTATTGGGATTGCTTACCGCGTCCTTTCGTACCGGTAGTCCCGCGCCGTTCCACGTTCCGGCGTGGCCGTGGGGCTGTTCGGCAGATAAGCATAGTTGGGATCAACGCCCACTTTCTGAGCCAGCGTGTTCCGCAGCACGCCGATTTTCTCCACTTCCAGCTCCACGGTGTCGCCCGGCTCCAGCCAGCGGGAGGTTTCGTAGCCCTTGCGGATGGATTCGCGTACCGAGCCGCCGCCAACGGTCCCGCTGCCGATGACGTCTCCCGGGGCGATGCGGCTGTCCTTGGTCGCACGCTCGATAATCTCGCCCCAGCTGTACCAGGCGTTGACCGCCTCGCCGTCCCGCAGCCAGTCGTCGCCGTTGACCCGCACGTGGCATTTCAGGTCCAGCCGGCCGTCCCTGATGTGCGGCATCATCTCGTCGGTAGTCACCACCCACGGCCCGATGGACGACGCCGAGTCCTTGCCCTTGGCCGGTCCCAGGCCGAAAGTCATCTCGTCAAACTGCAAGTCCCGCGCGCTCCAGTCGTTGAAAATGCAGAACCCGGCCACGTACTGCAACGCCTCCGACGCCGGCACGTTGGTCCCGGCCCGGCCGACGATGCAGCCGAGCTCCAACTCGTAGTCCAGCTGTTCGGACGCCGCCGGATAGGGCACGTCCTCGTCCGGCCCGTAGATGACCAGTGGGTTGGAGAAGTAGAACACCGGCATCCGATACCACACCGGGTCGATCTGCCGCGTGCCCTGCGAGGTGGCGTGTTCCTCATAGACGATGTAGTCCCGCACCGTGGGCGGCTGCAGCACTGGCGCGCGCAGGCGCACGTCGGCCAGCGCCACAGTAGGCGCGGCTACTCCGCTGGCCAGGGCGTCGCCCACTCGGTCAACGGCGCCGTCGCCGGTGTCCAGCAGGGCGCGGACGTCGGCCAGAGGGCGGTCGGAGCCAATGAGGCCGGCCACGTCAACGACGGCATCATCCTGGAGGACGCCGCAGCGGGGGCCGGTTCCGTTGTCGTAGGTTAGGAGTTTCATAATCGTATCTCCTCTTGTAATTAGTCGGAATAGCCGGCCAGACGCGCGGCGTCGCTGATATAGTCGTCGGTCTGGCGGATGCGGCGTTCCACTTCGTCAAACGGCTCACAATCTCCCAGGTAAAAACAGGCGCCGTGCAATTCGCTTTGTCGTGAGAAGTAGCGTCGGCGCAATGGACGGACGGCCTCATCTGCTACCGCCAGCCCATTCAATCCCCTCGTGGTCTCGGAGGATATTTCCGGCTCGACTTCCGTACGCGCCAGGACCAGCGCGTCGGTGGCTCGCTTGGTGGCGCACCAAGCCTTTTCGGCGGCGTCGCGGACATCGCCGGCCCCCAGCAGCCGCAGCGCGTCGGCGTGAACTGCGCGGGCGTCAGCAAAGATAGCGGATACTTGGTCAATGACTACCATGATGTTTCGCTGCTCCCCATGATTGCGCTTCTTTGGTCAGTCAGCATCGGCAAAACCGGCCAGCCGCACAGCGTCGCTGATGTAGTCTGCCATCCCGCGGATAAGGCGCTCCACCTCGTCAATCGGCTCGCATATGCCCAGGGAAAAACAGGTTCCATACAAGTAGGGCAGCGCGATATGATAGCGCTTGTGTAGCGGGAGAATTGCATCATCGTCGGTGGCCAGCCTACCTATCCCTCTGGCCCTGTCGGAAGATATTACCGGCTCAACCCCCGTCCGCGCCAAGACCAGCGCATCGGTGGCCCGCTTGGTAGCCTGCCAAGCCCTTTCCGCAGCGTTGCGCACATCGCCGGCATCGAGGAGCCGCAGCGCGTCGGCGTGGACGGCCCGGGCGTCGGCAAAGATGGCGGATACACGGTCGGTGGCTAGCATTGGGTTTCGTTGCTCTCCAGTTGAGTTTATCCCGCAACGTCAGAACGTCATTCCGGCGAAAGCTGGAATCCAGCGCGAGGGCGACGGGATTTTAGGGTTGCTAATACACCATTTCCATCGGCAAGCCTGTGTTCGGATCCTGTGTCGGCAAGTTCTGCTGGTTTGCTTGAGGAGGTCCGGGCAACGCTTGAAACTGGTTGGGGCAACCTTGAGTGGCAGTTACCGCAGCCACTAGAGCGTCAAGGATGTCGTCCCTCGCAACATCTTTCCGTAGATACTGGTTCATAGCATTAGCAACAATGGCAGGAGTCTGATGCTCAATGTTTTGAAGAACAAAACTCCGTGCCAACTGGCCTGCTGGGGTTTTCTTGTTATCGTTTATGGGCTGCCTTTGGCGCAGGGCCCAGAAACAAATTTCTGGGTGGACCTCCCTTACCCGTCCTCGATATGGAGAGTTGAGGGGCGACATTATCGCGTCAACTTCTGCAATCTTGGACATGATCGAGAGAGTTTGTTCGGAAAGTGATCTGCCTGTGACTGCAATCTGCGCATTCCGAGTGCCCTGTTTGTCGCCAGGATTAGCAATCCAGTGGTCCAATGCAGGTCTGGTAGGTGTACGGAAAACCCTTGACCCGTAGGGGCGCAATATTGCCCTTGCTTGCTTATCGCACCGACGCTCTTCTGGTCCGTTTGGTAGTCCAATCGGCATGTCCACCAAGATAAGTTGGGCATTAGCGTAATGGTTCAGCAATTCTCGGAAAGTGAGGAATGCGTTTGTCTCGTAATTTCCGTTCTGACTGAATCCCACGCTGAACCAACCGTAAGGGCAGCCGTCCACTCCGACGAATGCAATCTCGTTTTGCGTTACCATATGAATCTCCTGTGTGCAGCTCTGGATTCCCGCCTACGCGGGAATGGGGGCGTGTAGGCGGGAATCACGGCGACGACAAAAGGCGACGTCAGTGCATCGGCGAGAAGCTGGCCGGTATCATGATCTTGTTTTCCTGTTTCACGCGGCCGGGGGCGCCGGAGGGCCACTGCGGTATCTTGCTGGCCGCGGCGCGGACTTCGGCGCGGTGGTTCAGGTCCTGGTAGGGCCAGACGTGCATCCACTTGTTCAGGTCGCCGAACTCAGTGAACATGCCGGCGGCCAGGGGAGAGAACTCCTCGCGGTAGGGCAGGGACTCTTCCCAGCGGCGCAGCAGTTCCGGCATGGAGCCGTTCTCGTAGGTATAGACGCGCATCTCGTAGATGTTGCCCAGGGCCTGGTCGCCGCCCATGGGGCGCATGAAGGGGGCGGGGTTCCAGATCTCGGAGTTCATGTTGAGGATGTTGCCGGGAGTGATCTTGGGCGGCCAGTTGGGGTCCTGGCCGGCCTCGGCGCGGATGCGGTTGCGCTCCTCCATGTTTTCGTAGCCCCAGACGTGGATGATCTGGTTCAGCGGGCCGATCTCGGTGTGCCAGAAGGCGGCGATGGGCGAATACTTTTCCCGGTGGGGCAGCGCCTCGGCAAAGGCTTCCTCCGCTTGGGGAACGGCGCCGGGCTTCAGGTCGTAGGTGCGGACTTCGTAAATCATAATGCTCTCCCGGGGCGTGAGCCCCTTCCCGTTGTGCGGTATTTCCGGTGGCGCCGCCAGTGTAGCAACCGAGCCGGGCAGCGGCAACCGGAACCGGGACGCGCCAGGTTCCCCGGGGTCTGAGCAAGTCCTCAGTGGCGACGTTCCAGATACATGGGCATTCCGCCCTTGGGGCGCAGCGAGATCAGCGGCAGCATCTCGGCTTTATGGCGCTCGTCGTGGTACACACGCCACCGCTGCCCCAGCGTAGCCAATATCAACTTCGCCTCCATCATGGCGAAGGCTTCACCGATGCACTGGCGGGGTCCGCCGCCGAAGGGATAGTAGGCGTAGCGGTGCAGGTTCTGGCGAAACTCCGGCGTCCACCGGTCCGGTCGGAACTCCAGTGGCTGGTCAAACCAGCGGGCATCCCGCTGTACGATTAATTGCGGCGCCGCCAGCAAAGCGCCCGGCGGAATGTCGTAGCCACCCAGTTTAAAGGCCTGAAACGCCATTCGTGACCAGAACCAAATCGGAGGGTACAGGCGCAGCGATTCGGCGAGGATCCGGTCGGTAAGCTCTAGGTTGGGCAAATCGGCGAGAGTTGGGGCGCGGTCGCCGATCACGTCGTCCAGCTCGGCATGAAAGCGAGATTGGATATCCGGATTGAGGGCCAGCAGATACCAGGTCCATGTCAGACATACCGCCGTGGTTTCGTGGCCGGCCGCAAACATGGTGATGGTCTGATCCCGCACCTGCTGGTCAGTCAGCGGTTGGCTGGAGCCATCGTCGTCCTCAAGTCGCGCTTCCAGCAGCAATGAAAGCAGGTCGTCGTTACGCGCCTCCGTCAGCCGACGTTGAGCGATGGAACCGAATATGATGTTGTCCAAGCCAGCGCGGGCGCGCCGGAAACGTATGGTGTAGGGCATGGGGAGACGGTGCAGCAGCCGGCGCAGGCGAGGCGGTTGGTTCACTCGCGTGACCAGGTAGTTGTTGATGAACTCGAACGCTTCTCCGATGCGCTGCACGTCATCCGGCAGCTCCAGTCCGAACAGGGTTTTCACCACGATGCGCAGCGTCAATCCGCCCATTTCCTGGGCCATGTCCACCCGTTGCCCGTCGGCCCACGAAAGCTGATGGTGGGCGGCGTATTCGTGCATGACAGCGCCGTAACCTGCAATGCGGCTGCGATGGAACTGGGGTTGCATCAACCGCCGCTGTTGCAGGTGGTCCTCGGCCCCGGCGGTCACCAGTCCGTCGCCCATAGCGTACTTGAGCACGTCAGCGTTGGGCCCGCGCCCGACCAATTGGTGATGGGTAACCACGATGTCCCGGATCAAGTCCGGGTGGTTCACCAGCAGCAGCAGGGCCGGCTTGACCGACATCGTAACCAGGTCGCCGTAGGTGGCGGCCTCCTGCATGAACCGGATTGGGTCGCGCAAATACCGCAGGGACTGGCCGATTACGGGCAGTTCGCTTGGGCCGGGCGGGAGGTTCCGGCGGTCCACCACCGGACGAGGCGGATAAATTTTGGCGCCAGTTGCCATGATAGACAGGTAGAGAAAACGGGCGTCGCCGCGTGTTCCGGCAACGCCCGTCGTGTTCCGTTTCGGATTAGCCATCCAGAGGGACAGTAGCTGTCAGCCGGGGACGGTCGCCCACGGCCCGCGTGGTGTGTCCCCGCCCGGTCAGGTCTTCGGCCAACGTGGCATGTCCCGGGCCGAAACGATGCACGGTGCCGTCGCCCAACCCGATTTCGACCTCTCCATCCAGCGTGATCACAAACTGCCGTCGCGGGGCGCAGTGCCAGTCGCTGAAGTACCCCGGCTCAACCCGACGAAAAACGATTCCCGTGGTGGACTGCAAAGCCGCCAACTCGGGATGAGATTCCAGGTCCAATTCTTCAATGTGGGATTGTCCGTCGTCGCCGGTGTAAAGTCTGATAATTGGCATGGCGTTACTCCTTGGATCAAGGTTGCGCCTCTGCATTTTTACAGGGACGCAACCGATTTGTCCATTCTCAAGGCGTCAGCGGCGCAATCATATTGCGGCTACGAGCCGACGAAATCGGCGATTACCTGCGGCACGGAAGCGTCAAAGCCCACCACGTCCAGCATACCGGCGTCGTCAGGGTCGGCGATGCTGAACTCGGTGGCGGTCATGGCGACGACGACCATTTTGGCGGGGATGCCGATTTTGGCGCGGTACTGGCGCAGGGCTTCCGCAGGATGGATGTTGCCGGCCCAGGTTTCGTTGTCGGTGATGACGATGAAGCAGTCCACCGGGATGTTCTTCTTGGCGGCGTCCAGCAGGGGCAGGGCGCAGTCGGTGCCGCCCCAGGGCAGGCGGTCCGTCTTGCCCAGCGCGTCGGCAAGGCTGTCGCTGGCGGAGATGTCCAACGGCATCATTTCGTAGCCGGTGTGACGGCGAGAACCAAAGAAAGGATTGGCGCGGTCCGCCGTAAGTGGATTGCCGTCGGCGAAGGCGGCCATGTAGTAGTTGCTCTCCCGTCTGGCTATTGCCATGGCCATGGCGGCAGCCCCCATGCGCGGCGTCAGTCCCTCGACTCCGGCCACGGAGCCGTGGGCCATGGAGCCGGACACGTCAATGCCCAGGTAGAATCGCCGTCCAGTTCGCGGTGCGAAGGCGAAGGACTTGTCGAAAGCTGCGTCCAGCGCGTCCACCACCGCCGGCACGGGATTCCAGACGTTGCGCCCCCGGATGCCCCGGCCGGCCTTGTAGGTAGTCAGGGCAGATAGGATAGCGATGGGGTGAATGCGGGCGGCCCGCAACTGGTCCGCGTCGTTCAGCCGGTCGGCCACCCGGTTCGCGGCGTCGGACATAGGCGCGACGATACCCAGCCGGGTCAGTGTGGCCAGGTTGCGGAGCATGGCAGTCAGGGGCATCTTTTCAAACAGCGCCTCCCAAACTGCTTTTTCGCCCATGGCCTCGCCGGGAATCATCTCCCAGGTCATATCGTGTTCGCGGATGGCGTCGGCAATCAGCTGCGGACGCTCCGCGTTTTCAGCAGCGTATTCATAGGCGCGGATGATGTCATACCGATTGTCGCCGGCCGGCGGCGTGGCGCCCTGCGTTACCCAGCCGTACAGGGCGTCAAAGTCGGGGTTGTCCTCGCCGGAAGGGTGGGCCTTTCGCAGCAGGTCGCGGTGGGTCCAGCCGTTGCGCTGGCGGTACTTGACCATCTGGTAAGCCACCGGAGCAACGCCGCCCTGGGCTTCGTACCAGTCGCCGATGGCGCGCCGCAGACCCTTGCCCCAGCCGCGCATACCGTCGGCGTACTCCACGAACTGGAACAAGTGGCTGCCGGTGCGAGCCACCTGGGGCAGGACGGACAGAGCGGCGCGGCGCACGTCGTCGTCGCCAAAGGACGCTGCCATGGCCAGCACAAAGAGGGGTGGGGCGTTCCGGGGCGCGACACCCTGGCTGGCGCGGACGGCCTCGTCGATGACCCAGTGGCCGTCGATTTCGATGCACCGCTTTACGGCGTTGGCGTTCTCAATGGTCAGCTTGCGTTCCGCCGCGTAGTAGCTGCCGCCCTCCGCGCCGAGGACCAGGAAACGGCGCAGGCGAGTGAAGTCGTCAACGAGGAAGACCATGCCGCCAGCGGAGTTTTGAACCATCTCACCCTCGCGTCCGGGCAGAGGCTCCGACTGCGGGGCAGGCGCGCCGTACACCTGGTTCAGATAGACCATGATGTCCTCCTGCGTAGTGAAAATAGAGCCGACGACATCGGCTCTGGGTGTGCAGGTAAGGAACGCCGGTGGAAGCTACCCTGTTTGCGGCTTCCCACCGGCGTTTACTCACCGAGATTTCGCACGGATAAGGGGCGCCGACAGGAACTCCGGAGCGCAAAGCCCCGAGGTAGGGTTCGAACCTACTGAGCAGAAATCTGCCGTAACCGATAACCCGTCAACTTCGACCCGTGCGGTTGGTCAGGTAAGTTGGCGCCGTCGGGAAAATGAGCGCCCGGCTTACACCGGAATCACCCTCCGATAGATAACCCGCCAGCATCGACCCGACCGGTACGGCGAAACGCCGTATGACTATTGTATCAGACCCTTACCCGTTCCGGGCAGGGCGAGATCAGCGCGGAGCTCCCTTTGTCCCCCTACATCGCCACCACCCGAGCGTTGTCAACCTGCGGTAGAGCCTTGATTTCGGCCAGGACATCGTCGGGGATGGGGTCGTCGGAGCCTACCACCATCATCGCCTGGCCGCGGGGCGCGATGCGGCCCACCTCCATAAAGCTGATGTTGATGTTGTGGCGGCCGGCGGTGGTGCCCACCGCGCCGATGATGCCGGGCTGGTCCTGGTTGTCCACGAATAGCAGGTAGGGCGCGGACGGCGCAACGTCCATCCAGTAGTCGTTGACACGCACCAGGTGGGGTTCGTCGCGCATTGACGTGCCGGCGATGGTGATGTCGTCGCCGCCGGAGCCCCTTACTTGGGTATGCAGCGTGGCGGTGATGAGACTGGCGTACTCCCGGCTGTCGGAGGAGGTTTGCTCGGTGATTTGCAGGCCGCGTTGCTGGGCCAGCACCGGCGCGTTGATGATGTTGACCGCCTCGCCGCTCACCGGCCCCAGTAGCCCCACCAGGGCGGCGGCCTTGAGTATGGCCGTGTTGTGGTTGGCGATTTCGCCTTGGTAGCGCAGCGTGATGCCGACGAACTGGCCCAGGGCCATACTGGTGAGCAGTTTCCCCACCATAGACGCCACAGGGACATAGGGGGCGAGGATGGCATGGACTTCGGGCGGCACGAAAGGAGCGTTGACGGTGTTGCGGGCGGGTTGGCCATCCAGCACTGCCAACACCTGCTCGGCGGCTTCGATGGCTACCTCCCGCTGGGCTTCTTCAGTGGACGCCCCCAAGTGCGGCGTGGCGACCAGCCGCGGATGCTTCAGCAACGGCAGGTCGCCGGGCGGCTCGTTGGTGAACACGTCCAGGGCTGCGCCGCCGAGGTGCTCATTTTCCAGGGCATCAAGTACCGCATCTTCATCAACCAACTCGCCTCGCGCCACGTTGATGAGGCGGGCGCCGGGTTTCATCTTCGCCAGTTGCGGCGCAGAGATTAGCCTGGTTGTCCCCGGCGTCAGCGGCGTGTGCAATGTGACGAAATCGGCCTGGGGCAGCAGTTCATCCAGCGACATCACGGCAACGCCCAGCCGCGCCGCGAAATCGGGCGCCACAAAGGGATCGAATGCGATCAACCACATCCCGAAACTGGCGGCCCGACGGGCTACTTCGGAACCCACGCGACCCAATCCGATGATGCCCAACGTCTTATTGCGGACTTCAATGCCCATGAACGCGGAGCGTTGCCATTGGCCCTTCTTCATGGATGCGTAGGCTTGCGGCACGTTGCGGGCCAACGCCAGCATCAGCGCCATGGTGTGCTCGGCGGCGGCCACGGTGTTGCCGATGGGCGCGTTGACCACCGCCACTCCCGCGCGGGTGGCTGCGTCCAAGTCGATGTTGTCCACGCCGATGCCGGCGCGGGCGACGACTTTCAGGTTCTCGCCGGCCGCTATTACCGGCTCGGTGACTTTGGTCTCACTGCGGACGACCAAAGCGTCGTAATCGGGGATGGTGGCGATCAGTTCGTCGGGAGAAAGACCGCGCTTGATGTCAACGGGCACGCGCTTTTTGAGCAGATCTATGCCTTCGGATGCCACGTTGTCGGTTATCAATACTTTGGGCATGAGGGTCGGAGCCTCCGGGTCGCGGCCAGTTGTATGGTCGCCGGAGCAGGGAAACGATGCGCCGGGTTTGCCGGCCACATAGAATAGGGCCGCGCAATGACACGCTTCGCCGGCGATGGTAGCATAACGACACTTCGATGGTAGCACAAAGGGTTTTGACTGTCAGCCGCACAACCGGCAGCGGCCGTTAACCACAGGCTGAGGTTCGCGCCATGTCCACCACGCAAACCGCCTCCACCAGCGCCTCTTACCGCAAACTTACCCCCATCGTCTTGCCCGATGATTACGTCTGCCCCGACCCGGAGAAACGAGGCGATGTGCTGCAAACCCCGGTCATCGACAAGAGCGGTTACTTCGTGGCTCGGCACTTCTCCGGCCGGCCCGACGTGTTTGTACGCACCGACGGCTTCATCTTTTACAACCAGTACAGCATGAACTATCACTTCCGGCCGGACCTGTACCTGGCCTTCAGCGTGGATACGGACGCAATTCGCCGGCGCAACGGGTACGTGATTTGGGAAACCGGCAAGCCGCCGGACTTTGCGTTGGAAGTCGCTTCTGAAACCACCAACGAGCGGGACACGGCGGAGAAGCCGGGGCTGTACGCCAGCGTCGGCATCATCGAATACTGGCGGGTGGATCCCACTGGCGGCGACTGGTACGGCTATCCCCTGGCCGGCGATGTGCTGGTTGACGGCATCTACCACCCCATCGACCTGCATACGGAAGCCGACGGAACCATTTGGGGCTACAGCGCCGTGCTGGATTTGTGCCTGTGCTGGAACCCGGCCTGGGATTGGGACGTTGACGACGAATCGAAACTGCGCTTTTACGACCGCAAAACTGGCCGCTACCTGTGCGACATATCCTTGGTTGAAGAGGAACGGGACGAAGCGGTCGCAGAGCGGGATGAAGCGGTGGCGGAACTACAACAGGCCCAGGAGCGCATCCGGCAATTGGAAGCGCAGTTGGCGGGTCAGGAACCGCCAGCTCACAACGCGCAATAACGGCTGGTGGCGACGCATCGAATCGGGAGGAATTACCGATGATCAAAGACTTTTCCGTCCTCTACGCCGGCCATGTCCTGGAAGGCGACGGCATCGGGTTCGAAGGCATTCCCGCCAACGACCGGTGGTACGACAATGACCGCCTTTCCATGGCCATGGACATAGCCCGACAGGCCGCCATTTTTCTGGATGATCTGGGTTTCGACGTCCTCTGGATGGCGGAACACCACTTCCAGCGGGAGGGCTACGAGTGCATCCCCAACCTGCTCATCATGAGCCAATACCTGGCCCAGCACACCAGGCGCATCAAGTTTGGCTGCGGGTTCAACATCCTACCCATGTGGCATCCCATCCGGCTGGCCGAGGACTTCGCCATGGTGGACATCCTCACCGAGGGCCGCGTGGTTTTCGGCATCGGTCGCGGCTACCACACCCGCGAGGTTGAATCCTTCGGCGCGCCGATGATCGACGGCGACGCCAACCGCGAGCTTTTTGAAGAGCAGTTTGAGATCGTGATGAAAGCGTTTAACAGCGACGCCTTCTCCCACCAGGGCAAGCATTACACCATTCCGCCGGATATCCCCTATCGTGGTTATGACCTCAAAGAAGTGACTTTGGTGCCCAGGCCCAGGACCCAACCCGCTGACGTCTGGCAGCCCATCGTCAGCGCGTCGGACCGGGCGTTGGACTTCATGGCCAAGTGGGGCATCAAGGGCGTCATCCTCGGCACGGGCGAGCAGTACGTGGACGAGTGGGTGCATCGCTACCAGGCGGCCAACCAGCGGGCCGGCCGCGACCTGGCGTTGGGTGAGGGCCTGTGCATTGGGCTGTGGGCCATGGTGGACGACAGCACCGCCGGCGCTCGCAGACAGCTTCAGCCCCTGTTTGAGGAACACGTCAAATTCGCCGCTCCTTTGGGGATGCTGCGCTACGACGACACGCAGATCGCAGCCACCGGCCCCGGCGGCGTGGCCCGCCACATTGCCGCCGGCACCAACTTCCAGGATGTGATCGACAACCGAGCCTGGTTCGCTGGAAGCCCGGAGGACACCGTGGCCTACTTGCAAGAGCTGCAGCACAAGTACCCCGGCCTGGAACAGATCATGATCGCCTTCCCCATGGGCGCGACGACGCAGCAATTCAAAGACCAGATGGGACGTTTTGCGGCGGAGGTAATGCCGCACTTCAAGCCGTCAACTGTCGGAGCGGAGGCCTGAGATGACCACCAAGCCGGCCTACGCGGCGCCGGGCAGCGTGGGTATCCCCAACCTGGACCCTTTCTTCGACCCGGGCGCGCCGCCGCTGCCGGACGCCGAACCGCCCGACGACCTTATGCTGCAAAACCCCGACATCCACTATGCGCTGCAAATCCTTTACGATTTGGTAGTAGGCGACCGCACCGATGTGTTTATCGACACCAACAGCAATCGTCTATTACGACCCCAGCGACCGCAACCGGCGGGTTCAGCCCGACGTCTATATCGCCTTCGGCGTGGACGCCGACGCTACCCTGCATCGTAATGGCTACGTAATTTGGGAAGTGGGCAAACCGCCCGACTTCGTACTGGAAGTGGCCTCCGAGTCCACCGCCGACAACGATACCGGCTACAAGCGCGACCTGTATGCCCGGCTGGGCCTCCAGGAATACTGGCGGTTTGACCGCACCGATGGAGAACTGTACGGGGCGGGGCTGGCCGGGGAGTATCTGGAAGGGGGTGCTTATCGTCCGGTTCCTATCTATACCGATGCCGACGGAGCGGAATGGGGTTACAGCCCGATGTTGCGCCTCAACCTGCGGGCGCGGGCGGGCCGATTGGAACTGCAAGACCCGGTTACCGGGGAAGTGCTGACCAACCGCCGGGGGCAGCGGCTGGCCAGGATAGCAGCTGAGGAAGAGCGAGACGCCGCGATGGAAGAGCGAGACGCTGCCCTCGCCGCCAACGCGGAGTACCAGGAGCAGGTACGCCGGCTGCAAGAACAGCTGTGGGAACTTGGGCAGCCGCCGGAGTAGCCGGGTTTTGCAGCCTTAAGAGTATATCAATGACCGCACCGAACAATCAGGAACCTCATCAATCTGGACCAGTGGAATACGACGGCGTGATTTATCCGTCCGCCGATTTCTTCCCATCAGATGATGTGGAACTCAACTGGTTGCTTGCCGAGAACATTCGCATGATAGTAAGGCGAGTACTGGACCAGGAGCAGGCTGGCAGACTGATGGTGGAGCTGGAGCATCTGTTTGATAAACACGGCATTTACAAGCCGGCCAACTGGCCCGACTAAATCGCCCCACAGCGGCAGGCGAAGCGTTGCCTTGCGGTGTATCATGGCGTCAAAGCAAAGCGCCCCCGCTCAGGCCAACCACACAAGGAGGCCATCCAATGTTCCTGATGCGTTTTACCGAACGGGCTTACGTGAACTACACCGAGGAGGACGTGCGCAACTCGCCCAACGAGGCCGTGCGGCTCACGTTTTCGAACTCCAACTTCAACCCCCAGGAAGGCCATTACCTCTACAACATGTACCTGGACGAGTATGAGTACTCGGAGGAGATGGGGTTCGATGGGCTGATGCTCAACGAGCACCACAACACGCCCACCTGCCTGGGCGCGACCATGAACCTGGAAGCGGCCATCCTGGCGCGCAACACCAAGAACACCAAGATCGTGCTCCTGGGCAACCCGCTGCCCATTTTTGACAACCCCATCCGGTTGGCTGAAGAGTTGGCCGAGATTGACATGATCTCCGGCGGCCGGCTGGTGTCCGGCTTCGTGCGCGGCACCGGCGTCGAGAGTCTGGCTACCAACACCAACCCACTGTTCAACCGGGAACGGTTTGAGGAGGCCCACGACCTGGTGGTGAAAACCTGGACCACGCCGGGCCCCTTCCGCTGGGAAGGCAACCACTACCACTTCCGCGTGGTCAACCCCTTCCAGGTGCCGATGCAAAAGCCCCATCCGCCCATCTGGATTCCCGGCACCGGCAGCCCGGAAACCCTGGTGTGGTGTGCTGAGCGCAACTATCCCTACATCTTCTTGGAAACCGATCCCCAGGGCACCCAGGACATGAAGTCCATCTACACTGAAGCGGCCCGTGAGCACGGCTACGAACCCGGCCCCGAGAACTTCGGTTACCTGGTGCGTATCCACGTTCAGGATACCGACGAGAAAGCCTACGACGTGGGCAAGGGCTACATGGTGGGCAACATCGGCGTGGGCCGCATCCCGCTGCCCCGTGACTACGCCTCTCCGGTGGGTTACGGCAGCCGCAGCAACGACCCCCGGTTCCTGCGCTTGCGCGAGCAGATCCGCAGCGACCCGTTCCGGGTGGGCGGTCTGGACGCAGCGCACTACGACGAGATTCTGGACTCGAAGCGGTGGATTATCGGCAGTCCCGATACCGTCGTAAGCCAACTGCGCGAGGTGCTCAGTTATATGCGTCCCGGCATCTTGGCGGTGTGGACCAACGACGGCTCCATCAGCCATGAGGACACCATGCGCTGCCTCGAGCTGATGGGCCAGGAAGTGCTGCCGGCCCTCCGCGAAATCGGCGAAGAGCTGGAATTGACCGACCCCTTCCAAAAGGAAGGCGTGATGCCCGGGTTGACCTCCCTCTAACCGGCGGCGTAGGGGCGAATAATTATTCGCCCCTACCATAATGCCATTAGCTGACAATACAAGGAGCATATCTCCAATGGCAAACTTCACCGAGGAAACGATTTCCGTGGCCGGCGCAAACTTGCAGGTGTACAAGGGCGGCTCCGGCGACCCGCTGCTGGTGCTGCACGGCGCCGGAGGGAACGCCGGCCCGCGCCGCTACGCCCACGCGCTGGCCGAAAGGTTCACTGTCTATCTTCCCTCGCATCCCGGCTACGGCAAGAGCGACCGACCGGGGTGGGTGGAATCCATGCAGGACCTGGCCTGTTTCTACACCTGGTATCAGGAGCAGGAAGGGTTGGAAAACGTGCGCGCCATCGGGTTCTCCATGGGGGGTTGGCTGGCGGCGGAAATGCTGTCCATGACCGGACACGCCTTCAGCAAGGTAATGCTGGTGGGCGCCGCTGGCATCAAGCCCAACGAAGGCGAGATCACCGACATCTTCATTATCAACCCCCAGCAGATCCGCGATCTGGTGTATCACGACCCAAGCCAGGTACCGGAATGGGACGAGCTCTTCGGGACTGAGCCCACGCGGGAGCAGGCGGATCAGGCCGAAGGCGACCGGGAAATGGCAATCCGTCTCACCTGGCGGCCCTACATGCACAATCCGAGACTGCCCGCCAAGTTGGGGCGTGTCAGTGTCCCGACCCACATCGTCTGGGGTGAAAACGACAACCTGGTGCCCGTGGAGTGCGCCGACCTCTACCAGCAGGCCATCGCCGGTTCCCAGGTCACCGTCATCTCCAACTGCGGACATTCGCCGCAGATCGAGAAGCCGGACGATTTCGTGCAGACGGCGCTGGCCTTTTTGTAGGCCGGCGCCATTGCCGAAATGCAGTTGACCGTTGCAACAAATGAACAGGAATGAACCATGAGGCTCTCACAAATTACGGCAAGGTACTATCGCAGCCTCCGTGAGGAGACAATTGAGTTGAGTGACCTCTCACTGTTCATCGGAGCTAACGCGTCGGGCAAAAGCGCAATTCTGGACTCCTTGCGATTTCTCAACGAGGGTGTGCGTATGCGCGATTTTCGCACCCCGGTTTTTTCGCGAGGAGGCATTATCAACTTGGCTTGGAAAGGGGTGGAAGCTAATCGGGTTGAGTTAGCAGTCATCATAGAAGACGACAGACGATTCGAGTGGACAGTGAATCTAGTCAGGGATGGATACGATTTTCACGTCGTTGAGCGTGTCCAAGAAACCACACCCGGGTTTCCACCTAGCCAATTGTTGGAATCGGAAATGGGACGAGGATGGTGGTGGTCAGGCGAGCGTGGAGAAGGTGTGAATCTGTTGCAAGGGCCATCTATCTGCGCACTAGCAGCGGCCGCTGCGGATGCCTCGTTCCCGGCCCGACACGTCGCAGATTTTGTCCGCGGATGGGGCTTTTTTGACCCGAGCCCTTTCTTATTGCGGCGTGATTGGAATCTTCCTGACATCGGCGGCTTTGACCCTTACGGCCGCAATCTTGGTGAAACCCTCAATGCCATGACCTCCGAAGTCCTTGAAAGAGTGGTTGAGGCGACCCAGTCGATTATAGGTTTGCCCACGAGAATAGAACCGCGTACATCAGAAGAGCGCTTCTACTTCGTGCAAGAAGAACCCGGGTTGCGATACTCGGTTAACCAAATGGGAGTTTCCAGCGGAACACTGCGTATGCTGGCGCTGATGACCGCGTTGTACGGACAGCCGGAAACAGCATTGATCGGAATTGAGGAGCCGGAGAACTACGTTCATCCTGCTGCGCTGGAGGCATTCGTCCAGCATATCAGCGAAGCGCGAGGCCGGGCCCAATTCCTGATAACCACCCATTCGCCCTTACTGCTCAGCTATCTAAACGAACCAGAGGTAGTGAATATCGTCAAACGCGACGACTTTTTAGGCACTACTGTCCAGAAAGAGAGCAACCCGGAGGGTGTCCGCCGCGCCTTGGAGGAGTCAGGATTTGGCTTGGGCGAGTACCACGAGACCAAGGGATTCGGGAGATAAAGGCAATGCAGAAGTACGTAGTGGTCATCGCGTCAGGCAGTACGGAACAACGAGCATTGCCTCACTTGACGGCGCAGTTACGAGACGATGGCATCCATGTTGACGTCCGCTTTCCGCCCAAACACCGCGACATTACGGCGCAAGAAGCATACAAAATAATCCAGTCCGTCCGGTACGACACGCCTGCGCCCGACAAGTACATCGTACTTAAGGATACTGACAACAAGCAGCCTGAAGAGGTTTTGCAGCCCATACGCTCTGTCTTATCACGCCTTCTCGGTGAGCAATTTGAACCCGGAGTTCTGTGTGCCTTCGCCCAATGGCACTTGGAAGCCTGGTTTTTCGCTGATGCTGTCGGTCTCAGAAAATACCTCGACGGTCACGCTTTGGGCAGTGTCGATACCTCGCAACCTGACCATATCGAAAATCCGAAAGAGCACCTGAAGAACCTGCTTCCCGGACGCATCTACACCGCTCTGACATCAGAAGCCATTGCCAAGAATCTCAACGCCCACAATATCGCCCAACGCAGTCCCAGCTTCGCCAACTTTCTGGCCGCAGTCCGCAATGGCGGTACAAGCGTCTAACGCATAGTTCTGGAGGCAACACCATGGACATTTTCTATTTCACCGAAATGCCCTACGCCGAGTTCCCGGAGTCGGAAGCCGAAAAGTTTCCGTCCATGCGGTTGACCTTCCCGAACACCTACTTTGACCCGAACACGGCCAGCGGCTTGATGAACCGTTACCTGGACGAGTACCAGTACGCCGAGGAAATGGGCTTCGACGGCCTGATGATCAACGAACACCACAACACGCCGTCGTGCATGGACGTTGAGGTGAACATAACCGGCGGCATCCTGGCCCGCATCACCAACCGGGCGAAGATCCTGATGCTGGGCAATATGCTGCCCACGTCGGATAACCCGGTGCGTCTCGCCGAGGAAATCGCCTTGTTGGACGTGATTTCCGGCGGCAGGATCATCTCCGGTTTCGTGCGCGGAATCGGTATCGAGTCCTGGGCAAATAACACCAATCCGATCTATAACCGGGAGCGGTTTGAGGAATGCCACGATCTCGTGGTGAAAACGTGGACGACGCCGGGTCCGTTCCGGTGGGAGGGCAACCATTACCACTACCGGGCCGTCAACCCCTGGATGCTGCCCGTCCAGAAGCCGCACCCGCCGGTGTGGGTGCCCGGCACCGGCAGCCCGGAGACCGTGCAGTGGACGGCGCATCACCGCTACACCTATGCGGCCTTCCTGACGCCGCTGGAGGTGGCGAAGAACCTCTTCGCCCGCTACCGGGAATACGCCGCGGCTGACGGCTGGGAACCCGGGCCGGAAAAGTTCGCCTTCATGATCTGCGCCCACGTCAACGACACCGACGAGAAGGCGCAGGAATCGGGCAAGGCTTTCCTGTGGCGGATGAACTATCCCCTGCGCGGCCCCCGGGAATATTGGTCGCCTCCCGGCTACACCTCCCGGGCCGGCGCGGCGGCGGTGGCGGCCCGGCGGCCCACGCCGTTGCACGAAATGTCCTATGAGGAGTTGCAGAACCGCTACCATCTGGTGGTGGGCAGCCCGGACACGGTTATAGAGAAACTGCGCCACATTCGCGACGAGTTGGGCGTGGGTTCCCTGTTGCTGGAAGCCCAGGGCGGCCAGCTATCTCACCAGGACACCATGCGCTCCATTGAACTGTTCGGCAAAGAGGTGATACCCGCTTTGAAGGACTGATCCCAGTCGCATCAAGCTTTGCCTCGGGCGCAGCGGTCAGCCGGTGCGCCCGTAAATGTTCGTCGGCGTCACGATAACGGCGTAACGCCGGTCGTCCACCATGGCCTGGTCGTACTCGGGCCAGTCGGGATGCTCCTGGCCGGCGGCGGTGCGGAACACGTCCCGCAGGGTTTCCCGGTATTCGTCCGCGGAGGAGTTTTCCACGCCCACCAACCGGGCTTCCCCTTCCAAAACCAGGAAATCGCGCCAATTTTCGGTTCCAACCAGGATGGTGCAACGGGGGTCGCGCCGCAGGTTCCGCAACTTGGCACGGTGGACGGTGGTGGTGAACGCCACGCCGTCGCCATATAGTCCGCAGGTGACGATGCTCATTTGCGCAGCGCCGTTGCGGCGAAAACTGGTCACGGCGGCATTGTGGTTTTCGGAAAGGAATTGGCGTTGGGCTTCGGTCAGCATGTTGGGATCTCCTTGCTGCATCGATGGGCGGGGTGAGGATAGGGCGGATAGGGTTAGCTGAGCCAGAATTGGGAACCGGTGGCGGTTTTCATTACCTCGATACGCACCGGGAAAAGGTCTTTGAGTTCCTCCAGGTGCGTGATGACGATGATTTTCTCGAAGTCGTCCTGTATGGAGGCGATGGCATCAACGATGCGCTCCCGCCCGGCAGCGTCCTGGGTGCCAAATCCTTCGTCGATGAAGAGCGTGGGTAGCGGTAATCCCATCCGTTGCGCCAGGACTTTGGACAGCGCAATCCTCAGGGCCAGGTTGATGCGGAAGGCCTCGCCGCCGCTGAACAGGTCGTAACTGCGCGCGCCAAGTTCGTCGCTGATCAGGATGTCCAGCGTCTCGGCCACCCCTCCGTCCCGTCGGTCTCGCTGCGTTTCCAGTTTCAAGGCCAGCCGATTGTCCGTCATTCGACCCAGCAGGTGATTGGCCTCGGCTTCGATGCGTGGGACGGCGGCGTCGATGAGCATGGCGGGGACGCCGCTGCGACCAAAGGCGGCGAACAGATCGGCGTAAATCGATTGCTCGAGCAGCGCGTCGTTGCGAAGACGCTGCAATGAGTTCAGCTCTTGGGAAAGGGCACTCCGGCGCTCCGCATCGCCCTGCAATCGTCCCTGCCGGGCCAGCAGTTCGTCGCGTTCGGCGGACAGTTGCTGCACCCGTGCCTCCGCGCAACCAAGTTCCCGTTCAAATGCTGGCAGGCTGGCTAACGCGGCGACATCGGCCGCTCGGGCGGTTTCGACGGTCCGCATTTCTTTTTCCCAACGATCAACTTGCTCTCGGTTCCGGCGTAGTTCGTTCTCGTCGTCGGTCAACCGCGAAAGGGCGCTGTTCAACTCGCGCTGCTCAATGTCCCAATGCTGCAACGATTGCGCCTCGCGGTACGCCTCTTCGCGGGCCGCGTCATCGTAACTGAGAGCCGCGATTTGCAGATCGATTTGGGCGATTTCGGCGCGTTCCTCCGCTGCGTAATCATCGGTCTCCAGCGACACTTGCAACTTTTCCAGTCGAGGCCGCAAAACCAGCAATTGTTTTCGGGCGTCATCCCTCTGGCGCTGCTCCTGCTCCAGGCGTCCCTGCTCCTGCTGGATTTGACGCTGTCGCTCCGCCAGGCGCTTGCGTTTGTTTTCCGTGCTGGCAGTCAGTTGGTCGCGCCGACTGGCAAGGTCAGTCAAGGCTTGCTTGATTTCACCGTGCAACCGCAGCTTGGCCTGGATTTCCGTTTCGTACCATTGGCTGATGTTGTCGCAAGCATCCTCGCTGAGGGGAGCGCGGCAGAGCGGACAGATTGCGTCAGGTCCGCCGGCGGCGGACATTTCCGTCTGTTTCGCGCGCAGTTCCTTGCCTTCACTGACGCAGCGGGCGAGTTCCGCTTCTTGCAGGGTGATCTCTCCCCGCGAAGCGGCGACGGCAGCGGTCTCCCCTTCGAGGATGTTTTGGTCATTCAACAGGGACTGTTCCGCTCCGGCCAATTCCGATATTTGACGGGCGATTTCCTGGGCGGGAGCGGCTTGGGGTTCGATCTCATCAGTGACGCGCCGCTTCAATTGATCCAGTTCGGCGGAGAGCGCAGCCCGTTCGCGGTCGATGCCCGCTTGTAGAGCGCTGCGGTGGTTGCTGAGCCGGTCATACTCGCTACGGGCTTCCTCCAGGCGATTAAGTTCCGCGTGGACCTGCTCCATCTCCAGCGCGCCGGCGCGGATTTCTTCGCTTCTTTCCGACAGGGCTTGGGTGTTGGCGATTCGTTCCACGATGGCATTGGCGACAACTTCAGCTTGCTCTATATCTTTGGTCAACGATGCGATCCGCCGCTCGGCGGCAACCAGTTCATCCCGCTTGCGGCGCAATTCGGCCACGGCGGCGCGGTGACGATCCACATCGGCGGATGCCGTGTCCAGATCGGCCGCCAAAGCGGTCAGCCTTTTGGCGACGGCGGCGAGTTCATCGGTCGGGTCGGCGACGGCGTCCAGGGCGCTTTTGCTTTGCGACAATGCCCCGTCGGTGCGAGTTATGCTGTCCTGCCACTGATCGCGTTGATTGCGGGCGGCGGTTTGCCAAAGCTCGTAGAGTTCCAATCCCAGGACGGATGACAGGACGGTTTTGCGGTCGGACGGGTTCTTGCGGGTGAATTCGTCGGAGCGCCCCTGCAACAGAAACGCCGTGTTGACGAAGGTGTTGTAGTCCATTCCGACCAGGCGCTGTATCGCGGCGTTGGTTTCCCGGACGCTGTTGCCGGTCACCGGCCGGGCCGCATCGCCGTCATCGACGATGAACAGGTCCACCTCGGTGCGCCCCTGGCCGGAAGCCCGGCGACGGCGGATGACCCGGCAGGTTTGGCCCCGGGCCAGGAAATCCAGCTCGACGCGGCACTCAGTCTCGCCGTAAGCAATCAAGTCGTTGTAGTTCTGGCTGCCAGTGCGCGCCTGCCCCCATAAGCACCAGGTCATGGCGTCCAGCAGCGCCGACTTGCCGTGCCCGTTGGCGCCGCAAAGGCAGGCGACGTGTATGCCCCGCAGGTCCAGCGGCGCTACGTCGTCCCGGTAGCAGAGAAAGTTGCGGACGGTCAATTTCAGGGGGATCATCGCAAGGCCGATTGTATCATTCCGGGGGCCGGGTAACGCCGGCCCCCGGAACCGGTCATGGCTGGTGGTATAATTTTCCCGGAACTTGCGATATGACAACGGCAGAGAATCGAACAGCGAAGGAGGGAAACGCCTCCATAATAGTCGTAGAGGATCTACGGAAGCGCTATGGCGACATACAGGCGGTCGATGGCGTTTCGTTCAGCGTGGAGCGCGGCGAGGTGTTCGCGCTGCTGGGCCCCAACGGTTCGGGGAAAACTACCACGGTCGAAATTATCGAAGGGATGCGAGCGGCCGACAGCGGGCGGGCCACCGTGGACGGGATCGACGTGGGCAAGAACCCCAAGGCAGTGAAACAGCATATCGGCGTGCAGTTGCAGAGCAGCGCGTTTTTCGAGCACCTTCGCCTGGCGGAACTGCTCAAGATGCTGGGCAGCATCTATGGGGTTTCAGTGGACCCGGAACCCTTGCTAGAAGCCGTTGACCTGGCCCAGCGACGGTCCGCGTCGTTCCGCACTCTTTCGGGCGGCCAGAAACAGCGTTTTGCCATCGCCGCCTCCCTGGTCAATAATCCGGACGTGATATTCCTGGACGAGCCGACCACCGGGCTTGACCCCCAGGCGCGAAGACGCATCTGGGACTTGACCCTGGATTGGAAGGCGGAAGGCCGCACTGTGATGCTCACCACGCACTACATGGAAGAGGCCGAAGAATTGTGCGACCGCGTGGCGGTGATGGACGGCGGGCGCATCATCGCCATGGCCCCGCCCGGAGAGTTGATCGACGACCTCATCGCCAGAGGCTTCGAGCGAGAGCATGAAGTTCGGCTGGCGACCCTGGAGGACGTGTTTCTGGATCTGACCGGCCGGTCGCTGCGGGAGTTTTAGGTTGCTGACCCGACCGACCATCTACCTGACCTGGACGACCATCAAGATGTGGTCGCGGGACCGCGCGGCGTTGTTCTGGACCTTTTTCCTCCCTCTGGTCATCATGGTGATTTTTGGCCTGCTCAACTTCGGCGAACTGGGCAAGGTGGACCTGGGCATCGTGGACTACGCGCAAAACGAGGCATCAGCCCGGTTCATCGCTGAAGCCGAAGCTATTGACGCGCTCCGCGTCAGCAGCGGAAGCGGAGCGGGCGAGCGGGCAGCCCTGTCCGAGGGTCAACGTGACCTGGTAATCATCATCCCAGAAAACTTTGGTCCGGTCGTAACGGAACAGGACGCACTCTGGCAGCCGGCTACAATCCAGGCCCTCTACCACGACGGCCGGCCCGGCGAATCCCAGGTCGGGCTGAGTATCGTCCAGGCCGGCATCGACGACATGAACTTCGCCATCAGCGGCGCTGACCGATTGGTTACGCTGCAAAGTGAGGCGGTAGAAGCTCGGAATCTGGGATACATCGACTTCCTGATGCCCGGCGTAATCGGCATGGCGATCATGCAGTTGGGCCTGTTCAGCGTCGCGTTCAGCTTCGTAACCATGAAACGCGAGGGGGTGCTGCGGCGACTGCTGGCAACCCCGCTGAACCCGAATACCCTGCTTATCGCCCAAGTGATCACCCGCCTCATCGTGGTGGTGCTGCAAACTGTGATACTGGCGGCCGTGGCGGTGCTGCTGTTCGGCGCCGAGTTCGCCGGAAACTTCTTCGCGGTGTTGTTGGCCGCCGGACTGGGCGGCGCGGTGTTCCTGGCCCTGGGGTTCGCCGTGTCGGGGTGGGCGCGCACGGAGCAGCAGGCCGCGCCGCTGGCCAACATCGTATCTCTGCCCATGATGTTTCTGTCCGGCGTTTTTTTCTCGCGAGAGGTCTTGCCTCAGATTTTGCAGCGGATTACCGACTTCCTGCCCCTCACCTACCTGGTCGAGGCGATACGCGGCATAACCGTGCAGGGCGACACCATTTGGATGCAATGGCCGAACCTGCTGGGTCTGGCGGTCTGGCTTGTGGTAGCCTTTGTCATCGCCAACCGCACTTTCCGTTGGGAATAGGCAAGAACACGTCCAACATTCCCACAACACGTCCAACACTCCCGCCATACATCCGTCATTCCGGCCTACCTCCGTCATTCCGGCGAAAGCCGGAATCCAGAACGTCAAGGATCTACTATGTTTGAAAATCTTACGGACCGCCTCACTGGAATATTCAACCGTTTACAGGGCCGGGGTCGATTAACCGAGAAAGACATCGACGACGCCCTGGGACAGGTGCGCCGATCATTGCTGGAAGCGGACGTCAACTTCCGCGTGGCCCGTGAGTTCGTGGCCACAGTCAAAGAGCGTTCGCTGGGCGGGGAGGTGATGGAGAGCCTGTCGCCGGGGCAGCAGGTGGTGAAAATCGTCCATGAGGAGTTGACCAACATCCTCAGCGCCGGCGACCATCGCCTCACCCCCGCCAGCCAGCTTCCTTCCGTCCTGATGCTGGTGGGCTTGCAGGGTTCCGGCAAAACCACCACGGCTGCCAAGCTCGCGCTGCAAATGAAGCGTCAGCAGCACAGCGCCATGCTGATTGCCGCGGACCTCCGCCGGCCGGCGGCCATCTCCCAATTGCAAACCCTGGGCAAACAGCTGGACATCCAAGTGTACTCCGAAGATCCCAAGTCTTCCACCCCGGCCAAAGTCGCCGCCGCCGGCGTGCTCCGGGCTACCGAGTTGGCACACACCTGGGCCATCGTTGACACCGGGGGACGCCTCCACATCGACGACGAGTTAATGGCGGAACTGGAAGATGTGAAGCGAGCCGTGTCGCCCCACCAGACGCTGCTGGTGGTGGATGCCATGACCGGTCAGGACGCCGTGAACGCCGCTCAGGAGTTTCACCAGCGGGTCGGCCTGGATGGCTTGGTGCTGTCCAAGATGGACGGTGACGCCCGCGGTGGGGCCGCGCTTTCCATAACCAAGGTCACCAGCGTCCCCATCAAGTTTGTGGGCACCGGGGAGCGCAGCGACGCCCTGGAACCCTTCCATCCCGACCGCATGGCGTCCCGGATACTGGCGATGGGCGACGTGCTCACGCTGATCGAGCGCGCCCAGGACATGGTGGACGAACAGAAGGCCAAGGAGCTGGAACGCAAAATGCGCACGGCCAGCTTCACCCTGGACGACTTTCTCGAACAGATTCAGGGAGTCAAGAAGATGGGCGGCCTGGCCTCGGTCCTGGAGATGATGCCCGGCATGGGCCGGCAGACCAAGAAGATGCAGGAGCAGCTGGACGAGTCGGAGCTGAAGAAAACCGAGGCCATCATCCGCTCCATGACGATGCAAGAGCGGGAGCGCCCCGAAATCATCAAGGGCAGCCGGCGTCGGCGCATCGCCCTGGGCAGCGGCACCAACCCATCCGACGTCAACCGGGTTCTCAACCAATTCAAGCAGACTCAACGGCTGATGCGTCAGTTCTCCAACAACCCCAAGGGTCTGATGCGAATGTTGCGGTGAACTACTTCCCTCCGAGTTAATCCGTCATTCCTGCGAAAGCAGGAATCCAGAAGCCCGTGCAAACAAGGAGTTCTGGATTCCCGCGTGCGCGGGAATGACGATTAAGACCCGGCGACCCGACCGGAGCGCAGCGCGGCGAAGAGGTACGAAGTCGCATAGGAACGCCACGGCGACCAGCGAACCGAGAAATCCAGCAGTTCCTGATCGGTGATCTCAGCCCCGTCGAAGTACAGGGCAGCCACGGTCCGGCGCAACGCCAGGTCGCCCACCGGGAATCCGTCCGGGCGGGCCAGGGCGCGTACCAGCACCCACTGCGCCGTCCAGTTGCCCACCCCCCGCAGGGCTACCATCTGCCGGACCACTTCGTCGTCGGGCAGGTCGTGCATCTCCTCCAAACCCTCGGGAGCGTCCAGCGAGGCCCTGGCAATCCCTTGGATATATTCCGACTTGCGCATGCTGAGCTTCAGTTGACGTAGATCGTCTATCTCGGCAACAGCCAAGCCCGCAGCGCGAGGAAAGGCGTACCACTCCCGGCCGGCGATGGTGGCGCGCACCCCGTAGTGTTGAACCAAAAGATTGCGGATGATTCTTGCTACGTTGGTGGCGATTTGCTGACCCATGATGGCCTGAACCAAAGCCTCATAAACGGACGCCGTCCGCGTGTTGTGGTAACCGTAAAAACCGGCCACCACCTCGGCCAGCACCGGGTCGTCTGACACCGAATCGTAGAAGGGGCGCAAATCCTGATCGCAGCCCAGTAACCAGGTCAATTGCTGGGCCGCGCGTGCCCGGTCGTGGTCGTCGATGTCATCCCCCGTCAAGGTCACTGACAGTTTGGGGTCGTCCACCGTCCCGGAGGACCGCACCGATGCCAACGCGACTTTATCGCCCAAATCGAGGAGACGGATATAAGTGTCGTCCGTGTACTCCTCGGTCTTGTACTGCTGGTCCCGGGAGTAATTGGGCTGACCTGCCGTTAGCTGAAAGTCATAGGGCGGGATCGGAATGATGGTGGTCTCAACGGTGGTTTCCATCAGATTTTGATGTCTCCCAGGCTGGTGTAAATGGCGCCCCGAGGGGTCAACTCGCTGCGGTATAACCTGACGGTGTCGGGCCGCCATGAGGAGGCGGCCGGGAGGACCGAGCGAGCGACTACGTCTGCAATTGCTTGCCGTTGTCGCGGCGACACCCGGTCACGGACACGGCCCAACGTCAGGTGCGGACGGAAGGGACGCCTCTCCGCAGGCCAACCCAGGCCAACGGCCGCGTCCTCGACCCGCCGGTGGAGTGCGTCGAGCGTCACCGGGTCCCCGGACACGCCAGCCCAGATAACCCGGGGGTTCCGGCCCGTTGGGAACGTTCCCAACCCGGCCAGTGTCAATTGCGGGACAACTGGAGAGTCGAATTGTCGGTCCAACGCCGCGATTATTCTGTCCGCCAAGGTGGGGGCGGTGGGGCCGAGAAATTTCAGCGTAAGGTGGATACCGGAAGGATCGACCCAGCGCACTCCCGAGGGCATGGCGTTTTGCAACTCCGAAATGACGTAGCCCAGCGCCTCCGTCCAGTCCGCTGGCAGAGGCAGCGCAATAAAGGTGCGAATGGTCTCCCCGCTGGCGGTCATGGGTTCAGCTCAGCCCTCCACCGATTGAGTTCCACGTACCATCCGGTCAGGTCCGCCAGCGAATACCGGGCGTTGGCCGGGCTGGGGTTCGGCAGGACGAATACCCGGCTGTTGCCGATGGTGAAATCCTGCTGGCCGAGTGCTATGGCTCCGGGTTTGGAGATTCCCTCGGCGTAACGAAGATAGGCGCGATACGCCGTCAGTCCGTGGAAACACGCGATGGCCGGCTCGTGGGAAAGCAGCTTTTCCCGCAGCAGGGGAGCATCCCGGCGATAGTCGGCGGCGGACAGCCCGGAAGCCTGTGGCGTGGGACGCTTCACCACGTCCGTGAACCCAATCCCAAATGCCAATAAGCCAGCGTCGTCCTCCGGCCCCACCGGCCGGCCGGCAAGCTTTGCTGCCGAAATGGCCGGCCAGAAACGGTTGCGCGGGTTGGCAAAATAGCGGCCGGCCCGCACGGAATAAGCCGACGGGTTCAATCCAATCAGGACTATATCCAATCCCGGACGCAGGTAGTCCGGTAGGGTTTCCAGCGACGGCTTCCGAAACGGAAACAGGGTGGCGGCGTTGCCGCCCATGATGGCCTTCAGTTGCTCGTCGTTCAACCCGGCGTCGCGGATATGGTCAGCGACCCGACCGTGACTGAGCAGCGGGTAGTCGGTGCCAAACAGGATGCGGTCCGCGCCAGCGGTGGCCACAACGGCCGCCACAGCAGTCGGGCGATACAGAAAGGGGAGGGCCGCAGTGTCGTACCAAACGTTCTGCAGCGTATCGGCAACTTCGGGCATGGCGGCATAGAAGGGCAGCCCCCCGCCGAGATGGGCGAGGACGATGCGGTTCTGTGGGAAGTTGGCGGCCAATTGCGCCAGCCGTTCCGGGGTTGACGTTCCTTTGCCGGGGTACTGGTGCCCAACGGGTTCCGAAGCATGGACGACGAGGATGAGGTCGCGGCGACGTAACTCAACCATCAACGGGGCCATGATTCGGGTGTCGCCGATGTCGAATCCCTGGCTGTCGGCGTGCAATTCGCCAATGCCGGCGGCGCCCGCGTCAAAGCAACGCACCGCTTCCTCGATGGCGGGTTCACCCCAGGCGGGGTTCGCAGATGCCAAAGCGGTGAGCCGGTCCGGGTGTGCCGTTGCCGCTTGCAGCAAATAGTCGTTCGCTTCGGCGGCAACCGACGGGTCGGTCCAACCGAATCCCATGACCACCGCCCGGTCGATCCCGGCCGCGTCCATGTCACGAAGCAACGTTTCGGCGTCGGCCATGCGGGCGCCGGCGCTGGGAAATAACGCCGCGTAGGTGGCGTCCCGGGCGGCCAGTTCGTCGTGGCGACGCGCGAAATCCGGCGGCAATATGTGGCAATGCGCGTCGATAATCATCAGTTCTATAGGCCGGTCCGGGTGCGGGTTTGACGCCAAGTATAGACGATGGGTGCGCCGATTGCTTATGGACAGCCTTACCGGGCCGGAATATAATTTTGAGGGCTGTTATTATCATCCTAACCCATGTCGCAGGTGACGCTTTGGCCGCAGTTGTTCAACCCCTACAGACCGTCGAAGAAATGCGGGAAACTTCGCTGCAACTGCGCCGCGACAGTCTGGAGATGATCTACGGAGCCGGCAGTGGACACCCCGGCGGCTCATTGTCCGAGATCGACATCCTGGTCGCGCTCTACTTCGGCGTGATGCGATACGACGCGGAAAACCCGCGCTGGCCCGAACGCGACCGGTTCATCTTGAGCAAGGGCCACGCCTCGCCGGGGTTTTACGCCACCCTCTCGCGAGCGGGATACTTCGGACGGGAGGAACTTCCGTCCTATCGCCAGACCGACGGCCTGCTGCAGGGCCACGCCCACCCCATGACGCCCGGCGTGGAGATGAACTCCGGTTCGCTGGGCATGGGCCTGTCCTTTGCCCTGGGTCACGCGCTGGCCGCGCGGTTGGACGGGCGCGATTACCGGGTGTTCGCCCTGCTGGGAGACGGCGAATGCCAGGAGGGCGAAATCTGGGAAGCAGCCATGTCGGCGGCCCACCACAAGGCATCCAACCTGACCGCCATCATCGACCGCAACCGCATCCAGAACGACCGCTTCACCGACGAAGTGATGACCCTGGAACCCCTGGCCGACCGCTGGCGCGATTTCGGCTGGAACGTGATCACGTGCGACGGCCACGAGCACGTGGAAGTGCTGCGGGCCCTGGCGGACGCGACCACCGGCGGCCCCACCGCGATAATCGCCGAAACGATAAAGGGCAAAGGCGTGAGTTTCATGGAAAACAACCCCGCTTTCCATGGCCGCGCGCCCAATGCCGAAGAGTACGAAGCGGCCCTGAAGGAGCTGGCCTGATGACGACGCAACGGGCAACCGCGGCAACCCGGGAAACCTACGGCCGCACCCTTCTCACCATGGCCGACGAGTTCCCGGACATCGTGGTCCTTGGGGGCGACCTGAACGTCTCCACTTTCGTCCACCTCTGGCGGGACCAGTACCCGGACCGCTTCTTCGACTTTGGCCCGGCGGAGCAGAACATCGTTGGCGTCGCCGCCGGTCTGGCCGCCGCTGGCAAGATCCCTTTCGTCAGCACTTTCAGCGTTTTCGGCACGGGGCGGCCCTATGACCAGCTTCGGGTGTTGATTTCCCAGCCGTCGCTGAACGTGAAGCTGGTCTGCACCCACGCCGGCATCCTCACCGGCGAAGACGGTATGTCGGCCCACAGCATCGAAGATCTTTCGCTGATGTGCGCCCTGCCGTCATTCACGGTGATCACGCCGGCTGATGCCCCTGAGGCCGAACAGGCCGTCCGCGCCGTGGCCGCCAGCGAAGGCCCGGTGTACGTGCGCCTGTCCCGCGCCGCCACGCCCGTGGTGCACGACAACGGCTACGATTTCAAGATTGGCGCGGCCGACGTGATGCGAGCCGGCGGTGACGTGAGCATCATCGCCGCCGGCTCGTTGGTGGCCCCGGCTCTGGACGCCGCCGACCGGCTGGCCGCACAGGGTGTGGACACCCGCGTGGTGAATCTGCACACGCTGTCGCCCGCCGACGAGGATGCCATCATCGCCGCAGCTCAGGAAACGGGAGCCATCGTTACCGCAGAGGAGCACTATATCCACGGTGGCCTGGGCAGCGTGGTGGCCGGCGTATTGTCCCGGAATTGTCCGGCGCCGGTGGAGATGGTGGCGCTGCACGGATACACCAGTTCCGGGCCGGCCAACGAGTTGATGCAGAAAAACGGTCTCACCGCGGACGGTGTGGAGCAGGCCGTACACCGGGCGCTGAAGCGCAAAGACTCCTAATGCAAACGCGCGCAGATTAGAAAGTCAAGTTCTAATGTGGCGTCAATGGCTTCTGCGACTTCATCGCTTGGCAACCGTCGTTTCCACGACGAAACCGGCAACCGCATCACGCCGGGCAACAAGATCGGAGAAGGCGGCGAGGGCGCGGTGTTTCTGGTCAACGGCCAGCCCGGGTCCGTCATGAAAATCTGGCATCCTGGCAGAACTCCACAGGATGCCGAAGCCAAGTTGAGCCACCTGGCGCGCAACCCCGTCCGCCCTGACTTGGGGGACTCCTGGCACATCACCTGGCCCCAGCATTTGGTCAAGGAGAACGGCGTTACCGTGGGCTATACCATGCCCATCCTTGATCCCAGCCAGTCCTGGGAACCCATCGTCGAATACTACAACCGCCGGGCCGCCCAGAACACCGAGCAGGAACAGGGTCGCGAGCTTCGCATCGACGACCATGTCCGCATGGCTCGGAACCTCGCCCTGGGCTTCCGCGCCGTCCACGCCGCCGGCTATGTTATCGGCGATGTCAATGAAAAGAACGTTGAGGTCAACCGGCAGAACGACATCGCCATGGTGGACTGCGATTCCTATGGGTTCACGGATCCCGGCACCGGCCGGACCTTCTCCAATCGCATGGGCCGTCCCGAGTTCCAAGCCCCGGAAGCGCAGGGCGACTACGCCAACCGCACCCAGAACCACGACCGCTTCGGGTTGGCTGTGGTCATCTTTCACCTGCTCACTGGCTACCATCCCTATACGGTCACCAATCAGCCCGACCATCCTCAGCCCGGAGACCGCATTGGCGCATGGCTGTTTCCGCCGGCCATGCGGGGCGTGAGTGGCCCACTGGCCTACGATGAGGCATGGGGCGCCTTAACCGGCCGGCAGCAGGAACTGTTCCGGCGCTGCTTCGACCGGAGGTTTCGGGGGCAACCCCGACCCACACCCAAGGAGTGGGTTGAAGCATTGCTGGAGATGCCGGCCGTGGTCACGCCGCCGAAAGCTCCGTCCCGGCCGCCACCACGACCTCCTCAGCCCACCCACCGACGTCCAATCCCGGCGTTTCCCGATGTGGAGCGGTCATGCCCGCAGTGCCAGAGCCGGAACGCTCGGCTGCGGCGGGACTGGTACCGGCGGACCAACGCGCTGCGATGCCAGAGTTGCAACGGTGTGTTCGGCAAGTCGCTAATCAAACGCTGCCCGAATTGCGGAAGTCAGGAGGCTCGGCTGCGCCGCGATTGGCATTCCAGGAGCCGGCCCTTCCGGTGCCTCAAGTGCAACACGGTCTTCGGCGGCGCCGACCAGGTGCTGCCCACCACACCGCCAGTGGGCAGGACTCCGAACCTGGAGCGTTGCCTGGCCGGAGCTGCAACAACCGGATCAGGTTCCGCGCAGGTGATGGATCGCGCCAGGGGGATCATGCTGGGAGTGGTGGTCGGCAACCTGTTGGGCTTGCCGATAGAGGGCCGATCCAGGCGAAGGATAAGAGAACTGTATCCTCATGGCGTGACTGAAATCAGCCCGTCGGAGATGGCAAAACCCATGGACGACGATCCGGCTCAGTCGGTGGAATTGGCCGAAGCCCTGCTGGAAGGCGGCAACCTCCCCGAACGATTCGCGGCCCGGTTGGTGGCCTGGCGCCGGCTCAACGGTCGCGGCATGGGGAGGACCACCAGGCAGTCCATCGCACAGTTGGAGGACCGGGTTCCGCCTCCGTTGGCCGCCTATGCCGTCTTCCGTGCCAAGGGCGAGAACGCTGCCAACGGCGGCATCATGCGGTGCGCCCCGGTTGCCATCGCCCGCAGACGACATCCGGGAGAGTTGGTTAGAGATACGGCGGACACCTGCGCGGTGTCACACTACGCGCCGGCCAGTCAGTGGTCGTGTGTCATCGTCAACGCGGCAATCGCAATACTGCTCAATGGCGGGGTTCCCAATCTGAAAGAACTCTTGGCAGCGGCCCGGGCCGATGGGTGCCCTGACCTGGTGGCGGAGGCCCGGGCCGCCGGCGTCCCAACCCGCTTTTTGGAGAATGCCGCGCGAGGACGTTCCTCACCACGCGACACGGAATGGATGCGCGGGAACCGTGGCCCCAATGGGCATACGGTCATGACGATGCAGGCGGGACTGTGGGCAGCTACCACACCCCTGAACTTCGAGGAAGCTCTGACGGCGCTGGTCAGCTCCGGCGGCGATACCGATACCAACGGAGCGTTGGCCGGAGCCGTGCTGGGAGCGCGTTACGGCGCGTCAACCATACCGTTGCGCTGGGTCAGCCACGTCGCGCAGCAGGACCGCCTGATTTACCTTGCGGAACGGCTGGCTGGATTGTAAAAACTCCCGGTGCTGCGTAGGAGAACACTAATGGCCAGGAAAAGAGCGTTCTGCCTTGTAGAGAACAGCCGGGGAGAGATCCTATTCATACAGCGTGGGTACGGTAAGGAGAAGGGAAAGTGGTCATTGCCCGGCGGCTTTGTAGATCGCGGGGAAAGAAGCAAGCACGCCGCATATCGGGAAACGAAAGAGGAAACCGGGCTGGTGGTAGAGGTCGTTTCCACTGTGATGGTGAACGGCTCCGGAACCGCCGGCCATGTGCAGGGCGGAAAACTGCGCTACCAGCGTCGCGAGTGTTTAGACGTAAGATTTCGTGACCCAGCGCGAGTGAGAAACAGCGAGTTGGCCTTCGATAGCGACCGCCGTGCGTTGCAACGGTGGGCAGAAATGAAGGCCCGGCACAGGGAACTCAAAAAGCGACCGCTACCGGGAGAGTGTCCCCGCTGCCATAGTCCGTCGGTACGGTTACGCCATGAACCCCACAACAAGCCGTACCGGTGCCGGTCGTGCAATAGAACTTTCTGACGATCTTTGAGGCCGGCAGTCCGCTTTTCGCGATATGAAATCGGGTCGGTAGATCGTGCCGGCGGGTGTCCTGACTACCCACAGGGGCGTCGGGTGGCGGCTATCCGCCGGCGTTGGGCGGTGGCAACGGCCCATGCCCGCGTCCGTTTCCATTGCCGCCCCCGTAATCATCGTAGCCGGCGTTGCTGAAAACGCGGATTTCCGTGCCCTGGAAGATGTGGAAGTGGTGTGTGTCCTGCTCGTTGCCCACCGTGTTGAGCATATCGGAATCAATGTCGGAGACGATCTCTTCGATCTGCTCCTGGGTTATGCTCCGGTCAACGGCGATGGCCACGTGGGCCATGCCCGGCATGAAGTGGGTGTCAATACGCCCGACCGGGTTCTCCCCGTCCAGGATGATGTAGGCTTCCGATTGGGGCGTCCGGACTTCACGTTCGTAGTCGTAGGGCATATTGAAAGACGCTCACTGCCGGATCTGGCCGCTGCCGCGAACGACCCACTTGTAGGACGTGAGTTCCCGCAGCCCCAGCGGGCCCCGGGCGTGGAATTTCTGGGTGCTGATCCCCACTTCCGCGCCCAGGCCGAATTGCGCGCCGTCGGTGAAGCGCGTGCTGGTGTTGTGGTACACGGCGGCGGCGTCCACCTCGTTCAGGAACCGCTCGGCGGCCGCGTTATCCTGAGTGACAATAGCCTCCGAGTGTCCCGACCCGTAGGTTTGGATATGATCCAGGGCGTCATCGAGGCTGTCCACCACTTTGACGGAGGCGATGAGAGCGAGGAACTCCTGACCCCAATCTTCCTCCTGCGCCGGCACCGCGTTCAGGTCATCGCCCGGGCCCAGGATGGACAGCGCCCGGTGGTCGCAGCGCATCTCAACGCCGGCCAGGCTGAGGCGGGAGGCAATCTCGGGCAGGCAACGAGCGGCGGCTTCCGAGTGTACCAGCACCGTATCCAGGGCGTTACAGACGGTGGGCCGCTGCACCTTGGCGTTGTACACGATGTTCGCGGCCATGTCGCTTTCGGCGTCGCGGTCAACATAAGTGTGGCAAACCCCCACACCGCCGGTGAGCACGGGCATCGTGGCGTTCCTGGCGACGAAATTGATCAGACCCGCGCCGCCCCGGGGCACCAACAGGTTGATGTGCTCCTTCATGCTCAGCATCACGTCAACCAGCGAGCGGTCGGTGTCGTCCACAAATTGCACCGCGTCGGTGGGCAGCCCGGCCTCGCCGATGGCGCGGTGGATCAACGCGACCAGCGCCGAGTTGGAGCGCAGCGTTTCCTTGCCGCCGCGCAGTATGCAGGCGTTGCCGGATTTGAGGGCCAGGGAAACGATGTCGGTGGTAACGTTGGGTCGGCTTTCGTAGATGCTGGCGATGACGCCCAGGGGAACCCGCCGCTTTTCGACTTCCAGCCCATTTTCCAGCGCAAAATCCTCGATCAACTCGCCCACCGGGTCCGGCAGGCCCGCGACGCTCCTTACGTCCGCGGCCATGCCGTTCAACCGCTCCGGCGTGAGCAGCAGCCGGTCCAGGAAGGCATCGTTTATGCCGTCGGCTTTGGCGTCCCGGTAATCGGCGGCGTTGCCCTCCAGGACGGAATCCTGCTCCGTTTCCAGGGCGTGGGCAATGTTCGCCAGCGCGTGGTTGCGGGTTTCGGTGGGCAGGCGGGACAGCGTGGCCGAGGCAGCCTGCGCTGCGGAACCCTGTTGCCGGAGTCGGTCGGCGGCGGTCATGGGTCAATCTCCAAGTGGGAGCGTGGGGGATTTTTCACAATAGGACCAGATTGTTCCGGTGGACCACTTCCTGGCCGTAATGATAGCCGAGGGTATCCACGATGCGGTCGGAGCGCATACCCTGGATACGTCGCACGTCGGCAGCGGAATAGTTGGCGATGCCACAGGCGATGTGTTGTTCAGATCGGTCGGAGATATAGATGATGTCCCCCCGGCTGAACTCGCCCACGACGCTGCGGACGCCAGCGGGAAGCAGGCTGACGGTTTTGCCGCGCAGGGCCGACACGGCGCCGTCATCCACCAGAACCTGGCCCCAGCCGCTATCTCCCACCCGGCTGAGCATCCAGCGCTTGCGGGCTTCCATCCTGCTCTGAGCCGGCCGGAAGAAGGTCCCAATGGATTCACCACGGGTGATGCGGAGCAATGCGTTGGAGTCCCGCCCCCGGCAGATCGCCATTCCGATACCCGAAGCCGTCACCAATTGCGCCGCGTGCAGTTTGGTGGGCATCCCGCCCCTGGCCCAGGCGTTGCGGTGCTCACCGGCCATGGCGAATACGTCGTCATCCACCAAATCCACCGTTGCCAGCCGTGTTGCCGTGGGGTCGGAACCGGGGTCAGCGGTGTAGAGTCCGTCCACGTCGGACAGGATGACCAGCAGGTCGGCGTCGATGAGCGCGGCAATCAACGAGGACAAGCGGTCGTTGTCCCCGAAGATCTCGCCGATCTCGTCGGCGGCCACCACGTCGTTCTCGTTCACCACCGGCACCGCCCCCAGGTCGAGCAGCGACAGCAGCGTGTTGCGGATGTTGAGATAGGACTGGCGTTCCGCCAAGTCGTTCAGCGTGAGAAGCACCTGGGAGACGGCAAGGCCGTGCTCAGCGAACAACTCGGAATACGCGGTCATCAAGGGACCCTGGCCCAGCGCGGCGAGAACCTGCCGGGTCGGGATGTCCGGCACGTCCGGGATGCCGGCAGTTTCCGACAGAGCATGACGACCGGCGGCAATGGCTCCGGAAGTCACCAGCAGCATCTGCACGTCGTGGCTGTTGACCAGATGCGCGATTTGCGAGACCAGGTCAGCCATCACGGCGCGATCCAGATTGACGCCGGATTTCCCGCCCGTCAAAACACTGGTGCCGGCCTTCACCACGATCCGCCGGTACGCCGTTGTGGTGTGGGCGTCACTTATATCCTTTGACATACAGGCGTTCCGGGGGATTTTGTGCGTAGTGGAAAATCAACCGACCCATCACGATTGACGCTTAGTGAATTATATCACGCAGTCCCCAAAGCTCCCGGCGTCTCAACATGAGACTCTGCCGGATGGTCATGGGTTGTCTTGAACCAACCGCCGCAACGGGCGTAAAATCGTTGCGCGGGGCTGGCTTCCGGTCAGCCCCGTATCGGCGTGTATAACCCGCAAAGCGGAGGCCCAAAATACGATATGGCTCTAACCGGACTGCTATCTCTCGTCGGCGCACAGCCCTGGATGCGTCAGCATTCGCGCAATATGGAACGTGCCTCCGCCCATGGGTCGCTGGCGGTGGACACCGAGCATCAGCCCCTGTACGTGGGCGCCCTGTCGCACCTGCAACGTCGTCCGGTGATCGTTTTGACCCCTCGCCTGGAGGACGCCCGCCGGCTGTACGACCAGCTGCTGACCTACCTGGGCGAGGACGCTCCCGTCCGGCTGCTGCCGGAGCCGGAGGTGCTGCCTTTCGAGCGTTTGGCGGTTGACGCCAGAACGGGCAATCAACGGCTGTCCGCGCTGGCAGCGTTGGCTGCCGCCGAAGAACCCGACGCGGACCCGCCCCTGGTAATCGCCTCCGTCGCATCCGCGTTGCGCCTTACCCTCCCGCCGGACCTTACCCTTGGTCGCCACCCGCGGGTCGGGGCGGCGCATCGCCTGCAAACCGGGGCGCGCATCCCTTCGGTGGATGCGCTGCTGGAGGCTTGGGTGGAGCTGGGATACCGCCGGGAGCCGCAGGTGGAAGCTCCGGGAGCCTTCAGCCTGCGCGGCGGCATATTGGACGTGTTCCCGCCCAACGCCGCGTTGCCCTACCGCGTGGAACTGTGGGATGACGAAGTCGATACCATCCGCCAGTTTGACCCCGAATCGCAACGCTCGGTGGGGGATGCCGACGCCGTGTCCATCATCGCGGCCCGAGAGCAGTTGCCCGAACTCTGTGATGGCAGCGCTTTCGACGAACGGCGGGGCCGCATAGATCTTTCGTCGTGCAACGCCGCCACCGTCATGCGTTTTCAGGAGGAGCTGGGAGAACTCATCACCGCGCCAAACTCCGAAACACTGTCTTTCTACAACGGCCTGCTCAACTTTCACACCCTGGCCGACTATTTGCCGCCGAGCTCCATCGTGGTTCTGGACCGTCCGAACCGACTGGCCGGCGAAGCGGAGGAGCAGAACGACAAGTACAACCAGCAGCGCGCCATGCGGCAGGAACGGGGCGAACTGCCCTATGGTTTCCCTTCACCTTCCACTGACTGGGATACCCTCCGACGCAAGATGGAGAGCGCCGGCATCGCCACCGTCGATATGGAGCGCTGGGGCGGTGAAGACCAACCCAGGCTGGTGGAAACGTTGGCCGACCGCAGCGCCGGGTTGAGTTACTTCACCGACGATGTTGCGGCGCGGGTGGGAGACGGCGGCGCGACGGTGGCAGTGAGCCAACACGCAGCGCGTTTGTCCGAGGTCCTTGACGAAGCCGGCGTCTCGGCTCATTTGGTGGACGACCTGCCCGCTCGCCCCCGCGCCGGCCGGGTGTACGTGTTGTCCGGTGCGTTGCGCCGGGGATGGCAAGTCCCCAGCCGGGACGACGGGCCGGCCGTCGCGGTGTACAGCGACGCCGAACTGTTCGGCACCGTGAAACAGCGGAGTTTTCGACCGCCCAAAGCCCATCGCGATCTGGGCGATGCCGTATCCCTGGCGGACCTGATGCCCGGCAGCTATGTGGTGCACATTGATCATGGCGTGGCCCGGTTTGTCGGCACCACGCACCTGGAGTCCACTGGGGACGAACGTGAGTACCTGGTGCTGGAATACGCTGAGGAAGACCGCCTCTACGTGCCTACGGAACAGCTGGACCGCCTGGGCGCTTACGTCGCGGCCACCGACCAGCCGCCGACCCTCACGCGCCTGGGCGGCAGCGAGTGGCAGCGGATCAAGGATAGAGCCAAAGGCGCGGCCCGGGAGATCGCCGAAGAGCTGCTGCGCCTCTACGCCGTCCGGGAAACCGTCAGCGGGCATCGCTTCGGCCCCGACGCTGCGTGGCAGCGAGACCTGGAAGATTCTTTCCCCTTTCAGGAGACCCCCGACCAAATTCAGGCCATCGAGGAAGTCAAAAACGACATGGAAGTGGCCAAGCCCATGGACCGCCTGATCTGCGGCGACGTGGGTTACGGCAAGACCGAGGTGGCGCTGCGGGCGGCGTTCAAGACGGTGAACGAGGGGATGCAGGTGGCGGTTTTGGTGCCCACCACGGTTCTGGCACAACAGCACTACGCCACCTTCGCGGAGAGGCTGGCTCCCTACCCGGTGAAGGTCGAAGTATTAAGCCGCTTCAGAACCCACAAAGAGCAGGATGAGGTGGTCGAGGCGGCCAAAACAGGCAAGGTGGATATCGTAATCGGAACCCACCGGATCCTGCAGAAGGACATGGGCTTCAAGAACCTCGGCCTGGTCATCATCGACGAGGAGCACCGTTTCGGCGTGGCACACAAGGAACGGCTCAAGCAGATGCGGGCCGAGGTGGACGTGCTGACGCTCAGCGCGACACCCATCCCACGCACCCTGCACATGGCGCTGGCCGGCGTGCGGGACATGAGCGTGATTCATACTCCGCCGGAAGCGCGTCTCCCGGTCAAAACCTTCGTTTCGGAGGACAGCGGCGAGCCGGTCCGGGAAGCGATCCTCCGGGAACTCGAGCGCGACGGGCAGGTTTTCTTCCTCCACAACCGCGTGCGAACCATCCACAACGTCGCCGAGGAGTTGGGCAAACTGGTGCCGGAGGCGCGCATCCTGGTCGGCCATGGCCAGATGCCGGAGTCGGAACTGGAAGACGTGATGGTGGCTTTCGCCAACCGGGAGGCCGACGTCCTGGTCTGCACCACCATAATCGAATCCGGCTTGGATATGCCCAACGTCAACACCATCATCATCGACCGGGCCGACCGCTTCGGCCTGGCCCAGCTTTACCAGCTGCGCGGCCGGGTGGGACGCGGCGACCACCGGGCCTACGCCTACCTGCTGCTCCCCGACAATCAGGAAATCACCGAGGCCGCCGGCCAGCGCATCCACGCCATCCTGGAGGCCAACGAACTTGGCGCCGGATTCCGCATCGCCATGCGCGACCTGGAAATCCGGGGCGCCGGCAACTTGCTGGGCGCCGACCAGAGCGGGCAGATTCATGCGGTGGGCCTCAACCTGTACTCCGAGCTGCTGAACCAGGCGGTGCAGGAACTCAGCAACCAGGACTCCCCCGTGACAGCCGCCGATGCGTTCCCCCCGCCCCGCATCGACCTGCCAATACCGGCGGCGATTCCGGCGGAATACATCGCCCACCTGCCGGCCCGGCTGGCCTTCTACCAGCGCCTGTCCAACATCACGGATCGGGCGCAGATAGCGGCGGTGCGCGCCGATATGCAGGACCGTTTCGGGCCGTTGCCCGAGGCCGTGGCAAACCTGCTCACCGTTACCGACCTGCGTTGCCTGGGCGCTGCCGCCGCCGCCGAGTCCATATCCGGCGCCGGCGACGGCATTGTTACGGTGGTATTCCGGCAACCCGTGGGGGACGCTCGACAGGCATTGCAGAACAAGATGGGGCCGGGGGTCAAGGTCGGCCGGCGCGATATGGAAATTCGCACCGCCGGCGACGCTGACTTGGGGATGGGCCGCCTGGCCCGCGCTCTGCGCCGGGTGGCCTCCTTCGTTGAGGAGATGCAGGAGGCGATGCTGGCGGCGCAGGCAGGATCGCCCGCCCCGGAAGCCCCCGCCAGCGAGACGGCCAGCCGGAACCGGCGTCGGCGGCGTCCGACCCGACTCCCCGTAGCGGCTGAATAGTAGCTAAACCCCGCTGTCGGGTTCTAGATCCACCACAGTGCGGGCCTTGGCGCTGCGGCCGCGCCGCCGGCGCAATACGATAACGATGACCACCAGGGCAATGACTGCCAGAGCTGCCGCCAGGATAATCACCAGACCTGCCGGCCACAGTTGCCGGCTGAAAGGCTGGTCAGTAATCACCTCCACGGTGATATGCGCGTTGGGAGTATCGTCGCTGGGTTCCTGGCCGGTCGCGGCGTACTCCAGATGCTTGGTCTTGCCCAGGGTGCCGGCGTAGTCCATCAACGGGCGCAGGTCGGCGGGTTTGACCACCAGGTTCAGGGCCAGCTCGTGCCAGTCTTCCCCCATCGCTTCGCTGCGGCGTGCGGCGTATCCGCCGCGGCTTTCCGTCCACTGGAGGATTTCCCCGGCAACCACTCCGGGAGCGTCGGCAGCGATTTGCATCCGCGCATTCAGGTCGGTGTTGGAGACTATCATCACAGCCAATGACGCGACGGGAGCGTCGCCGGGGGGCGTATCTCCGATGGCGTCCAGTCGTCGGCCCGAAGCTTCGCCCAGCGTGGCGGCATAATCCAGCAGGCCCCGCAGGTCGGCGGGCTTGACATTGGCGGTCAGCTCCACCACCGTCCGGCGGGAACTTTCCTGATATTCCAGCTGTCTGCCCAAGTAGCCGCCCAGAGACACGGCGCGGGCGCCGATGGCGTCGGCTGCGGCTGCCGGGTCCCCCACGGACAGATTAAGCGAGCCATGGGGCGGCTCGCTGGCAAAGCGGCCGGGCAAGGCCAGCTGGACGGTAATCAGCGAAGTCGCCACCCGGCCCTTCAGATTGCGCTGGGTGGCCTCGACGCGCTCGATGTCGGAACGCACCTCGGAGATGCGCCGTTCAATGTCGATGATGTCTTCTACCGTGGCGGCGTTCTCCAGCAGCACAAGCAGCCGTTCTTCCTGAGTGTACCAGGCTTTCAGCCGCGCTTCGTTGTCAATCAACCGCTCCGTGACGTCGGTAGCGGAAACACCTTCGTCCGTGGCGCGGCCCACGCCGTGCAGGGCGTCCATAGCGTTGCCAAAGCGGTCCGCGGGCACCCGCACCTTGACGGACGCGGAGCGGTAGCCGCCTTCGCCGTAGATTTCCGCCGATTCCACCCAGCCGCTGCGCTGGGCGGCGATATCCTCGACCTGCTGCACCGCCGCGTCAATGTCCAATACTTCCAGGCTGAGCCACGCCTCCACGATGAGCTGCCGGGCGGCCTGCGGCTGGACCAGGAGACCGCCGTTTTGTCCGGCGGCCGACTGCTGTGGGGCGGCCGGAGCCGGGGTAGCGGTGGGCATGGCGGCCGGGGGAGCCGGACGGGCGGCCATTGGAGGGGCCGACGTGGGGATGGGAGCGGCAGTAGCGGCCGGAGCCTGGCCAGACTCAAATCGCTCCTCCCGCTCGGCATCGCCACGGAACAGCCCAGATGCGAAACCGCCTACCCCGGCCGGTCCGCTTGGACCCATAGCGCCCGGTGGGCCCTGCGCACCCAGTGGCCCCGGTGGACCTTGCGCCCCTTGCGCTCCGTCAGGTCCCGCCGGTCCCGGTACACCCGACGGTCCTTGCCTCGTAAAATCCGATCCCTCCGTCTTGGAATCCATGAGCTGGGCAAATCCCTCGGTATCTTCGCGGGAATCGAGGCGCGCCTCTTCGGCGTCGCCGCAACTCAAAGCCATTGCCATCAGGCCGGCGACCAGCACAATGCCGAGCAGGGTTCGGCGCAGTTGTCGAGCGTCCATTCTGAAACCTCGTCCGTAGAACGTTATTGAGCGGAGCGCAGCGACGGACGGCGAAACATCCCGCCGCCTGTCTCCTATATGGCCGCGTCGGGTTCCAGGTCCACTGCGGTATGGGCATCGGCGCGCCGGCCGCGCCGCCGGCGCAACAGCAGCGCAGTCGCCACTGCGATTCCCGCCACCGCCACAATAAAGACCAAAATCACTCCGGTGATTAGCCAATTCACCGTGTAATTCTCCATGGTGGATACCGACGCGGACAGGCGGGCATTGGGCGCGTCATCGACCGGATTTTGACCAACCGCGTTGTATTCCCAGTATTCGGTATCACCCAGGCTGGCGCCGAAGTCCATCAGCTCCCGCAAATCGGAGGACTTGACCACCAGTTCCATGTTGACGCTTTCGTGATCCGGATTCCTTGATTCGTTCCACTGCTCCACGAAACCGCCGAGGGATTGCGCCCGCTCGCGGATTTGCCCGGCGACCTCCAACGGTTCCGCCGCAGACAGGTGCAGCGAGGCGGCCAGATCGACGTTGGAACGGATACCCAGCGTGAGCCGCGCGTTGGGCACGTCGCTGACCGGCGAAGGCCCTACCGAATTCAACTGCCGTCCCGACGGCTCGCCCAGCGTTGCGGCGTAGTCCATCAGCCCGGCCAGGTCGGCGGACTTTACGAAGGCGACCACGTCCACCACTTCGCCGCCGTCCTGCTGGTACTCCCGTTTCTCACCGACGTACCCGTTCAGCAACTCCACGCGGGCGACGATGGCATCGGCGGTTGCCGAGGGATCGCCCACGGCCAAGGTCAGCACCCCGTTGGGCGGGTCCGCGGCGAAACGCTGGGGCAGGTGCAGGTTGATTTGTATCAACGAGGCGGCCACCCGGTTCTCCAGATTGCGTTGGGTGGCGGCGACCAGTTCAATGTCGGTTCGCACTTCGGCCAGACGTTTTTCCAGGTCGATGACGTGCTCCAGGGTTTCCGCCTTGTCCAGCAGGTGGATGAGGCGCTCCTCCTGGGAACGCCAGGCAACCAGGCGCGCTTCGTTGTCAATGAGCCGCGCCGTGACGTCGGTGGACCCAACCCCTTCGTCGGTCACCCGGCCCAGGGAGCGCAGAGAGGCCATAGCGGCGTCGAAATTACCCGCCGGCACTCGGATGTTGATGGAGGCGGAACGGTAGCCGCCTTCACCAAAGATTTCCGCGGATTCCACCCAGCCGCCCCGTTGGATGGCTACCGTCTCAACCTGTCGCGCCACCGGGTCAACGTCGGTGACTTCCAGAGTCATCCAGGCCTCCACGATGAGCTGGCGGCCCGATTGCTGCCGTGTCGCAGCGGATTCGGCGTCACGCGCATTTGCCCCGGCCTCCTGCATCGCTGCCTGAGCCGCCGGCTGCCGCGGCGCCGCGTCGGCCGCCGCGGCAGCCGGCTGGGCCGCGGGGACCGCCGCCGCAATCGTTGCCGCTGGCATTGGCGGCGCATCGGCCCCGGCACTGGCGGCGGATTGCGCTTGGGGCGCCGCCGCGGGCGCTGCCTCCTCTACCGGCGCCATGGAACCGCCGCAGCTCAACGCCATGGCCATCAGGCCGGCTACCAGTGCGATGCCCGGCAGGGTTCGCCGCAAAAACTCGGTCTTCATGTCATCTCCCTATGCTGTAATGCCGGGTTATACGGATTCGCCGTCCCAGCGGATTGTCGGACACCGCCAATATTATGCTACAATCAAAATATAGTCGGGGTGTAGCGCAGTGGCTAGCGCGCCACGTTCGGGACGTGGAGGTCGGTGGTTCGAATCCACTCACCCCGACCATTACTTTTGCCCGAATGAGACAGGAGGGATGCCATGCCCCGCCGCAGTTTCTGGGCCTGGGGGATGGAGGATCGGGAACCGTCGTCGGCTGACTATACCGCCATGGCGGAACGCATCCACCGCCGGTACGGAGTGACCCTGCCGTCGCCCACGCCACCCAGCGACGCTGACCTTGACCTCCGCAAGCCCCGCTTTACGCCGCATCCTCTGGTGGCCGAATTCTGCACCACCGACGACCACGACCGGGCGGCGCACACCTACGGACGCAGTTTCCGTGACCGCATCCGGGGCTTCAACTGCCATTTCCCCAACCCGCCCGACGTAATCGCCTACCCGCGCACCGAAGAAGAAGTCACACAGGTTCTGGATTGGTGCGTCAATTCCAACATCGTTGCCATACCCTACGGCGGCGGCAGCACGGTCGTCGCCGGCGTCGAACCGCCCGAGGCAGATAAAGTCTGCACCATCGACCTGACCAACCTGGGCCAGGTGTTGGAGATCGACGAAACCTCCCGCGCCGCCCGCATCCAGGCCGGCGCCCTGGGACCCGCGCTGGAAGCGCAATTGCGGCCCCATGGTTTCACCCTGCGGCACTTCCCGCAAAGTTTCGAGTTCTCAACCCTGGGCGGCTGGATTGCCACGCGCAGCGGCGGACACTACGCCACCAACCACACGCACATCGACGATTTCGTTGAGTCCGTGCGCATGGTTACTCCCGCCGGTGTCTGGGAATCGCGGCGCCTGCCGGGCAGCGGAGCCGGCCCGTCGCCGGACCGCATGATCATCGGCAGCGAGGGCATCCTGGGCATCATCACCGAAGCCTGGATGCGGATACAGGCGCGGCCCCGCTTCCGTGCGTCTGCCGGCGTCGTGTTCGACGGGATGGCCGCCGCGTCCGAAGGGGCGCGTCTCATCGCCCAGGCCAAGCAGTGGCCGGCCAACCTCCGTATGCTTGATCCTTCCGAAGCTGAGGATTTCGCAGGTCTCGACGGAAAGCAGGCATTGCTCATCATCGGGTTCGAGTCGGCGGAACTGCCCCAGGGCGAGAACATTCGCCAGGCGGTGACCATCGCCCGGGACGCCGGTGGAACTATCGACGAAGCCGACATCCTGGTGGCCGACGCCGCGGAGCGCTCCGAATCCTCCGCCGGCCGGCAGGGAGCGGTAGGGAGTTGGCGCAATTCCTTCATCAACGCCCCCTACGAACGCAACGCGACCATCGGCTTCGGTATCGTCGCTGAGACGCTGGAAACGTCGATCACCTGGGAACGCTGGCCGGCGATGGACGAAATGGTGCGTTCCGCTTTGCAGGATGCCCTGCGTCGCACCTGTGGCGGCGGGCGGGTGTCCTGCCGTTTCACCCACGTGTACCCCGACGGTCCGGCTCCTTACTACACGTTTGAGGGTCTTGGCAAAGTCGGCGGCGAGCTCGAGGCCCACGCCGAGATCAAGCAGGCCGCCTCCGATGCCGTGATGGCCGCCGGCGGCACGATCACTCACCATCACGCGGTCGGGCGCGCCCACCGTCCCTGGTACGACGAGCAACGGCCGGATCCTTTCGCCGAGGCGCTGCGGGCGATGAAGAGCGCCCTGGACCCTCGTGGTATCTTGAACCCGGGCGTTTTGATCGACCCCATGGAGTGAGCAAGCTATGGTCAGCAAACCCGTCGCAGCCGGCTCCGATCCACCGCCGGAAATCGAAGACCACAGCATCCATTACCCGGATACGGATGATGAGCCATTGGCCGAGACCGAGTATCAGTTCAACCCGCTCACCGAAATGGTCCACGCTCTCCGAGTACACTATGAAGACCGCCCGGACGTGTACGTGGCCGGGGATATGTTCGTCTATTACCGGATGAACGTCGTCGCCGCCAATGTCGCGCCTGACGTTTTCGTGGTGTTTGGAGTGGACAAGCACACTCGCCGCTCGTACATGGTGTGGCGAGAAGGCAAAGCGCCCGATTTCGTAATGGAAATCACTTCTGCCAGCACCTACGCCCGGGACATCGGTGAGAAGCGGGGCATATACGCAGCGATAGGGGTAACGGAATACTGGCGGTTCGACCCACAGCGGGAGTGCTTTGATCCCCCGCTGGCGGGAGAGCGTCTGGTGGCGGACGGATCGTATGGGCCAATCCCCGTCGGTGAAGACGCGGACGGGATACTGCGGGGGTACAGCGCGACGCTGGGACTGGACATCTGCGTCCGAGACGATTTGCTCCGGCTGTACGACCCCATTAACCGGGATTGGCTGCGCAATCTATCCGAGGCAGAAGCGGCCCGGGCCGAGAAGGTAGCGGCTTTGCGCGCCATGCAAGAGCGGAACCGGGAGCTGGAAGCCTTGCTGCGACAACATGGCATTTCGCCGGACACTGAATAGCATCCGCTGTTTGTTGCGAACTGGAGGGACACAAATGCGCGGCGTAGTTTTCACCGGAGACCGGGAAATCGAAATCCGCACCTTGCCCGACCCTCATCCGGGGCCGGGTGAGGTAGTAATCGCCATGAAAGCATCCGGCCTGTGCGGCAGCGACTTGCGGCATTATCGGGCGGTAAAAGCGGACCGGGGCGACCCGGCCAACCTGAAAGTCGCCGGGCATGAGCCGTGCGGCGTCATTGCAGAGGTCGGTTCCGGCGTCACTGAGGTCGCCGTTGGCGACCGGGTGATGATGCACCACTACACGGGCTGCCGAGCCTGCACCATGTGCCGCATCGGATACACTCAGATGTGCCTGAACGGTTCGGTGGTGTACGGCACCGGAGCCAACGGCGGCCACGAAGATTACCTGGTTTGCCCGGCCTACACTTGCGTCAAGATGCCCGACGGACTGGATTTTGACGAAGGAGCGGCCTGCGCCTGCGGCACGGGAACGGCGTTCCATGCCCTGAAGCGTCTGAACCTGTCCGGCGACGACACGCTGGCCATCTTCGGACAGGGGCCGGTGGGCGCCAGCGGCACCATGTTCGCCAAGGCCATGGGAGCCCGGGTCATCGCGGTGGACGTGGACGCCGAGCGCCTGCAACTGGCCCAGCGCCTGGGCGCGGACGTTTGCATCGACGCGGCCACCCAGAACCCGGTGGAAGCCATCCGCGAACTGACCCACGGCGAAGGCTCGCCGGCCACGCTGGACTGCACCGGACGGCCGGAAGCGCGCGTCAACGCCGTGGACTCGGCGATGCTGTGGGGCCGCGTCTGTTTCGTCGGCGAGGGAAACACCACGACGTTCGATGTCAGCCCGCAGATCATCCACAAGCAATTGACGATAGTCGGTTCCTGGACGTTCAGCCTGAACGGCTTGGAAGAGGTGGCCCGATTCGTGGTGGATCGGCAGGTCCCGCTCAAGGAACTCTTCACCCACCGGTTCACGCTGGACGACGCCGACGCGGCCTACAAGTTGTTCGACGCCGGTGGAACGGGAAAGGTTTGCTTCACGTGGAATTAGGGTAAAGCCGTCTGCCGCCATTGCCCAAACACAAGGAGTTGCGCCGATGCGTAAACTGACCTGCTACGCCTGGGGCAAGCCTGGCGATTGGGAGGCGCTGTGCGTGGATTTGGACATTGCCACGCAGGGGGAAAGCTTGGAGTATGTCCGCGAGGACCTCCAACTGGCAGTGGAGGATTTTCTGGACTATGCTGCCGAGCTGCCTGAAGCCAACCGGAAATTTTTGCTGAGCCACCGGGTGCCATTGGGTGCGCGAATGCACCTATTGTTGAGACACCGGTGGATTACCTTCTTGAAATCAAGCCAGCGATTGTTGGGGTTGTCCAATCTTCGATCAGATAGCGCCCTCGCTAGCGTTATTTTCACCATTGATACCGAGAACCCGGCATTTGTCACCAGTCAGGCATAAATGAAATTCAGAGACTTGGACCGGGTTTTGCGAGAAAACGGCTTTGAGGTTGTGCCAGGGCGTGGTAAAGGCTCGCATCGGTACTACGAGCGGCATATTGGAGAACGCACCTACGCTTTTTCAATACCGTTTCATGGCGCTAACGCGGACATCAAGCCCGGTACACTGCGTTCGATAATTCGACGTTCCGGGCTCGACAGAAATCTCTTCCGCTAGCCGGTCAGCCGCGGCAACACTTTCTTGTTGAACAATCGCAGGGACGCCGTCTGCATTTCGTCCGGCATCAGGTTTCCATAGTTGATTTCGTAGATGAGCTGGTCCAATCCCAGGGTTTCCTCCAACTCGGCCAGGCGTTCAGTTACGGAATCGGGGGTGCCGTACACCACCTTGTCGCGCAGCCAGTCGTCGTAATCCATACCCAGGATCCGGCGGCTTTGCTCGGCCCAGTCGCCCAGCGTGCCGGCGCGGCCGGCGTACGAACCGACGCGCTCGCCCAGGCGAACGATTGAGTTCATGGCCGATTCTTTGGGGTTGCGGTAGGCCAGGTCAGCGTCCTCATTGACATAAATCGGCACCCGCAGCCCGACCTTGCCCTCGCCGGGATGGCCCGCAGCTTTCCAGGCGGCGCGGTATTCCGACATTGCTCCTTCCAACTCGGCCAGCGTGAATACGCGGGAGGGGTTGACGATCAGGGGATATCCCATCGCGCCGATGATCGGGAAACTCTCAGCGGAGGTAACGCCCACCGTGATGGGCGGGTGGGGCTGCTGGTAAGGACGGGGAGTCACCGTCAGCTCATCGCAGGAATAGTGCTCGCCGTGGAAGGAGAAGGTCTCCTGGGTCCAGGCGGCCACGAGCACTTCCAGGAATTCGTCAAAGCGGCTGCGGCTTTCCTCGAAGGTGACGTTGAACCCCTCGTGGACGTTGGGGAAGGTGCCCCGGCCCACGCCCAGCTCGACGCGCCCGTCGCTGATGTGGTCCAGCGTTGCCATTTCTTCGGCAACGCGGATGGGATGGCCCAGGGGCAGGCAATAGACGGCGGTGCCGACGCGCATATGGCTGGTCTTGGCGGCGATGGCCGTGGCGATCATCACCGGGGACGCCAGAACACGCTCCATGTTGAAGTGGTATTCGGCGAGCCAAACCGATGCGACGCCCAGGTCCTCCGCTTCCTGAACCAGTCTGAAGGACTGCGTGAAGGCATCGTGATGGTCCCCGTCCAGGGGCCGGGGAAACTCCAGAAACAGTCCGAACTCCATACCTGTCCTCCTGATTTGGGCTCGGCTTAGGGTTGGCGCAGTTTACTACACCTGCGAACCCTGTATCCGCCGTTCCTGCCCCTGCCATTCCTTATCCCTGAGGATGTACTTCTGGATCTTGCCGGTGGCGGTTTTCGGCAGCTCGCCAAATTCGACGCTCTTAGGAGCTTTGAAGTGGGCGATGCGGTTCCGGGTGAAGTCGATGATTTCGTCGGCGGTCAATTCTCCACCGGCGCGGGGCACCACGAAAGCCTTGGGCACCTCGCCCCAGCGCTGATCGGGCACGCCCACCACGCAGACCTCCAGCACGCCCGGATGCTCCATGATGACCTTCTCCACCTCCTGGCTGGAGATGTTCTCTCCGCCGGAGATGATGATGTCCTTGGAACGGTCCTGCAATTCGATGTAACCGTCGGGATGCCACACGGCCAGGTCGCCGGAGTGGAACCAGCCGCCGCGAAAGGCCTCCGCGGTGGCCTCCGGGTCGTCGTAGTATCCCTTCATCACCGCGTCGCCCTGCATGACGACTTCGCCCATGGTCTCGGCGTCGCGGGGCACGTCGGCCATTTCCTCGTCCACCACCCGCAGGCCGGAGCCGTACACGATGAAGGGGACGCCCTGCCGCGCCTTGACGCGGGCCAATTCCTCGGCGGACATCGTGTCCCATTCCGGCTGCCCCGCCGCGACGGTGCAGGGGCCGTAGGTCTCGGTAAGGCCGTACACGTGGATGATCTGCGCCCCCATGCCCTCGATGGTGCGGATCACCTGCGGAGCCGGCGGGGCGCCGGCGGTCATGATGGTCAGGCCGGTCAGATCGGCGGATGCGGCCTCCGGAGCCGCGTAAAGCCCGGTTAAAACCGTTGGCGCGGCGCAAAGATGCGACACGGATTCTTCACGGATGAGCCGGTAAACCTCAGCCGGGTCAACCCGGCGCAGGCACACGTGCGCGCCACCCACTGCCGTCACCGCCCAGGGGAAACACCAGCCGTTGGCGTGGAACATGGGCAGCGTCCACAGGTACACGCTCCGCCAGTTCATGCCCATTTCCATGGCCTCGCCGAGGGCGTTGATGTAGGCCCCACGCGGGGTGTATTCGACCCCTTTGGGCATCCCGGTGGTGCCGGAGGTGTAGTTGATGGTCAGCGTATCGTTCTCGGTCGCCGGCCCGGTCAGCTCGGACAGCGGTTCAACACCCGCCAGCCATTGCTCATATTCCGGGCCGGGAATGTCGGTAGCCAGCGGAGCGGTATCGCGCACCTGCACGTAGGTTTCCACGCCGGGGCAGTCGTCCCGCAGTTGCCGCACGGTGTCCGCCAGCTCAGAGTCGAAAACCAGCACCTTGGAGCCGGAATGGTTCAGAATGTAGGCGATCTCCCGGGGCGAAAGGCGAATGTTCAGTGCCACCAGAACCGCGCCGATGCCCATGGGCCCAAAGTTGGCCTCCAGCATGGACGGCAGGTTGGGCAGCAGGAAGGCCACCCGGTCGCCGGGACCCACACCAACGCTGCGCAGGGCAGCGGCCTGCCGCCGCACCCGCTCGTAAAACTGTCCGTAGGTAGTCACGGCACCGTTGTAAATGCAGGCCGCCCGGTGTGGATACACGGCCGCGCTGCGTTCCAGAAACAGCAGAGGACTCAGATTTTGCAGTGATGCGGTTGCAGTGGTCATGGCGCGACTCCAATAAACGTATGGCGGTTTCCATTGGTTTTTTTGGGACTAACACGCCCCGCTAGATGGCCCCTAGACCCAGGGCACGGCCCTAGCAGCGCATGATAGTCATTATTAAGATACCGTGGGGGATGACACGCCGCAGCTATGCAGGCCCTCTGATCCGTGGAACAATCGTGGTGGGGAGTAACGCTTTGCTGGTTAGCTTGGCCCGGGCCTCAGACCCCCGAGGACGGTGCTAGGACCACCGTTGCGGTTCGATTCCGCTGCCTCCCGCCGTCACCGCATGGGCGTATGATAAACCCTACGCTAGCCTGTCCACAATCCCGGCGCTTGGGTTTGAGCACGACGACCGCACTCTGCCTGCTCCATAACCCCATTCTTTTTTTGGGGCTAGCTGGCAAGCGACCCAAGTACTGAACGGCAAGTCGCCACGAAGACTCCTGTTACATCGTTCTGGGAAGGTTCTCTCGGATGACTTTGGCGTATTCGCTGTCATCCCAGGGATCGGTCACATACATGGCGTGTTGGCGCGAATGAATTCCAAAGTTATGCTCAGGATTGTCGGCCACTTCCAGACTTGCTACGTGTTGGACGAGACCGTGGCTTCGGTCTGCCTCAACAATCCACCAGGAGCCGTGCACACAAAGGCAACGATACTCCGGGACTATATCCACCCCAGGTAACTTGCGCTCCCAATATTGCCATTTAGTATGTTGTGGTTCAGGATTACAATTGAGAGTGCGAGCCGCGTTGCCATCAATACTTCCCGTCGCATAGTGCCCCTCGACCGGGTCCAAGATTGGCCCATATAACGCCGTGTAGGTGCCGTCAGTATTCGGATTCACTACCAATTTGCGACCTGGGATATTCTCAGCGTATTCAAGTGAGACCGCGCCATCTAAGGGTTCTCTTGGCTGCCCTGGTGTGTATTCTAGGTTGTCCACCGCTTTGCTGGTGTAGATTGCCAATACGGGACCATAAGGGCTGACTTGTTCCACCGCATTGGCTATCAGTTGCGTAACATGCGCGGTGATGTTTCCACAAAAAGGGTGCGGAGACCGACATTCACTGTGCCTGTCCATCAACGCGCCGCAGAGGGCGCGAAGTGCATGGTGTCTTAGCACGAACGGATCGGAAAGATCATCTGAGAACGGAACCGGGGTTTTCCTTTCTGGTTGGAAAGGTTGTTGTTTAGGCGTGGTCTTGCGCTTGAATGGCCACATGCAGGTATCTCCTGGAGAGGATAGGGGATGGCGATATTTATTGCGGACCTGCAATATTTCAATCGCTGGAGGGGTTGGTACAATCCAGGTCCGGTCGGGTCGCGAGCAAAGTCTCGCAGAGCCGATCCAACCCGTACGCTTCGATGCTGTCTAGATATTGGCGGTGTTCTTCGTGGGTCAATTGGACGCGGCTCTCACAGAACCCAACCCCCGGGAGACCATCCTCACCGACTACCCAAGCGTCGATACGCGGAAGGCCGTGGTGTTTGCAGACACGCCCTATGCGTCCGAGTGGGGCACCCAAAAAATTGGGCCGCATACCACTACCGAGGCATGCAGCGACGGGACCAAACCGAACGGGAGCCGCCAGACCGTTCCAACGGATGTAGCAAACGATTTTGAATCCCGTGCAAGTGAGCCTCGCAGACATAAACCTTCCCCCATATTGACGCGCACTGACCGCGTGTTTTTCGGTTTTTTCATAGGCGTCTAAACGCATGAGCGCCATGCTATTCTGAACGGCGCAGGTTCAATTGTCCAGACGGTGCACGGACGATCCGCTAGCCTGCCATCGAGTACTCTGCGCAGGATTAGCGAGGACGAATATGACTGCAACGCCATTGACAACCATTCCCGCCCGCCGGGGCAAAGCGGCTTTCGTATCCGGGGGCCAAATCGTCAAGGTAATCAATACCCACGGGCAACAAGTGGTTGACACTTGGGCGTTCAACCGCGCCGACCTGACGGAGTTCATGTCCATGGAGCATTCGCGGACCGCCCTCGGCCGGATCATGCCTCTGGCGGGCCAGGCCATGGCGACCAACCGCCGACGCCCCATCCTGACGGTGGTCGAGGATACCTCCGGTGGTATCCATGATACGTTGCTGGCAGCCTGCGACCGTTACCGTTACGAACTGTTGGGTTGCGAGGAATACCACGACAACTGCACCGACAACCTGGCGGCCGCGTTGGCGGAGCTGAACCTGATCCCACCGGAAACGCCCAGCCCGTGGAACCTGTTTATGAACATCCCGGTGGAGAGTGACGGAACAGTCAGTTTCCTGCCTCCGGTTTCCAGGCCGGGCGACTACGTGATGCTCCGGGCGGAGATGGATTGCATCGTCGCTTTTTCGGCGTGTCCGCAGGATATGGTTCCCATCAATGGAGTGGACTGCGCTCCCACGGAAGCCCATTTCCAAGTCATCTGAACCGGCCTATTCGTCAGCAATGAACCAAGGCTGTGCGGCGGCCTCGTCGGGCCACAGGAACTCGAACCCGTTTCGGATCGCGTTCTGCCGGTCCAGGTCTTCCCGGTCGCCGATGTGATAGTAGGCGTCAATGTGATAGTCGGGGTCGGTGAACTTAGCTTTGACGTCTGCCAGCAGGTGCTTGGCTACGGCGAAGTCAACGTCAATGTCGTGTTCTTCCCACATCGAGCGCTGGCTGCTGGGCGGGCGGTCGGAGCAGCTTCCGATGAGAAAGCCCTTGTCCTGGACGATCCGGACCATCGCCATGGTCAGCGGACCGGGCGGGTCTCCGACTTCCAACGTCCCGTCAATGTCAAAGCTGATAAGTATTGCCATCTGTTTCCCCTCTCAACGGGCCGGGTTTCCCGACCCCGAAATTGGGCGACCCCGCAAGGCCGCCCAAAGCGCCTGTCAATCCGGCATGATAGATCGCGGGAGCATTAGTCGGGCGTCGCGCTCCACACGGTGAAGTTCCCTCCCATGGGCATGGGACCGCCGGAAACGGCGATTTCGGGTTTGACGCCGGTTAGCGCGCGAGCGCCGGCCCGGCCCTGTATCTGCTGGATGCAGTCGGTGTGCATCCAGAAGCGGCTGCGGCCGCTGCCGATGTTTCCGCCGCTGGACAGGATGGGGTTCGGCCCCTCGATGCTGATATCGGTCTGGTAGAAATCCAGCGCGTCTCCGGGCTGCATCCCGCGATAGCGCAGACCCTCGATGTGGAACTGGTGGAACTGGGCGAACCCGTCGTACATGTTCTCGAAGGAGAGATCATCGGCGGTGATGCCGGCCCCCTCGTAGATCTTGCGCCCGGTGGTCGCGGTTTCGATTTCCACCTCTTCCAGGGTGGGCGTGATGCTGCGGGCCGCTCCCCGGCTGGAGGCATGGTTGAGGATGTACACGGGCTTTTGCGCCATATCCTGGGCACGATCAGCGGTGGTGAACAGATAGGCCGCGGCAACCATGATGGGAATGTCATTGTCGAACAGGTTGGCGGGTTTGGCGATCCACCGGGACGAGAGGTAGTCCTCCGGCGTCAACTGCTCGGGACGGTGCTGGGCCCAATAGCCCTCCGGGAACAGCAACCCGTTGCGTCGCGAGTTCTGCATAAAGGGGGCCATCATGTCGTGGTTCTTGCCGTACTTGGTGCAGTATTGCGCGAACTGCAGGGCGGTGCCGAAGCAGCCGGGAGCGCCCCACAGGGTGCGGCCCGGGCTGATGGCGAAGGTGCCGGGAACCTCGTCGGCGGCGCTGATGCCCCCGTGGTTGTAGCGACCTTCCAGGTTGTGCCAGCCCTTGAGTACGAGGCAAGTGTTGCACAGACCGCTGCCCACAGCCTGGGCGGCGATGACGATGGCGGCAGACATGCAGCCGGGAGCGTACATAGTGAAGTTGACGTTGGTCAGTTCCGGCATATTCTTCAGAATCCACTCGGAACTGAGCTGGCCCACGCCGTCCAGTGGGTCGTCCGTGGTATTGAAGGCGTTGACCACGTCCATGGGCACCGGCTGGTCCGCCGGCCAATGGGCGCCCGTGGTCGTCACCGGCACCAGAACCAGGCCGTCAACCTGGTCCGGGGCGACTCCGGCGTCAGCGACAGCCTTGCGCAGCGCCAGGACGCTCAACGCGCCGACGGAGGTTTCGGCCCGGCCATCCCAACGGCGGGCGGTGGGAGAGTGTCCGATACCCACGGCGGCTACCTTGCCCCGGTGTTCCCAAATTCCCAAGCCTTCGGTGGAACGATACATCGATTCGGGAGCCATCTGGGTAGTCATAACTTACTCCTTGAGAATGCCGAGCAAATCCCCGGCGCAAACGCCGGACGCTTTGTGTTGTTGGTGGAACGGTTCCGGGTGCGTTAGGACACAATTTCCCATTCCGGGACTTTTTGGCCGTTGGCCGTGGCTTCAAATATCACCCGCACTTTGGCGCCCACCGGGACTTCATCCGGCGCGGTTCCCGGCAGATGCGAATACATCAATAGGCCGGGGTCTTCCTCCAGCATGATGACGGCCAGGTTGAAGGGGAGGTCTTCTTTCAGGGACGCCACCGGGCAGTCGTACACCACGCAGTAGTTGTAGATGGTGCCCCGTCCGCTGACTTCCTTCCAGACGACGCTCTCGCCCTCACCGCAGATTTCACTGGCGGGGCGGGGCGGGAAATACAGACGGTCGGAGTTAGTGCAACTCTGCACCACCAGACGACCTTCGTTAGCGGCTTCGAAGAATGGCCTCGTCAAATCATCAGGCACTACTCCCTGTTTCACCATATCGCTCCTTTAACACGACGAGTCCCTGTCGAATTTGTCCAGGGGCACGTCACGAAACATAGAGATTTTGTGGGGCCAAGAATATGCGGGATTCCCGTTTGGTGTCAAGTTGAGCCCCTGGGGATGAACGGCGGGACCAGGGCACGGCCTTACCGTACTGCTTCCAAAATTTTTCAGGGATTAACGGTCGTTGTTACCAACCCCGGATTGGGCGGGATAACTACGTCGCGCGGCACAGATACACTGAAAATCACCGGAAAACTGATAACGCCCCGCTCCGTGCGGGCGCCGCCGCTTTTGTCTTCCACTTTGGCCGGCAGTTCAACTCCCGGCAGCGAACCCAGGGTAACGGAGGCCACGGTCCCGATTTCGATTCGGTCGATGTGGTTGGTCTCCACCATCCCGATTACGCTGATGTCAGCAGGGTCAACCAGCTGGATGGCTCGGGCATCGACGGTAATTACGTCGCCGGGTTCGATGGTGATTAACCTGACCAAGCCGTCAAAAGGAGCTCGCAGCTCTGAGCGGGCCAGGTCGTCCAGGACCTCTTCATAATCCACCTGTGCGGCGTCCAGGTTGGCCTGATTCAACGCCACCAGCGCAGCATCGGGACCTTCGGCCAATTCGTCGCGGGTTTCCCGAGCCGCCGTGACACTGCGCGTCAAGTCGTCAAGAACGGTCTCGTCGATGCCGTCTTCAAGTTTGGACAATGTCGATTCCGCAGCTTCCAGCGCCAGCCGAGCGCTGTCTGTAGCCGCCTGGAGCCGGGCCAATTCCAACTGGTCCACGCCGTCCTCCGCCTCCTTCAGGTCGCGTTCGGCGCTGTGAAGCGCTTCTTGGGCGACTAGAACGTTGGCTTCCAGGCGGCTCAGTTCGTCCTGGTCAGGGCCGGCAAGTTCGTCCTTTAGCCGGCGGTTCAATCGCTCCAGCTCGGACTCCAGTCTCACAATCTCTGACTCGACTGCCGTGCGGTCAAACTCTTTGGGACCGGCCGTTAATTCCGCGACTTCACGTTCCCAGAAAGCGACATTCCGTTGAGCCGCTTCCACTGCGGACTGCAGAGCGTTGAATTTCACGACATCGAAATTGCGCCCGTCTTGCAGGCTGAGAAATTGCCCATCGATTATTTTGACGTGAAATGCGGTGAAGGCATCTTCAGCCGTTTCCAGTTTGTCCTCGGCTCCAGCCAGGTCCTTCCGGGCGTTGGCCAGTTGATTGGCGTGCGCAACGTCAAGATCCTCCAGTTTGGTTCGGGCCGCATCCAACTGCTTTTCGGCATCGGCGATCTCGGATTTGAGGCGGGCCACCGCTTCATTATGCAAAGGCAAGAAGTCGGTTACAGACTCCTTGGCCGCTTCCAGATCGGTTCGGGCTTTCGCACTGGCCGCCAGGGCCGCGGTGAAGGTCTCGCTGTGACTTTCAGCAAAATCCGTTACCGCTTCCTCGGCGGCATCAAGGTCGTATTCCGCGTCCGCCACCTCTTTGCGAGCCTTGCCATATTTCACGTCATAGTTCAGCTGGAAATCCTCCAGCGCGTCCTCCGCTTGCTCCAACGCAACTTCGGCTTTGGCCAGCTTGCTTTCGGCCTTGGCGCGCACCAGGGGATCAGGTGATTCCAAACCCAGCGCGGCGTCCAGTTCGTCTTGCGCTTTGTCCACTTTGAACTTGCCCTGGGCTTCCGCGTAGCGCAGGTCATTCAGGGTTTCAGTGTCAATGGTGGCCAGAACGTCCCCCTCCGATACCAGGTCCCCGACCGCTACGCTGACGACGCCCACTTCTCCGGGCACCTCGAAGGCAAGATCAGCCCGCGTCGAAAAAACCAACTCGCTGCGGACCTGAAAATCCGCGCTCATTGTCGCGCCGCCCCGGGCCCCTCCTGGTCGATCCGGCGGCGCCTCGGACGCCCCGGACGTATTGCCGCATCCTGTGGACAGCATCGCGCAGGCGGCGAAAAATAATAACGCCGCAACGCTCCATTTGGACCGGGCGGACCGTGGGCTAAGAAACAACAACTTCACGGGATTTCCTCTCCCTTTTCATGCGTTGTGGTCAGGTCTGGGGAACGTCCACTCCGGGAGAAGGACGTCGAGTTATCCAACGAGAGATGCTCGCTGCGATGTTCGGTATGGACTCGTGCAGCATAATGTAGGTCACGGGCACTGCGACCAGGGTCAGGAAGGTGGAACTGATCAACCCTCCGATGACAACCGTGGCCAACTCCGCGCCAACCAGTCCACTGGTGTCACTGAAAGCCAGGGGAAATAGCGCGAGGATGGTGGTAAAAGCCGTCATCAATATCGGTCGCAGGCGGGTACGGCCGGCGAGGACCATCGCCTCCAGCGCATTCAATCCCTGGGATCGCAGCTGGCCCACAAAGGTTATCAGCACAATGGCGTTGGTGACCACGATGCCGATGAGGAACAGGAACCCCATGAGCGACGGCAGGCTCAGCGCCCGCCCGGTGAGGGTCAGGGCAATCAGCGCGCCCACTACCGCCAGGGGCATACTGAGCACGACGATGAAGGGATCGCGCAAGGAACCAAGCGTCGCCACCATGACCAGGTACACCAACGCCAGCCCGATCATCATGGCGAGATATACGTTATTGAACTGTTCCTGGATGTCGCTGGCGAACCCGCCCCGGCGAATTTGCACGCCGGGCGGCAGTTCCGTTTCATTGATAATCCGGTCGATGCGAGAGCTGATTGCCTGGGGGTCTTTCCCCACGAACTCGCCGGTTATGGTTACTGAGCGGTCCCCGTCATAATGGGTAATCAATGACGGTCCCACCGTCGTTTTGACTTCGCTCAACGCCCCCAGCGGGGCAACGCCAAGGGGGCCGGCAATTGAAAGGTTTTGGAGTTCCCCAATATCATCGACGCGGTCTTCCCGCCCCCGGACCACCAAGTCGTAAGTGTCACCCATCAGGTTGATGTTGGCGGCGTCGGACCCGTACACCCAGGTGCGCACCTGACCGGCGACCGCCATCGCGGTAAGCCCATAGCGCCGGGCTTCCGCCGCGTCAACCTCAAAGGTCAATTCTTCTTTGCTGTCGCTGACGTTGGTCTTCAGGTTGACTACTCCCGCTACGGGTTCGATGCGTTCTACCAGGCGGCTCGACGCAGCCTGAACGCGGCTGAAATTGCTGCCGGTAACGGCAATCTCTATGCCGGCCTGGGGAGGGCCGGCTGAGTCAACGAAAAGTTGTACTTCAACGTCTTCTTTCTGCGGCAACTCGGCCCGCAATTGATCCGAGAAATCCGGCGGCGCAGTATCGGAAATCGCAATAAAAAACCCGGCTACGTCAAACCCGCTCTCGCCCAAACCGGGGCCAAAATCCTGGCTGGTTGACCCCAACGTCGCCTGGTACGACGTGATGTGTCCGGCATCAACGTAACCATCCAGGAGGTTTTCTATCTCACGAACTTCCCGGTGCATCGCGGCGGCGCCCGTATTTTCGGCCATGGTCACGTCGATGCGCATGGACTGCGCCTCCCCGGACGAAAACAACGTGATAGGCAGGACAAAAACCAGCGGAATCGTGGCTGCCACTGCCAGGATGCAGCCCAGTATCGTGATCAGGGAATGCCGCAGCGCCCAGTTCAAGATGGGCGTGTAGATGCGCTGCAGCCAGGTTTCTTCCGCGACGGTGTCCTCCTCGTCGGCCATGTCTCCCCGCCGCAGCAGCAGTGACGCCAACACCGGAACGGCGGTCAGCGCGATGAAGGTGGAAGCCAGCAGGGAAACGCACACGGTCTGGGCGAAGGGAAGGAAGAACTCGCCAACGACCCCCGGAATGAAACCCAATGGCAGAAATACCGCAACCGTGGTGAGAGTGGATGCCAGGATGGCCGGGCCGACCTCGCGGGTCCCGCGGATGGCGGCGGTGAGACTGGGATCATCCCCCATCGGGGCAAAGCGGTAGGCGGTGAACTCCGGGCCGCCCGTGGCGAAACGCCGCCCCCCGGCTTGGACGTGGCGGTAGATGTTTTCCAACACCACGATGCTGTCGTCCACGATGCGGCCAACGGCTATGGCCAAACCCGCCAGACTCATGAAATTGAGAGTCCAATCAAAAGCGCCCATGACCAGCATCGTTATCATCACGCTCATCGGGATTGAAATGGCGATGATGGCGGTAGGCCGGAAGGTGTGGAGAATGCCACGAATGGCCGAGGGCCGCAACTGCAGCAGGAAAAGAAAGATGGCAAATACCGCGATGGCGAATCCCAAACCGCCCTGGCCCACAACGTTGGTCAGCTGCTCTTCCAACTCCGGACCGTCGTTATAGAGAACGTCCACGCGCACGTCCGGCGGAAGTTCAAGGTCGTTGATGACACCCAGCAATTCCCGGGTCACCTCGATGGTGTTTCCCTCGGGTAGCTGCAATACCTGGAGGGAAATGCTGGGCTGGCCGTTGGTGCGCGAAATGGTGTCCGATCCGGGAGTGTCGATGGCGACCGTCGCCACATCCGACACCAATATCGCCGAGCCACTGCCATTAGGGTTTTGACGGCCTCCCGCTTCCGACGCGCCGCGGCGGTAGTCAACGGGAAGGTCTGTAATGGAGTCGAGGTCGCCGTATCCGCGATAGGTGCGCAGTCCGATGGCGCGTTCTCCCTGGTCCAGCGTGCCGGCGCTAACGTCAACGGAATTGCCGGAAACCGCAACGAAAACGTCCTGAATGGTCAGGCCGTACTCGTCCGCTCGCGCGGGATCTACGATGACGGATACCCGTTCCTCCACTCCGCCTTCCACCGTAACGTCGTACACGCCATCTACCGCCTCCAGCCGGGGCAGTATCTCATCGTCAACAATGCGCTGCAGGGCAGGAATGTCCCGGTCGCCGCTGACGCTCAGCCACATGATGGGGAAAATATCGGAGGTCAACCGCAGGACGTAAGGGTCACCGGCCTCGTCCGGCAGTTCCAAACCGCTGACCTGACTGCGGATCTCCTCCTCAGCCGCTTCTACGTCGGTCCCGGGCGCGAAGTTGGCGGTTACCAGGGAAAGGCCGCCGGTGGAAATGGACGTGGTTTTTTCCAGGTCCGGCATACCGACAATGACGTCCTCGACTTTAGTCGTGACGTCGGTGGCAACCGTGTTGGGGTCTCCCTGCTGGTAGGAAGTGATTACGTAGATGATGGAGAAGCTGATTTCCGGGAACAGCTCCTGCTGGAGTTGGTTGTACGAGTAAACTCCGGCGGCCAGCACCAGCACCATCACCATGATGGTGACCGGCTTCCGCCGGAGGGCAAGTCCGGTCAAAAAGGTCAATTTGACATCCAGTAGCGCGCCAGCCCGTCGCCTTCTCGCTTTGCGGCGGTTACGCGGCGAATTTCGGTGGAAATGGGTGAATCAATGATACCAGACGGCAAACCATCCCCCTCAATCCGCCGTGCCGTCGCGCTGTTGCCGGTGGCGGCGCCTCTGTGTACACTGCGCCCACTTTTACCACGAGTTGGAGCCCACGATGGATTTCGCTTTGTTTTCCCATATTCCCTGGCCCGAAGAACATACGCCGCGCCAACTGTTTTCAGATTTGTCGGAACAGGCCGTCGTCGGAGAGGGATTGGGATTCAAGGCAATCTGGCTCGCCGAGCACCATTTCACCCGGTACGGTTTGGGGGCGTCTTCGTTGGTGGTCGCCAGCAATATCGCGGCCCGCACCAGCGCTATCCGACTGGGAACCGCCGTGCTCATCCCACCGCTCCATCATCCCGTTCGGCTCGCCGAGGACACCGCCACCCTGGACGTACTGAGCGACGGCCGCGTGGATGTCGGGTTCGGCCGTGGCGCCGCCGGCTCGGAGTACGTCAATTTTGGCATCGACCACGACGAAAGCCAGGCCCGCTATCGGGAGACCATCGAGATGGTGGAAAGGTTGTGGACGACTCCCGACTGCACCTTTGACGGGAAATACTACTCGGCAAAGCATCTGAACCTGGTGCCAGTTCCATTGCAGCAGCCGCACCCGCCGGTGTACGTAGCGGCCACGCGCAGCGCGGAATCCCTCGACTTCGTGGCGTCAACCGGCCGACGGCTGATCATCGGAGTGGTGCTGAACACCGACGATGCTATCGACTTGCTGCGACGGTATCTGGATCTTTCCAACGCCAGCGGTCATTCCACCACCGCTACCGATGTACCGTTCTTCCGTTACTTTTACGTGGCGGAGACCGAAGAACAGGCTCATCGGGACGCTCGGGACGCCCTCAACTGGACCCTTGACCTGAACACCTGGCGGAGGGAGTTCACGGTGGGGAGCGAGGTGTACCACAGTATCGACGACTACCGCCGCCGGCGCACCACGTTCCCGCCAACCTACGAATACCTGGCGGAACACCGGGCCTTTATCGGGACACCGGACCAGTGCGCCGCCAAGATACAGGCTTTGCATGACGCCGGCGTCCGATACTTTGGATGCAACTTCGCCTTCGGCGGGCTGGACCAGAAGAGGCAGCTGCGGTCCATGGAGCTATTCGCCCGGGAAGTGATGCCCCGCTTTATTGACTAGGGCGCCGGCGTGCTAGTCGTTGCCGGCTGGCCGCGGCGTTGGCTCCGGCTGCGTCCCGATGCCCCCTTCGACCACCGGCCTAGCGCTGGTGAGGGCGCGATAGACCGTGATGGCAACGCCGACGGCCATGGCCACGCCCAACGCCAGGAACGCCCAGCGCAGTCCGGCGACGAAGGCCGTGGCGACTTCGGGGTTCACGGCTTCCAGTTTCGGTTCCACTCCGTAGGCGGCCATGGTCGTAACGACGATCATGGTGGCCACGGCCACGCTGACCACGTTGGCGGAGTTTCGCACCAATTGAGTGAGCGCAGAAACCACGCCGTAGCGGCTGCGCTCCACGACGCTCAGGATGCTGCTGTTGTTGGGGGAATTGAATATTCCGTTGCCGGAACTCTGCATCATCATCGTGCCGACCACCACCCAAACCGGAGTACGTTCCGCGAGGGCAAATGCCATGATAAAGCACCCGGCCGCGGTTATCGCGATGCCGCATACCGTCGGAACACGCCAACCGAAACGGTCCGCAACCCGGCCGCTGAAGGGGCCAATCAACACCATGCACACGGCTGGCGGAATCATCATCAGGCCCACCTGCTCCGGTGAGTACTCCAATACCCGTTGTAGGTAGAACGGCATCATGAACCGGGCCGCTGAGGAACCGAAAAAGGACAGCCACGCCGCCGCCACGCCCAACCCGAAGATCCGGTTGGCGAACAGTCGCAGTTCCAGCATCGGCGAGTCGACGCGCAACTCCCACCAGATGAACGCCGCTATGAAGACGACAACCGCAACTGCGCCGATGATGACTGGCGTTGACAACCAGCCCAACACGTTTCCGTTGCCCACCACCAGCAGCAGCACCAACAGGAACACCCCGGACACCGCGGCCCCGGTCCAGTCAAATGTGTTCCGTCCCCGGTGATACTGACCGGCATTGGCGCCGCGTTCCAGGAGGAACCACGCCATTACCAGGACCAGGCTGCCAGCGGGAACGTTGATGAAGAAAACCGACTGCCAGCCCAACCACGCCACGAGAAAACCGCCCACGGCCGGTCCCGCGATGGCGCCCATACCTACGACGCTGAGGTGAGTACCCAGGGCTTTGCCGCGTTCCGAGTCGGGGAAGCTGGCAATCATCATGCCCATACCGCAACCCTGGACCATGCCGGCTCCCACGCCCTTGAGCACCCGCATGGCCACCAGGAACTCGAGGCTGGTTGCCAACGACGCGCCCAGAGAAGCCAGCACAAATATAGCTGTACCAGCAATGTACACGCGCCGGCGCCCGATCACGTCGCCCAACCGTCCCATGGGCAACAGCAGCACGCTGATGACCAGGGCGTAGGCAACGACCACCCACTGCACCGACTCCAGCGAAGCGTCGAAATGGGACTCGATTTCAGGCAGCGCAACCAGCACACTGCCGTGATCGACCACCGAGAAAAAGGTCCCGGCGGCGATTGTCCAGAAGGCCCACCATTTGTAGGACGGGCTGGATGTGATGCGCTGGATCAATCCAAATAGCTCTACGCGGACGAAGTGAAGTGATTACTAATTATAATGCTATTTTCGCCGAATTATGCCGCAAAAATGGGGCGGCGCTGCGCATCACGCCAGCCGGCGCACTCGGCCCAGCGTCGCACAGCAAACCAGCGCCAGCCCCAGCCCCAGAGCGCCGATAATGGCCATGGCGGTTGCCGGCGAGGTGACGTCGGACAGTATGCCCACGCCGAGGCTGGCTACGACCAGGAAGCCGCGGTCGAAGCTTTGCAGGCTGGTCATGCGTCCGCGCAGCCGGTCGGGCGAAAGGGTCTGTATCAGGGTTCCTCGGGTGGTGCGAAAGAGCGACTGGCTGAAGGCCATCGCCGCGATGACGATAAACGCCAGGGCCATCCACTGGGAATAAGCGAACATCACCAGCGTTACGGAACTCATGATTGCGGACCCCAGCACCACCTTGCCCTTGGGGAACACGAATCCGAAAGTCGCAATGCCGAGAGCGGCCAGCAGCCCGCCGATGCCCGTGATCGATAGCAGATAGCCGCCAACATTCGCTTCCCGTTGCAATACCTCCGTGGTGAACACCGGGAAGAGGAACCACGCCGGATGCAGGATGATATTTGGTATCACCGACAGGACCATCAACTGGAAGAAAGCCCGTTCACCATTCCAGACGTAGCGGAAACCCTCAACCATATCCGCCAGCGCGGAACGACGCCGGCGGGCGTCGCTAAGCTCGAAATAGGGGGTTCGCATTTGGAGAACCATCACGGCGTTGCAGAGATACAGGCATGATTCGATGGTGAAATTCCAGAAATATCCCAGGGTGAAAATCAGAATGCCACCGATGAACGGCCCCACGATACGGGTGCCGGTGATGGTCAGCACGTTGGTTGCCAGGGCGTTGCCCAGCATGTCCCGGGGCACAGTGCCGGCAATTAGGGATTGCCGCATCGGTTGCACGATGGAGTGACAAATTCCGGCCAGTATGACGAATGCGTAAGCGTGCCAGACTTCTACTCGCTCAGACAACACCAACAGAGCGAAGGAAAAGGCCAGCGCCGCCTTCACCAGCTGGAAAGTGATGACCAGTTTGCGCCGGTCAAACCGGTCGCTGAGGACGCCGCCCCAGGGTCCGGCCACCAGGCCGGGCAGGGTGTTGATGCCACCCACGGTCACCACCAGCAGGCCGGCAATGTTGGACCCTTCGGACAGGTCCCGTACCAACCAGCCCACGCTCAACAACTGCAGCCACTGGGCGTTGTTGGCGAAGAAATTCCCGAACCACAGGAACCGGAAATCTCGGTAAGCCAGCCACGCGTCCAGCGTGTGCAGGCGGGGGAGCCTGGCGACGCGAAAAATGTTCCACCTACCGCAGAGCGCGCACCCGGCGGAGCGTGGCCCAGCACGTCAACGTCATTGCCAATCCCACGGAGCCGATGGCCAGGATCGCCAAAGAAGCGGATGTGAAGTCCGCGAACATACCGATCACAACGCTGACCCCGATCAGGAAAGAACGCTCGTAAGCCAACAGCGCCATGGTGCGGGCGCGGAACCGGTCCGGCACGATGGTCAAAACCAGCGTCCCCTGAGTGGTGCGGAAGTACGCCTGGAAAAACGACTGAGCGGCGAGGACCGCGAACGCGACCCAGAGCCAATAGGAATACGCAAAGAGCATGGTGCTGATGGACGAGAGTACCGCCGCGATGAACAGGGTGTAGCCCCGACGAATGGGAAAACCCCACGTCGCGATGGTGAGGGTTGAAATCAGCCCGCCCACCCCCGTGATCGCCAGCAGGTATCCGCCCGTATCAACGTGCGCCTGGAACGCCTCTACGGTGAACAGTGGCAGCAGAAACCAGAGGGGATGCAAAATCGTGTTGGGTACCACCGACAACACCGCAATCTCCAGCACTTCGCGCTGCTGCCGCCACAGGTGCATGATGCCGTCGCGGATGTCCGCCAGGGGTGTGATGCGCCTGGACTCTCCTTGGGGCGCTGCCGAAGCGTAGCGGACTTGCATCGGCAGCAGCATGAGGACCACGCCCAGGTACAACGCCGCCTCCAGGGCGAAGTTCCAAAAATATCCCAACGTGATAATCATCATCCCGCCTACGAAGGGGCCGAAGACGCGGGTGCCAGTGACGGTAAGCGTGTTAATGGCATAAGCATTGACCAGGGACTCGCGCGGCACGGTATTGGAAATCAGCACCTGTTGCATCGGCTGGGTGATGGCGAGGAAGGATCCTGAAATCAACACGTAGGCATAGGCATGCCACCACCTGATGTATTCGCTGGAGACGAGAAACGCGAAAGCCAACGCCATCGCCGCGCTGCAGGATTGCAGAGTCATCACCAGCTTGCGGCGGTCCAGTCGATCACCCAGGACACCAGCGACGGGGTTGACCAGCAGGCCGGGCAGAGTGTTGAGGGCGCTGACGGACACCACCAGCAAGCCGCCCCGGCCCGAACCTTCAGATAGCCCCTGAACCAGCCACCCGATGCTCAACAACTGCAGCCACTGGGCGGTGAAACCGCAGAAATTGGCGAACCACAGCAGACGAAAGTCTCGATATTCCAGCCAGGCGTCCAGCGTATGCAAACGCGGCATTCTCAGGAAGCCAAAAATAAGCCTACTCTCGCGGTGGTGGTTTGCCCGGCATATGTGGGGCGTCGGCGGCGATTGCGTATGGGGGCCGTCAGCCGCCACATAGTGCGCCCCGACCGAAAGGATGTCAATGCTGTGGGTTGTTCCAAATCATCGGGCCACCCTGCTGTGGTATGATGGCGGCCACTGGAAATGGACTATTTGTCCGCTCCAATCTCCCGGTATCCGTCCGAGGCCACCCCATGACTCTAGCCAACTCCAAGCCTGTTGCTGCCCCCATCACCACATCCGACTCGCAACCCGCTCTGATCGCCCACCTGCTCCGCCGGGCCGGTTTCGGCGCAACCCCCGGGGAACTCAACACGTACTGCGCGTGGGGTTATGAGGCTACGGTGGATTGGCTGCTGCACCCGGAGGCCCAACCCGATCTGGACGAGGACATCATCGAGCGGTACTACATCGACTGGAAAGAGAGCCGGAACATCGAAGGAGCGCTGACTGAAACGGTGTACCGGATGAACGGCAACGCCGGCGTCAAACCGTTGCAGGAAAAGATCGCCCTGTTCTGGCATGGTGTTTTCGCCACCGGCCTGGCGAAGGTTCTCCACGAAAAGACCATGCTGAACCAGATTGATCTGTTCCGGGAGTATGGTTTGGGCAGTTTCCAGGAACTGCTCCGGCGATTGGCTCGCGATCCGGCGATGATTTTCTGGCTGGACAACAACTTCAACCACAAGCACGCTATCAACGAAAACTGGGGCCGGGAACTGCTGGAACTCTTCTCCATGGGCGTCGGCATGGACGGCAAGGAAAACTACACCGAGGATGACGTACAGGAAGCGGCCCGCGCCTTCACCGGCTGGACCATCGACGACGACAACGTGGCCAGCATCCCCTACGGCAAGACCCCGTGGCTCTTCCGCTACGATCCCGACGACCACGACGACGGCATCAAGACCTTCCAGGGCGAAACGGGCAATTTCAACGGCGACGATATCATCGAAATCGTATGCCGGCAGCCGGCCACGGCTCGGTTTATCAGCCGCCACCTTTACAACTTCTTCGTCGCCGACGACGTGCAGGTTCCGGCTTGGCAGAACACGCCGCCGGCCGACCCGGAGGCCATCGCGCTGCTGGAGCAAGAATACTTCCGCTCCGGTTACGACATCCGGTCCATGCTGCGACTAATGTTTGCGTCGGACTTCTTCAAGTCCGACGCGGCCCGCTTCGCCCGGGTAAAAAGTCCCGCCGAGGTGGTGGTGGGCACGCTGCACCTGGTGGGGGATTTCAAGTTCCCCCGCGTTGGGTTCATGGATACCGCGCTGGAGTGCCGCTACATGAACCAGGACCTGCTCAATCCGCCGTCGGTGGAGGGTTGGCACACCGGCCGGGAGTGGATCGACAGCGGCAGCATGGTGGAGCGCATCAACTTCGTAGCCGACAACCTGGGCGATGCCACCCATTCCGGTGTCCGAAACATGGTGGACATTCTGCTGGCGTGCGAACCGGACGCCGCCGGCGTCGTGGACGGGTGCCTGGAGCTGCTGGGCTGGGTAATCCTCCGGGAAGACAACCGCTCGGCTCTGGTAGCGCAGGCGGAACAAGCTCTGGGCGACGGTGCCGACGTCGAAGCGGTGGTGTTGAACGCTCTGCGGATGATCGGTTCGACCCGGGAATACCAGTTCGCGTAAATCGCTCATAAGGGTTGACTACCCTTGACCATCAAATTGGAACCGATACCGACCGCAGCCGCCCGCTGCATGAACGATGCACAGCTGCGGTTGGCGCTTACCGCCGACCGGCTCGCCAAGGATCGGTTCATCATGCGCGCCTCTGCCTATGACGCAGCGGCCGAGTTTCCTGCGGAGAACTACGACGATCTGCGCGATGCCGGGTTGTTGAATTTGCGGGTGCCGACCCGGTTTGGCGGTCACGGGGTTGACCCGTTGACGTTTGCAATGTGCATCCTCGCCGTCGCCAGAGGCTGCGCTTCCACCGCCCTGACGCTGACGATGCACACCAACGTTGTCGGCTCTTTCGTCGGCGGATTGGGGACGCCGGAGCAGCGCCGGCGCTATTTCGCTGAAGTCGTAGAGGCCGGTCGGCTTTTCGCCTCCATAACCAGCGAACCTGGCGCCTCGGCCCGGGAGCGGTTCGTGCTATCCACTACTTTTACTCCGGTCGGCGACGGCGCCTACCGGGTGGAGGGAACCAAGCATTTCTGCTCATTGGCCGACGCTGCCGATTATTTCTTCGTGTCGGGCATCGTCGCCGGCAGCGGCGGCGGGCCGGACAACCTCATCTCCGGGATGATTCGCAGCGACATGAGCGGCGTGAGGGTTACCGGCCAGTGGGACGCGGTCGGCATGAGAGCCACCGCCAGTCACACCGTGAGCTACGATACCGTCGCTCCGGCTGACACGATTTTCGGACCGCCGGGTCGTTTGCTTACCGCCGACTGGGGCAGTTTCTCGCTGGGTTACGCGGCCGTGTACCTGGGTATCGCCGAGGCCGCCTACGAATACATCACGGACCAAGTCGCCAGCCGTTCCTGGACGCCCGGTGGCGACACGATGATCCACTATCCGGCTACGCAGCAAACCATCGGGCAAATGAGCGTAGCCATCCAATCGGGCCGGCTCATGTTGGTTGATGCCGCGCTCACGGACCGGGAGGCCGACCCGACCGGCGCCGTGCTGGCGGTGAACCGCGCCAAGCAATACTGCTCCGAGGTGGGCGTCTCCGTCACCGACGCGGCCATGAGGATGGCCGGAGGGGGCGGGCTGCTGAAGTCGTCCCCATTGGAACGGCTCCGACGCGACGCGCTGTCCGGCCCGGTGATGCCTCCGGCCAACGACCGCTGCCTGGAAACCATCGGCAAGCTGGAGTGTGGGCTGCCGGCCATCACCATCGAACTTACCTAGGAGCAGCGATGACCACTGTCGTTGAATATCCGATGTCCGTTACGGGGATGTACCAGTACCACGACGTTATCGGATTGCTGTCCGGCGGCGGGCCGGGTTTCAGCGGTCCGGTGTCGGTGGCGCTGGGCCCGGATGGTCTGCTTCACGTAGCGAGCCGCGCCAATCCCAACCAGCCCGAAGCGGTACGAGTAACCCGCTGCACCATCGACGGCGATTATGTAGGGGAGTTCTGCCGCTGGGGTGAAGCCCCCGGTCAATTCATCTGGATCACCGCCATCGTCTTCGGGCCGGACGGCAATCTGTATTTGTCCGATGAAAACACCCACCGCGTCAGCAGCTTCACCGCCAAAGGCGAGTTCATCGCCTGCTGGGGCGAGTTCGGCAGCGGTCCCGGTCGGCTGAACCGACCCTCGGGCTTGGCTTTCGCACCGGACGGGACGCTGCTGGTGACGGATGCACTGAATCACCGGATCCAGCGGTTCGCTTCCGATGGCGCGCTCGTCGCGTCTTGGGGAGAAATGGGTGTCGGCCCAGGACAGTTCGATATGCCTTGGGGCGTCGCCGTGGACGGAGCGGGGCAGGTGTACGTTTCCGATTGGCGCAACGACCGGATACAGAAGTTTGACGCCGATGGCGCCCACATTGCCACGTTTGATGGCAAGGACAACGGCGACGGGTTCTCTCGTCCCAACGGATTGGCGGTGGACAGCGGCGGGCGGATCTACGTTTGCGATTGGTGGAACGACCGGGTGCAGGTCCTGGACGAGACCGGGAGGGTTATCGACACCCTGATCGGGCATTCGGGCACCTCAAAATGGGCGCGCACGTTCCTGGACGCCAATCCCGACATTGAAGAGAAGCTGAACCTGGCGACGCAGAACATCCAGCTGAAACGGCGTTTTTATCGGCCCACTGCGGTGACGGTGGGCGACGACGGTCTGGTGTTCGTGGCCGACTGCTATCGGCACCGGGTGCAGATATATCGTCGGTTAGGATAACGATACACTCAGCGCTCTGCATGGAGGAATATCATGGACGCCTCATCGTTGCCGGCGGAGATCGATTTCGCTTGGCCAGCAATAAAGGCCCTGCGGGAGTTGGGGGGGTCTGGTAGGATCGCCCAGATTAACGAGATTATTGTGGAGGCAGAAGGCATTACCGAACAGCAATTGTCAATCTGCAACCCCAAAGGAAGACCTTATGTTTATTACCGCATCGATTGGGCGCGCAGCGTGCTCAAACGAATCGGCGCGATGGACAATTCGATCCGGGGCATCTGGTCGCTGACCCAGTTGGGATTAAGCTTCACTGAAAGTGACTGCCGAGCTCGTTACGAGCAGGAGCGGCAAGTTATTCGCGAAGAAAACAGGCGCAAGAGAAACAGTGCGAATAAAATGCCTTTGGGGAAGGCGGCAGATGTATCCAGCGTAACCGTCTCGCAGGATCTATCCACGTATATTGATAATGATGAGGTTTCAGATGATCTTGACGACTGGAAATCTGAACTGCATGAGCGCTTGGTCACTATGCGACCTGAGGCATTTGAGCGACTGTCGCGTCGATTGCTACTCGAAGCAGGGTTTCAAAACGTCCAAGTCACCGGGCGCCCAGGCGATGGTGGAATAGATGGTGTAGGAGTTTACCGGGTTTCGCTGGTTTCTTTCCCGGTCTATTTTCAATGCAAACGATTTAGCGGTACAGTGCAAGCAAACATGGTTCGAGATTTCCGTGGTGCTTTAGCTGGTCGAGGCGAGAAAGGATTACTGATTACCACCGGAGAATTCACCAAAGGGGCACGTGATGAAGCCGTCAGAGCGGGGGCCACGCCAATCGATTTGGTTGACGGAAATGAGTTGTGCGAACTGCTCAAGCAGTATGAATTAGGCGTAAAGGTCACTACCCGAACTGTTGAAGATGTAGAGATCGTACCTGCTTTTTTCGACCAATTCTGAACGAGATTGACGGCACATCCGGAGGTTCCACATGCCACGGAAAGAGATTACTGCCGAGGACGCTGAAGCATTCGGCAAGCGGATTTATGAAGAAAAAGTGCGTCCGACGCTCAATGGCGCGGAGGAACCCATTGGCCTTTTCCTGTCATTCGATTTTGACAGCGAAGATTGGGAACTGGACGAGAAATTGATTTACGCCGCGCGCCGCCTGCTGGAGCGCCGGCCGGATGCAGACGTGTACACCGTCCGCGTTGGCTATCCTGCCGCGTTCATTTCCTATGGCATCTAACAGAGGCCCGACGGTGATTAGCGGCAGTGTCAATCTGCTGCGATGCCCGGCCATTACCGTGGCGTTGATAGACAGCAGCGGACAGGATAGAACCATTGAAGCGCACTTGGACACGGGATTTACCGGGGACTTGACGTTACCGATAGCCGTTATAGAGCAGCTGGAACTCGCTCCGGCGGGTCGTTCCGGTCGCTACCGGATGGGCAGTGGCTCTACCACCGCGTTCAATGCCTACGAAGGCACGATCCTATGGCACGATGAAATCAGGCGCATTCACGTTCTGGAATCTGAAATTACTCCGCTAGTCGGCGTCGGCCTGCTTTGGGACAACAATCTGTCCATCGACTTCAAACACGGCGGCGACGTTACCATAACCGAGTTGCCAACTCCATGACGGCGCAAGGAGGCAATCATGACCAGCAGCAACGGCCACAGGAACGACCAGCAAGTGGGCACCACCGTCCTGATAGTGATGATGGAGGTGGACGAGGCGGACGACGAAGTGTTCAACAAGTGGTACAACGAGGAGCATCTGCCCGAGCGCATGTCCATCCCCGGCTACATCAGCGCCCGCCGGTTCATGCTCGACCCGGAGGACGGGCAAAACAACAACGTGATGCGATACCTCTGCATCTGGGAGATGGAGAACGACAGCCCGCTCCAATCGCAGCTCTACAAAGACCAGAACGCCAAGCCTACCCCGACCAAAGAGGCGGCCAACGCCGTCGTCAAGCAGCGGGCCCGCGGCCTTTATCGCCAGATATTTCCAGCGTCCGGCGTTTATAACGACCGGGTCGGCTACACCTACCCGGACGGCGTGCGCATCGGCGCGTAGCTTCAGAACTCGGCGTTGCGCGGGGTGCGGGGAAACGCGATGATGTCGCGGATGTTCTGCATCCCCGTGGCGAACTGGACGGTCCGCTCGAAGCCCAGGCCGAAGCCGGCGTGAGGCGCGGTGCCGTAACGCCGCAGGTCCAGATACCACCAATAGGGCGCGTCATCCAACCCGGCTTCCGCCATGCGCGTCTGCAACACGTCCAGACGCTCTTCGCGCTGGCTCCCTCCGATGATCTCGCCGATTCGCGGCACCAGCACGTCCATGGCGCGGACGGTCTCACCGCCATCGTTCAGGCGCATGTAGAAAGCCTTGATGCTGCTGGGGTAGTCGGTCACGATAACCGGCCGGCCCACTTTACGCTCGGTCAGGTAGCGCTCGTGCTCTGATTGCAGATCGGATCCCCACTCTACCGGGTATTCGAAACTCTCCCCCGATTCCTGGAGAGCGGCGACGGCCTCGGTGTAGGTCATGCGCTCAAAGTCGGAATTGGCGATATCTTCCAGCGTGGTGATCAGTTCCTTGTCGTAGAACCGGTTGAAGAACGCCATATCCTCCGGACAGCTTTCCAGGACGTGGGCAAAGATGTAGCGGAGGAAGTCCTCAGCCAATTGCGCCAAACCGTCGAGGTCGCAGAAGGCGACTTCCGGCTCCACCATCCAGAACTCGGCGAGATGCCGCGAGGTGTTGGAATTTTCGGCCCGGAAAGTGGGGCCGAAGGTGTACACGTCGGACATGGACTGGGCGAAGATTTCCGCTTCCAGCTGGCCGCTGACGGTGAGGAACGCCGGCCTCCCGAAGAAATCCGCGTTGTTGTCCACCTGTTCCCCGGCCATGGGAAGATTGTTGAGGTCCAGTGTGGTGGCACGGAACATCGCCCCGGCGCCCTCGGAATCGCTGGCCGTAATGATGGGCGTCTGAACGTAGAGGAAGCCTCGCTGTTGGAAAAATTGGTGGATGCCGAAGGCCATGGCGTTGCGCACCCGCGCCACCGCGCCGAAGGTGTTGGTGCGGGGTCTCAGGTGGGCCAGCTCACGAAGGAACTCCAACGTGTGCCGCTTCTTCTGGAGCGGGTACTCCTCCGGGTCGGCCCCGCCCAGCAGTTCCAAACTATCGGCAACGATTTCGTACCGCTGACCTCGCCCAGGGGATTCCTGCAACGCTCCGTAGGCGCTCACGCTGCAACCGGTCGTCAGACTGCTTACCAAACCGTAGTCCGGGCAGCTGGCATCGACGACGATCTGAAGGTCGGCCAACGTGGAGCCATCGTTGATTTGAACGAAGGCGACGCCGCCGGATGAGCGAACCGTCTTCACCCACCCTTTGACGTTGACCGGATTGGGAGCGTCACTGGCGGTAGTGGCGGAAAGGAGGTCTTTAATGCGGGTGCGTTGGGCAGGCATGGCGGGCCTCCGAAGAGATAGGCTGATATGCCGATTTTAGCACAGCGCGCCACGGTGGCCACGCCACCCACTATATCTTTGGACGCTCCTGGTGCCACATCGTAGCCTGTTGGTAGGCGTGAGCGGTGTTCAACAGTTTGTCTTCTGATAGGTGCGGGCCGATCAGTTGCAATCCCACCGGCATCCCGTCGCTGAACCCGCAGGGGACAGACATGGCCGGCAGCCCGGCAACGTTCACCGGAAGCGTGTAGATGTCCACCAGGTACATCCGCACCGGGTCATCCGTTAGCTCCCCGATGGGGAACGCAACCACCGGCGAGACTGGCGCCGCCAATACATCCACTTCCTCAAAGACGCGGGCAAAATCCTGCCGGATCAGCGTTCTGACCTGCTGTGCCTTGTGGTAGTAGGCGTCGTAATATCCTGAGGACAGGGCAAACGCGCCCAGCATGATGCGCCGCTTCACCTCAGCCCCGAAGCCGTCCTGTCGGGTGCGCTCCATCGCGGCCCACATATCGCCGTCTCCCCGGTGGGAATATCCGTACTTCACTCCGTCATAGCGAGCGAGGTTGGCGGAACATTCCGATGGCGCAATAATGTAATAACAGGCCAGCGCATACGCGGTCGTGGGCAGGGAGACTTCGCGGATTTCCGCCCCCAGAGCAGACAGTTGGTCTATGGCGGCGGAAACCGCTTCTCGGACTCCCGCATCCATTCCTTCCGCGAAGTACTCCCTGGGAACGCCAAGGCGCAAACCGGAAATATCACCGGTCAGGCCGGCGGAGTAATCGGGTACGCGGTCTGACAGCGAAGTGGCGTCGCGCGGGTCGTGGCCGGCGATGGCCTGGAGCGCCAGGGCGCAGTCGGCGGCGTCACGGGCCAGCGGCCCAACCTGGTCCAGCGATGAGGCGTATGCCACCAACCCATAGCGGCTCACCCGCCCGTAGGTAGGTTTAAGACCGGTGATGCCGCAGAACGACGCCGGCTGCCGGATGCTGCCCCCGGTGTCGGTTCCCAGGGCGAAGGAAGCCGCGCCGGCCGCCACCGCAGCCGCCGAACCCCCGCTGCTCCCGCCCGGCACGCAGTCTGTATTCCAGGGGTTCCGGGTCGGGAAAAACGCGGAATTCTCGGTAGAAGACCCCATGCCGAACTCGTCCATGTTGCCCTTGCCCAGCAGCACGGCTCCCTGCTCACGGAGGCGCGCCACGGCGGTGGCATCGTACACCGGAACGTATTCAGCCAGCATTCGGGAGGCGCAGGTGGTGGCAACGCCTTCGGTGCACAGCAGATCCTTAATCTGCATGGGTACGCCGGTGAGGGAAGTACCCTCGCCGGCCGCGATGCGCCGGTCGGCATCGGCAGCCTGCCGTCGGGCGACGTCGGCAGTCACGGTTAGGTACGCGCACAGCTGCCCATCCACTGCCGCAATGCGTTCCAGGAAAGATTCGGTAAGTTCCGCACTGCTGATTTCCCGGTCTGACAACAGACGGGAAGCCTCGGATACGGTGAGTCGCCAGAGTTCGGGCACTGTTTTACTCATCCAATACGGCGCGCACCTGGAAGAAGTCGCCCCGGCGTTGGGGAGCGTTGAGCAGGGAATCTTCCGATTCCAGGCTGCCTGTGGGTTCATCTTCCCGAAGCACTGTATCCAGCCCGGCGACGTGGGCGGTCGGTTGCACGTCACTGGTATCCAGCGACTGTAGCGCCTCAAATTGGTCCAGGATGTCGGACAACTGGCGGGCGAAAAGCTCTGTCTCCACCTCCGTCAGCGAAATGCGGGCCAGGGCGGCGATGTGTTGAACCTGGGCGCGGTCGATAGGCATGGTGTCTGGAGTATTCTTGTCGTGGGGTAGTCGATGCGGCTAGGTGAAGTCGGCGAGACCTGCCGAATAGTCCGTTGCGGTTTGAATGGATTGCCCCTCGGTCGCTTCGGCGACTAGCTGAGCATCGATGGCCGACACCCCTTTCTCAGCTGCCAGCATAAAGGTATGGGCGGCGTTGGATAGTAATTCACGCGGCAGTTGCCCCTTTTGTATCAGGGCAGACAAGCCATCGTCAGTGAATGGCTTGATGGATCCGTCCTTGCCGTGGTCAAGGCGGTAATAGTCTAAATGGGCGGTGATGATTGCCGCGGCCTGCGTTGGTGTTGGCAAGGGCAGTTCCACGGACGTTGGTGCGTCGGGATCCAATCGGGCAAAGGACGACAGACCGGCTTCATCCCATGCTGCCGATAGCTTGCGTATGACCGAATCGTGGGTAGTTAGCACACACGAGAAGAAGCCGTATGCTGAATTGGCATATCCGGGTCGGACGGTGCAGATACCCAAATTTTTGGCAAACTCGATTTGGTATCGCCGTGCCATCAAATCTGTCAAGTTCTCGATGTCGTCGATGAACAAATATCCACCGGCGAATCCGGCAGCGCGCAGATAGCGGACGATGTCGTTGAAGAAAAGGTTGCAGGCGTAATCCAACCCTTTCGTATCCCGTGGAATATAGTACGGACGGAGGTTGTGATCCCGCCGGAAACTCTGCAAAAATTCCTGGAACCGGCCCTCAGCTAAAGCTTGGGTTGTTGCCGCGGTCACGCCTTCGCCCAACAGCAAGCGTTCGACTTTGCTGTTAATGTCGCTGGACTTTAGCCCGGTGGCATCCAGTACGGCGTCGTCCAAGAGGTTCCCAAAGTTGGTATCGCCGTCAGCATTGATAACAGCATCGAGCTCGCTGTCCGACATCTGCTCCCTTCGTAGTGCTGCGCGGGAGGCGTCTAGCACACCATTTTCGCAGATGTCCACCAACGCAGCCCACGCCAACTGATCCATCCAGCGCCGATCTACCTGGTCCGGAAACGCTACGTACACGACGGCGGCAGAAAATTGACCATCGAACTCTTCGTATCCCCAGTCGCGATTGATACGACGCTGGAAATAGCGCAACAGGGCGGTTTTACCCATGCCGCGCCCTTGATAAGCTTGGCCGGCGGCCCAGAGTGATGCTAATTTGACCCGATTGCGGAAATCGGAAGGACGGATCAGCAAGCGCTCGAATTTTTCGATTTCGGCCTGTACCGACGAGGTAGCGAAAATCTCGCCGTTGCGGCGAGGATCAGTGCTGTGTGGATCAATCACGGGCACATCGGAGAATGGCAAGTCGCGCACCCCCAACCGCTCGTATGGGGATGCGGTTTGCTGAGTTGACCGATTGGGAAGGCGCAACATCACAATCTCCTTATCAAGTTGTGTAGTTGGTTGGTTTGCCGTCGAACCAGTGGCTTGCGGTTGGCTGTAATCCCATCGTAGTGAAATCCAACCGACAGAGGAGACGGTGTGCGGTCCAGCAGCCGGTTAAGGCCGTCATCGAATGCAGCTTCAGGGATTAGGAGATCTTCGCAAACGGTGTCGCGCAAGTCGGGGATGTCGTGGTAACTGGCGACGGGAGTCAGCGCAAGCATAGCGTCGTCGATAGCGTCGAGCAGGATGTTCTGGTTGTCGCTTTCGGCCATATCCGGTTCGCAGAAGAGTATCCGGTAGGTTTCACCATTGGATAGCGCGACTTCCAAGGGCGTGTACCAGCCATGCGGCCCTGTTTCGACAACGCAAGGGGAATAGGTCTTGTAGAACTCGCAACCCTTGACCGTAGCGCGGCGGAGGTTCAAGAGCCGCAGGGTAGTCAGACGAGTGCACATACCACGGAAATTAGCCACGCCCATTCTCTGATCCGGCAAGAACTGCTTGATGATCTTGGCGTGCAGCGCGTCGCGAATCTTGCTGGGACTTTGCTCACCGTGTTCGGTATGAATTGCAGCGGCGACCAAGGCAGCGTCTTTCCCGAAAGTAGGAGCCAGCAACGTTTCAAGGTAGCCAGCCTGTCCAATGTGTTCTGTCTTGACCTCAATCGGACGCCATACCGGGCCGCCAGTGATATGGTTTTGCACCACGGCGCGGAGGTTGTCGTAAGTTTGCAAGTGGGTTCGAGCCATAAGGTGCCTTAAGGCGACAGCGTTTCGCTCCGCCATCAGATCCAGGATATGCCGCCCTGATTCGGTAAGATCATATCTGCTCCCGGCTGATTTTCCCTGCGATTTCACGAAGCGGAACTGCTCCAGTTCCGTGCATATTTTTTCCGCAGTTCCCTGGTACGTCGTGCCGGGCGCGGCTACCATCAACCGTTGATTTCTGTCGCTGACGAACTTACGAACGTTGCTGGCGATAGTTGCTATCTGTTCGCTACGTTTGGAAGTGGCAGGCATCCCATCCAGCACGCGCAGACCGATATAGTGGTAAGTAACGTCGGTGATGTTGTAGCTGCTGATGTTCATTTTAGCCATCACCTCGCGCGTTGGGCGCTTCGAAAGGCTTGGTAGATTGCAATGCAATCACTATTAGCCTGTCGCAGTTCCCGTGCCAAATCGTCCACATCAATTGGTTCTACCGCTTGAAACAGCAAGCCATCATCGGAAGAGATGTAGCTGCATCGGTAGTCTAGCCAAGTTTCCTGCAAAACAAATGCCATACGATTGAGATTGGCGCAAAAATCCTCAAAGCGGGTCAGTGTCTCCGAATCGACTGGCAACCCTTGCTCTAACTCCACTTGCATTGCCATCGCATTATTGATGAGCACCGGAAGAGGACGTATATCAGAGGCTACGGGGTGAATACCCAACCCCAAGCAGGCTGCCAGTCCCCTGTCGTCAAATGATGTACGCGACATAAAGGCCAGGCAAACATCCTCCGACGCGAGATCTGGGTTTGCCAGCACGTAGTCAAGTATCTTTGCAAAAAACACAATGACGTCGTTCTTACCGGGGCGGTCGCCGAGGTTTTTCAATTCGGCGACGGCTGTAGTTCCGCCGGTTCTGGCTACTATGTCAACCTCGTGCAATGTCCCAGAAAGAGTTTCTAGCCCCGCGCCGAGCCACATTTCACGGATTGGGGAAACTGCCCAACCGCGTAGATGACGCTCGCAACTTTCCCGGAAACGCTGTTCAAAACCACCATCCGGCACATCCGCTCGCACGGCGTGCGGCCATTCCTCACTGACGAACCGGAAGCAGCGTTTGAGGAACTCCAACGTTGGCGTCGTCGGTACGACTTCGGGTCTGATGAGCATAGCGGCTCACTCGTCCGCCGGAATTCCGATATCGAAATGTCGAATGAGGAGGCCCGTTGCCATTATACCAAATGGTGCCTAACTCATCTCCGACCCGCCGGATACGCTGATGCTCAGCCCCGTCATGTAGTCCGATTCGGCGGAGGACAGGAAGGCTGCCATGCGGGCGATGTCGTCTCCCTGGGCGATGCGGCCCAAAGGCACGCGTATCTCACGCTCTCGCACCATCAAGGCGCGGTGCTCCTCGCCGGAGGTTCCTTCCGGAGCCAGGGCGGCGGCGATAAAGTCAACCCGTTCGGTATCCACCAAGCCGGGGCAGATGGCGTTCACGTTGACTCGGTAGGGCGCCATCTCATGCGCCAACGACTGGGTGAAACCGATGACGGCGAACTTGCTGGCGCAGTAGGCTCCGTAGCGGGCGATGCCGCGCTTGCCGGCCCCTGACGATATGTTGATGATCTTGCCCGGTCCGCCCCGTCCCACCATGTGGCGGCACACGGCCCGGCTGACCAGGTAGGTTCCCCGGACGTTGACGCGCATAACCTCGTCAAAGGCGTCTTCTTCCAGCTCGACGATGAGCACCCGGTCCCGCCCCGGACGAGAGCCCGCGTTATTGACCAGGATATCGATCTTGCCGAACTCATTGAGAGCGTCAGTTACCATCGAATCAACCTGCGCGCTGTCCGAAACGTCGTAGTACAGGCCCAGACTGCGGCGGCCCATCCCCTGAATCTCCTCCACCACGCTGGGCAAGCCGCGCCAGCCATCCAGACGGTCTTCGGTGCGGATGGCGTCCAGGGAAGCCTCCACGTCGGTTACCACTACGTCCGCGCCTTCCGAGGCCAGGCGGGTTGCGATAGCGCGGCCAATGCCGTGGCGTCCGCCGGCTCCGGTAACAAGGGCGGTTTTGCCGTTCAGGTCGTACATTGGAAATTCTCCTGAGAGTACAAGAAAGGCCGCGGGCCGTTGCGCGAAAAGCCGGCGGCTACCGGGTTTTTAAACATATTGGGGAGAGGCCCTTTTAAATATCCATTCTATCAGAGCCTAAACAGGTTTCGGGTTGTACTCGCTGTATTCCCGCTTTCGCAGGAATGAGGGTATCATCAACACGCCCTAGATCCCTTTGCGCCCGAATCGGTGAACCAGGGCGACCATAACGACAATGGCGGCCACGATGACTGTAGTGTAAGTGATAAAGGAAGAGCCGAGGAGGATCGTAACAACAATGCCAGTAAAGCCGGCGCATGTCGTTACGCCGATCCCTATCAACGCGCTTTTGCCGAAGGATGCGCCGCGGATGAAAGCGGCGGTTACACAGCCAACGGCTGCGCCGACGAGACCGAGTATAAGCGCGGCGCCGCCAATCGCGACGCCAAATAGGATAGCTATCGCTAACGGGTCAAAGTGCGGCCCGTGCTGAATTCCTGCGAGCGACAGCACGATAGCGGCAGGTGAGAGTAAAACAACATCGACACCCGGCATAATGGTGCCTTCCCCTGCCGGCGTCCGATACGCTTTAAGTCCGGCCCGGCCATCTTGAGCTGTGGTCGTGGTGGTGCAAAGCGTAGGCGCCGCCGGCGGCGTGAACCACCAATTGATGCCCGAAAGCATCGGCCAAAACGGACTCCAGAAGCACCTCATCCGGCGGACCGTAAGCGATCAGACGTCCATTGATCACCGCCACGTCGCTGGCTCGGGTCGAAACGCAAGTCAGGTTGTGGGTACACATGATGACTGTGGTTCCCTTGCCTCGCAATCGGTCAACGATATCAAGGAAACGGTGCTGAGCGGTTGGGTCCAAGCCAGCCATCGGCTCGTCGAGCAACAGAATTGCCGGTTCGGGCGCAATGGCACGGGCCAAAAGGGCCCGGCGACGCTGGCCGCCGGACAACTCCCCAATGCCACGCCGGCGCAGGTCCGCCAGGTCCACGGTGGCCAGCGCTTCGGCGGCGGCTTCGCGGTTCGCCCGGCTATGGGCCTTGAACAAGCCGCGTTGCGGCGTCAAACCCATCATCGCCACGTCCCAGACTGAAACCGGAAAATTCCAGTCCACCTGCTCCGATTGCGGCATAAACCCGATGCGCTTCAGCATCTCCTGGCTGGGACGGCCGAGGACGGTGACCTTGCCGTGGTTTGGCTCCACAAGACCCACCACCGATTTCAGCAAGGAGGACTTGCCTCCCCCGTTGGGACCGATAATGCCAGATAGGCTGCCGCTCGCGATTGAGAAACTAACATTCTCCAACGCCACTACGGGCCCATAGCTCACGCTCAAATTCTCAAATGCCACCGCCTGTGGGGTAGAGCCGTTGTGGGTGTGGCTCTGGCCGTTGCGTAAATGGGCGTGCCCGTGTCCAGCGCGGTCGTGCGGGGCGTTATGATTGGCCATGGTTTCTACCGGAACCAGTCGTCGCCGGCCGGAGGCCACGGGTTTTCGGCGTCCAGGACCTGCGAGAGTTGGGTGAACGCGCCTTTGAAAGTGGCCGGATGAAGCCAAATGCTATTGAAGCCGAGGTTGGTATAGTTGTCGGTGCGCCGTGACGTGGTGAACTGGATGTCCTGGGTTTGGAGGTAGGCGTCGGTGGCCAATGAATCGGCGATCTCGTAGATGGTGAGATAAATCCCCTCTCCGTAACGAGCCAGGAAGCGTCCCGATGGAGAATCCGGGCTGGTCGGCTGCGCCAGTTCGATGAAAGTATCGCCACCGGTCAGGGGGAGAACCGCGATCTCCAGGTCGGTGAAGCTGATTTCAAACCTGCGGGTGGGTTGCAACCCGAACATCCGGCTCCAGTGGGCGATGGCCGCGTCCAGATCGTTGACGATTACGGCCATCTGGCGCAACTGAAGCGTGCCGGGTTGGTGATCGGAAGCCGGCCAATCGGGACCGGCGGCCGGCCACGGATTGTCCGGGTCGGTCACCTCAATTATTTCCAGGAAGGCGCCGTTGCAGGATGCCGGATGCAGGAATGCGGAACGGCTGCCGTCATGCTCGGTTTCGCCGGTGATGCGTATGCCGAGGTCTCGCAGGTGGGGAATGAGACAGTCGTACTCCGTGGTCTCAAAGATCATCAGGTACGGGGCCTCGCCACGACTTTGGAGGAAACGGGCGCCGGCAGAGGTCTCGTCTGTGGGAGCCAGCAGTTCCACGAACGTGCCGTTGCCGGCCGGCAACACCGCGTTGTCCAAACCGAACTGCGGTAGTGAGCCGGTTCGGGAAGGTGTCATGCCCAAGATGCGGCCGTAGAGGTCGATTGCCTCCGGCAGGTCGTTGACCATCATCGCGATTTGTCGAAGTCTGTGCAGCATATAATGATTAATCGCGCGAGGGCAAATCCAACCGGGCGGTGCCGATTACGTAAGGTCGGTCAGGAACCGGGCCGGTCATCGTGATGTCGCATTGGATGTGGTTGCCAGCTTCGTCCTGGTCGGTGTCGCTGATCTGGATCCCCACGTGCAATGGCTGGTTGTGAGGAACGGTGCCCCGGAAAACCAGGTCCAAGTCGGCCAAGGTGCCGGCCCCCGCCCAATCCGTAAGGACCCGGGATATCAGCGCCATGGTCATGATGCCGGGAACGATGGGCGCGTCCAGTCCAACCTTTTCCGCCTCAGCCTGGTCGGTGAAGCGGTTGGGCGCCGGGTTGCCCCACAGCGAGCAGAAGTCCACGACTTGATCGTCAGCGACGGAGAGGATAGTGGGACCTATTTCGTCACCCAACTCCACGTCTTCAAAATACAATTTGGCGGATTGAGACATATGGGCGTCACTCCCTCACCACTTGGGAACGCTGCACGTCAGCCACCACGACGCCGTCCTGATTGCTGAAGGTGGTTTCCCAAACGACGTGAACCATTGTGCCGGAGCGCCCGGTCTTGGTGTACACGTCCTTGAGATGGGACGACGCCGTCAGGCGGTCGCCCACCACGATAGGAGCCCGGGGTTCCACGCGCTGACCGCCATGGAATTGGCGTCGGCCGAATTGGAGCTTGATGTCGGGCAATTCGCCACGCTCGAAGAGCGCGCAAAGGGTGGGTGGAGCGACCTGGTTTGCGTACCCGGCGGCGCGAGCGGAATCGGGATCGATAAAGACGGGGTTGTCATCGCCCACGCTGCGGACGTAGGTATCGACAATCTCTTTCGTCACCTCAAAGGGGCCGGACTCATGCTCGACGCCGTAGAGGGAGTGGTCGTATTCGTAGTCAATTTCGGTGGGCATGGATCGCGCTCCCTGAGTGGACGGTGGATCAGCCGACGGGTGCGGCCACGGTTTCCTGTATGTACATGGGCCTGAAGTCCCCTGACATGAGGGCTTCGACCAGTTCCCGCTCATTGTGGATATTGGCGTTGAACTCCGTTACGGCCCTTCCAATGTGGCTGGCAAGGTGGGCATCGCTGCCCCCGATGCCCAGATAACCCATGCGCTGGCACAGGTCTTCGGCCCGCTCGTTCTCCTCGGGCTTGCTGCCCGCGTTGACGCGCTCGACGATGGACAAGTCATCGAAGACCTCGCCCTGCTCCATGTACTCGACCAGGCCGATGCCGAAGCGGCCGGGGTGGGCGGGTACGACGAGGGCGCCGTGGTGTCGCGCGGCCTCGATGAGTATGTGGCCGTCCATTTTGACGTCGCCGAAGTCGATGTCCTTGCCGAGGCCGGGGGTGATGTTATAGACCAGCATGTGTCCGAAGCGGGTGTCCAGTTCTGCCCCCTTGAGCACCATTACGCCGTAGTTGCTGGCCAACTGGGAGTAATCGGCATCAAAGTCAAACTTGCGATGCTCGGTGAGGACGATGCCGTCGATGGTATATCCGCGCTTGCGGAGCACCTGAACGAACTTGAGGTACTGTTCAACAGTAGCACGCGAGTCGTCGGACGCCACCGAGTGGCAATGCAGGTCAAGGTACGTGGTCAAAACAGGGCCTCCGGGTCGGCCAAATAATCTGCGCGCATGGCAGACTGCCAACAGCCGATTATATGTTGCGCCGTTGGCGGATGCAACTGCGATGCTTCGCGGAACGTCGCAACCGGAGGTGTCTGCGTCAGGCTCGGATATCAGCGAGGAACCGCCCGGCGCTCTGGCGGATAAAATCACCGATGTTGACCGACATCAGACGGACGCCCCGCTCGGCGAATTGGCGGTAACGGGCCACGTTGTCCACGGTCATGCCGGCGCCGGCCACTCCGATGATCTTGCCTTCCGCCAACGTGCCGTCGATGACCTGGGTGATGGCGTCGTCCACGTCGGACTGCGGCGGCATACCCATGGCCTGGGTGAGGTCGCTGCTGCCCACCAGGATGGCGTCAACGCCTTCTACACTGGCAATTTCGCGGACGTTGGCGACCGCCTCGGGAGTTTCCACCATGCAGATGACCAGCGTTTCGCGGTTGGCCGCCTCGTAGTATTCGGCCGGGGGCAGGCCGCTGCCGAGGCGGTTGGTGCGCCCGCCGGTGGCACTGCTGCGGTCACCCATCGGGTAGTAGTGCGACGCTCGCGAAACGGCCTCAGCCTCGGCGCGAGTGTTGACATGGGGAACGATGAGACCCTGGGCGCCACGATCCAGGAACCGCAACAGAGTGGACGGTTCCGCGTTGGGCACCCGCACCACGGGAGTAATGTCGTGCAATTCGGCGGCCCGGATCATGTTTTCAGATTCCGAATCGTTGGACGACCCGTGTTCGCAATCAATCCACACCCAGTCGAAGCCGAGTACGCCGTACATCTCCACGACGATGGGGGCATAGAAGTTGACGCTGCCGCCGACGGCGATCTCGCCTTCGAGCAACTTGGCTTTGGCGCGGTTCATACGTACCATATCGGGCGCTCCTGGTTCACGTAGGGGCGAATAATTATTCGCCCCTACATCGTCGCAAATGATGGTGCTCATGGGAGAATGCCGGGCGGCCTGTAAGCCGGGTTCTGTATCCGCCGTAGGCGGATGGTGACCATCTATCTAGCCCTGCGCGCGGCGAGGCGCCGCATCGCCATACCTGCTCTGGGCGGAGCAAGCATGTCAGCGTTGCCGCTGGGGTCAAGCGGCCAACCCGGGGACGGGCCGGACACCCACAGTCCCTCTATTTGGCCTTGCTCCAGGTGGGGTTTGGCCGCCGGTACGTCGCCGCACGCGGCCGGGCGCTCTTACCGCCCGATTTCACCCTTGCCGCTGCCGTCAGGCTCACGGCGGTATGTTTCTGTGCCACTTTCCGTCCCCGATCCGCCGGAGGCGAACCTGAGCCTGGGCGTTACCCAGCACCCTGTCCGGAGGAGCCCGGACTTTCCTCCCCGATCCGCCACAGGCGAACCGCGGCGGCCACCCGGCCAGCCCGGCTTTCTCCTGTTGTGAGGCTAGCATAGGGCAAAACAAGGGTCAAGAAAGCGGGTTCGCGGCCAAGGCTGGTGCAAAGTCCATTCCGGCGGCAATCGTCAGAATCAGGATTACCAGGATTAGAGGATTTCCGGGATTTATGAACATCCTGAAAATCTCAAAATCCGGTAAATCTTGATTCTGACAATGACTTTGGACCAGTCCTGGCCCCGATGACACCCGCCCCTTGCGCAACCGTACATCCGTTCTCTACACTATACCTTGTCAGTCAGGCGGCAAGCCCAAGGCCACGGCCCAACGCCCGACACCAACCAACAGCTGAATATCGGGTTCACAGGGTTCAGGTAACACGGTCAACCGCTGTCCGACCACGGTCGCAGATGCGCCTGCGGCGTGCGGACGGCACGTCGGATCTCATGCACCGCTGGCTATCGCTCACAGGCCGGTAATCGCATCCCCCGGTACCGCATAGACCAGTACGGCGGGTTTCACCACCGCTGCGCGAGGGTGGTTCATACGTAACGAACTGTCAGCACGCGCAAACTTAGGAAATCAATTCGCAGCCCACGCTCTCTGGCCGTAGCGCCGACAACCTGAACCCCCGAACCCGAAACCAACCAGCCCAAACCACCGACCAACCGCAGGAGGAAATCCCCAACAACTACCACGCCGCCGCCGCGCCGGCGGTTGACCGTTTTCCAACGCGGCCCCTAGAATGCGAACATGACCACCGCAAAACGAACCGAGAAGGCGGCCGAAGCCAACCCGCGCGCGGTATCCCCGGCCGCGCAGCATGACGACGGCGAGCAGGATGCCCGTCTCCGTCCGGCCCGGCTCGACGATTTCGTCGGCCAGCCCCAGGTCCGGGAGAACCTGAGCATCGCCATGCAGGCGGCCCGGATGCGCGGCGAGGCCCTGGATCATGTAGTCATCTACGGCCCGCCCGGCCTGGGCAAGACCACCCTGGCCAACATCATCGCCCACGAGATGGGTTCCACCATCAAGGTTACCTCCGGCCCCGCCGTGGAACGCGCCAGCGACATCGCCTCCATACTCACCGGGCTACAGCCCAACGATGTCCTGTTCATCGACGAAATCCATCGCCTCAACCGGGCGGTGGAGGAAGTGATGTACTCCGCGATGGAGGACTTTTTCCTCTCCTGGGTGGTGGGCAAGGGCCTGTCGGCGCGCAGCATCAACCTGCGCATCAACCCCTTCACCCTGGTCGGCGCGACCACTCGATACTCCCTCATCAGCGCGCCGCTGCGCGACCGTTTCGGCTCGGTTTTCCGGCTGGACTACTACTCCGACGAGGATATGGAAACGGTGGTGAGGCGTTCCGCCCGCATCATGGGGATCGAGTCCGATGACGAGGGCCTGCGCGAGGTTGCCATCCGTTCCCGGGGCACGCCCCGCATCGCCAACCGGCTGCTGCGCCGGGCCCGGGACTACGCGCTGGTCCGGGCCGACAACCGCATCACCGGCCCGGTGGCCCGCGAGTCCCTGGACCGCCTCGGCGTGGACGCCCGCGGCCTGGATGAGACCGACCACCGCCTGCTCACCAACATCATCCACAAGTTCAACGGCGGCCCGGTGGGATTGGACACCCTCTCCGCCTCACTGAGCGAGGACACCAGCACCGTCATGGAAGTGCTGGAACCCTTCCTGCTCCAGCAGGGTTTCCTGGAGCGCACCCCTCGCGGCCGCGTCGCCACCCGCCTCGCCTACGAATACCTGGGCTGGCCCTGGGCCGGCGGAGGTTCTGATACTAGCCAGCAGGCGCAGTTGTTTAGCTGATTGACATAACAAAAACACAATCCGGCAGCATATCCCGATTGCAATTGACATAATATTTGCAACTGCTTTTGTGTCGTCGGTTCGCGCCTTGAATCCTGGCTATCCCCTGCTTACAATGGCTGAAGTTTGCCCGCCCCAGGAAATGCAAGGCAATCGCATCATCCCCGTCATTCCGGCGAAAGCCGGAATCCAGTAACCGAAATCAGGAATGACTTTCACTATTCTTTCAATTTATAGCTTCTGGACTCCGGCTTTCGCCGGAGTGACGAGCGGGTAGGCTATGATGCGATTGCTCTGCCAGGAAATACTGCCGTGACCTCCGCAGTTGCCATCGGCGCAACTACTTCGCTGCCCCCCTCATTCGACCGGCTGGCTGCCGGTGTCGGCCTGTCCGACTCCAGCGCTCTCGCTCTGGTTGATCTTGATGACGAAGCCCCGGCAGAACTCTGCGCCGCCGCCGCCGAACTGCGCGACCGGGGACGGGGCAACGTCATCACCTTCTCGCCCAAGGTGTTCATACCTTTGACCCGCCTGTGCCGCGACTTCTGCGGCTACTGCACCTTCCGCCAATCGCCGGACGAGGCGGACGGTCTGTACCTGACGGCAGACCAGGTTCTGGCCGTCGCATCCGCCGGCCAACGTCTCGGCTGCACCGAAGCCCTGTTCACCCTGGGAGAGCGCCCCGAACAACGGTACGCCGAGGCCGGCGACTGGCTGACCCAAAACGGCTACCGCACCACGCTGGAATACCTGGCAGCCATGTGCCGCCTGGTGTTCGAGCAGACCGACCTGCTGCCCCACGGCAACCCCGGCACCATGAGCCGCCGCGAGCTGCAAGCCCTGCAACCCACCAACCCGTCCGTGGGCATCATGCTGGAAAGTTCCAGCCCCCGCCTCTACGAAGCCGGCGGCCCCCACGAATTCGCGCCCAGCAAGCGCCCTCGCGTCCGTCTGCGGACCATGGAACTGGCCGGCGAGCTGAGCATACCCTTCACCACCGGCATCCTCATCGGCATCGGCGAAACCCGCACCGAGCGCGTGGAGTCGTTGCTGGCGATTCGCGAACTGCACCAACGCTACGGGCACATCCAGGAAGTAATCGTGCAGAACTTCCGCGCCAAGTCCGACACCCCCATGGCCGGCACGCCCGACGCCGCGCCCGACGAGCTGATGTGGACCACCGCCGTCGCCCGCCTCATCATGGGCGAAACCGTCAACATCCAGGTGCCGCCCAACCTCAGCGAGAACTACGAACGATACATCGCCGCCGGCATCAACGACTGGGGCGGCGTTTCGCCCCTGACCATCGACTACGTGAATCCCGAAGCGCCGTGGCCGCAACTGGCCGAATTGGAGCGGCGCACGCGGGAGGCCGGCTACGAGCTGCGCCCCCGCCTGCCGGTCTATCCCGAATACTTCGCCAACGGCTCCCGGTGGCCGCTGCCCGAGCCTCTGCAAGAAAAACTGCTGGGTCTCACCGACCCGGACGGATACGTGAAAGGGGGAACCCAACGCTATGCCCGCAATGACTGATAAAGACGCCCCGGCCACCCTGGCCGAGCTGATGAACGGGGTTGCCCCCGATGTGGCGTCCGCGCTGAACCGCGCCCTGGCCGGCGAGGATATCACCGTTGACGAGGCCGATCTGCTCTTCGCCACCAGCGGCATCGAGTTCGCCGCCATGACCATGGTGGCCGACGAGCTGCGCCGCCGCGTCGTGGGTGACGTGGTCACCTACGTGGTGAACCGGAACGTCAACTTCACCAACGTCTGCATCAAGCGGTGCGGGTTCTGCGCCTTCAGCCGGGACTTCCGCGAGGAGGAAGGATACTTCCTGCCCGTGAGCGAGATCATCCGCCGGGCCAAAGAAGCCCAGGACTACGGCGCCACCGAGGTCTGCATCCAGGCCGGCCTGCCGCCCCAGATGGAGGGCGACCTGTACATCCGGCTCTGCGCGGCCATCAAGGAAGAACTGCCCGATATGCACATCCACGGCTTCTCCCCCGAGGAAGTGCTCTACGGCTCCATCCGCTCCCGGTGCAGCATCCGCGAGTACCTGCAAGGCTTGAAGGACGCCGGCGTGGGCAGCCTGCCCGGTACGTCCGCCGAGGTTTTGGACCAGGGGCTGCGCGACATCATCTCCCCGGGACGCATCACCGTTGACCAGTGGCTTGAGGTCATCACCACCGCCCACGACCTGGGCATCCCCACCACCTCCACGGTCATGTTCGGCCACCGGGAGACCAACGCTCAGATCGTCCGCCACATCGCCCTGCTCCGAGACATCCAGCAGAGCACCGGCGGGTTCACCGAGTTCGTCCCGCTGAGCTTTGTCGCCTCGGAAGCCCCAATGTTCCTGAAGGGAACGGTGGATGACGTCCGCTCCGGCCCCACCGGCATGGACGTGATCAAAGTCCACGCCATCGCCCGCATCATGCTCAACAACTGGATACCCAACATCCAGGCCTCGTGGGTGAAGGAGGGCAGCCGGATGTCCCAGCTGCTGCTCACCGCCGGCGTCAATGACCTGGGCGGAACGCTGATCAACGAGAGCATATCCACGTCCGCCGGCGCGATGCACGGCCAGCTGATGCGCCCCGCCGAGTTCCGCGGCATGATCCGCGAAGCCGGCCGCACCCCGGCGGAACGCTACACCACCTACGGCCTGCGCCGCGTCTTCAGCGACGCCGACGACGTGGTGGATCCCCTGGACCTGGTCGGCGACAACGTGGAGGAAATCTTCGGCTCCTACAACAAGCTGGTGCAGATGGATTCCTACCGCTTCGAGCATCCCCGCTCCCAGCGGGAACGGGCGGCGGCGGAGCAGTCGGCGTAGGTTGCGTGAACGCCTGGCCGTTAGACCCACCACGATGAAGTATGTATCCACAACCGCCGCCCTTCTTCTGGTAGCCGTTCTGGCGCTTTTCGGCGCAAGCGCAGCGCCGGCCCCGGTCGCGGCTCAGAGCAGTCTGAATCCTCCCCGGAATATCATCGCTGCCAACGGTGACAACCCCGGCGAAGTCATCGTCAGTTGGGATGCAGCGCCCGAAGCCAATGTTTATCGCGTCGGTTGGATAGTCTTTGCAGACTATGAGGCGGCCATTAACGATGGCCGCAACTGGTTGGAAGCCTTTGTTTTCGTTGACGTGGACAACCGCGGACAGTCTTCCCACACCGTTACCCGTCTCCAGCCCGGAGTTCAGTATTACTTCATCGTAGGCTCCGCCGCAATGCGTTTCGGGAGCGCCAAATGGCCCCCGGCCTGGTCGCCGCCCGTGGTCGTGCGCACTCCTCCGCCGCGCGAGCCGTGGTTTCCCCGTCCTCCCACCGCCACTACTGAATGCTACGTAGGTCAACGACTGACGCCGGGGCAATCTTGCCTGGTCATTTCCCACACCTTCCATCGGACTTTCCGTGAGGTATTCGCCGTTGCCGATGGCGGGCCGTACCATGGCTGGGGCCAAATCTGGGACGAACACAGATTCACCTTCGACGCTCATCAGATTGTCCTGGAGATACCCATGGCTGCGGGGGATTTCACCTTTGCGGCAAGAAAGCGAGACTCCGTCTTTGTCGTGGAGCAGTATGGCCCGGATCCGATGACTCCTGCCGACAGCTGCGCGCCTTCCGCCGATCTCACCTTTGACAACCGACCGCCCCAGGGCGGCACCCTGGTACGGCTCTTCGCCGACCCGCCGACGCTAGACCCCCATCTGGCCGGCGACGTGACTTCCAGCGTGATAAGCAACGAGGTGTTCGGCGGACTGGTCACGTTGAGCCTGCACTACCAGCCGGTGCTGGACCTGGCGGAGAGCTG
>DAOUJY010000037.1:0-3116 GCA_034421995.1 Dehalococcoidia bacterium | reverse complement strand
CGGCCGGAGGACCTGGGACTCGAACCGGATGGGGGCGGCGACAACTCCCGCGCCGGGCGGCAAACCGGATCCGCGCGCCGGCCCCAGGGCGTCCAGGACGAGATCAACTTCACCCTCTAATATTACAGTCGCGCTTGAGGGGCAGGTGTCTGAAGGCGTCTCCGGTAGTGACATTGCATGGCGCGGGCCTGGTGTCGCCGTCTCCATCCCGACCAGTGGATGGTCAGAGTGGGACTGCCCCGGGGCAGCCACAGCAGCCGGCATAGCAGTCGTCTGACCTCGGGCACGGTCAACGGGATGAGCTCTCCAGGGGACATATCCCCTTTTTACCTGCGCCACCAGCGGCGGCTGCCCGGAGTACGGCGAGCCTGGGCCCGCTGCCACCGGCGGAGTCTGCGCAGCGCATTTCCCAGCGCCTTCGGGTTCTCGTAACGCACGTAGTCGCTGTCCACCGCCAGTGGGCTGATGCCCACGTCAACGCCGCCCACCGATTGGGTTTCTCGCTGGGACGGCGGCGCAGGCGGTTTCCAATAGGCAATGCTGGCATACCAACGGCCGTTGCGTCGCCGCCACCGGCAACGCCCAACCAGGTGCCCACGGTGTCCTCGGCCATTGCGGACATCACCATCATCAACGAGATCGGGAGCCAACAGGTGTCCCTGTCGGGAGTGTTCAACGACGACGACGACTCACTGACCATAAGCGCCGCATCCTCGGACGGAGCCAAGGCCACCGTATCCGTGGCATCCGACGGGTCCAGCCTGACGGTGAGCGCCCAGGCCCGGGGCACGGCGACCATCACGGTAACGGCCAACGACGGCAACGGCGGAATAGTCTCGGACGCCTTCACTGTAACGGTCAAGGCCGCGCCGGTGGTGGCCTCGGCTATCGCCGATCTGTCCGCCCTGGAGGTGGGAGATACGCAGGACGTGTCCCTCTCCGAAGTGTTCAGCGACGCCGACGGCGACGCCCTCACCTTCACCGCCGACACCTCGGACAGCGCCGTAGCGAACGCTTTCCCGTTCCAGGGCACGTTGACCATAGCAGGCTTGGTCGACGGGACGGCGACCATCACGGTAACGGCCCGGGACAGCGACGGCAACACGGTCAGCGACACCTTTGACGTAAAGGTGGTGGGGCCGCCCACGCCGGTATCCAACCTGAGCTGCATCGCCACCACCGACCAGGTGCTGTTCCAGTGGGACGCGCCGGAGTGGTCGGGCGCCGAGTTGTACGCCTACGACTACGACCTGACCCGGCCCGACGGCAGAAGTGAGCAGGTCAGGCTGCGGGGCTACCCGATAGTGCGCGAAAAGGGCGACTACCAGGTGGGCGTGGAGGCCAGCATCAGCGTCAAGGCGGTGTACGAGTTCGCCGACGAGAGCGTGGCGTACAGCGATGCGGTGGAGCTGACCTGCATCGTGGCGGATTAGCTGCCTGCGTCGGGGCGCAAGTCCCGGGGTGAACTGAACCCGTACGCGCGGGCGTTCGACTGCAGCTGGACGCCCGCGCTCAGTTTCGCCAGGCTCAGCGCCCGAGTCACCGCGGGACGACGCCTCCGGACATCGGAACGGGCGACAGGGATACAGCAATAGCGGAGCGTTCGACATGGCGAAGATGAGCGTGGAGATCGAGGGCAGCGTTGCGGAGGTGGTCCGGGTGATTCAGCAGCTTGGGAGCGCGGTCCAACGGGCAACTGAGGATGACGATGGCGGATCCGTGGAGACGCCAGACGGCAGCGGCGTACAGACTACGCCCGCCGGTGGGGCGCGGATGCTTGGGTCAGCGGACGAAGCACCCGCCGGTGAGTGACGGAGGCCCTTCCCGGGGAATTCCTGGCTGGGCTGAATCCGGCGGCCCGTCGGGTACGCAGCACATCTGGCAGGGCGGCGCGTCGAGCGTCCACCGGAGCGTCCGGTGCCAGCATATGGAGCTGAAGCCGAGGGATCTGAGCTTGCTGGTGATGCGGATGGGCCGCGCGCTGCGCCAGTTCCAGCGGGAACGTGGGGTGATCCTGTCCCGGCCGGTGGGGGCCAACAGCCCGCTGCGGAGCTACTTCGTCGATCCCGAGTTCGCCGCGGCGGCGAACTCCCAGATGTTCGACGAGAGAGTGGGGCAGCCGCTGGCCGACGGCTCGGGTCGCCCCTGACGGATGGTTGTCGCAGGCGCCTGGGGTAGCCGGCCGTGCATCGGTGGTGGAAAGCGCCCGCAATGATGGTCTGCCTGTGGGCTGCGTTGGCCTGCGGGGTGGACGCCGACGAACGGATGGTGCGCAGGTACGCGGAGTGCATGGCAGACCCCAACACCGCCTTGCATCGGCTGAGGGTGCCCGGAGCGGTGGGGGCGGTGCCGCTGAGCGTCGAGGCGGTGGCGGCGCGGACCCGCGTTCAACTGGAGCGAGGGGAGGTCACCATGGCGGAGCTCAGGGCCGATCACGCCCGCTACTGCGAATAGGCGCCGGGAAGAGTTGGTGACATGACGTGGCAGAAGGCGCCGGGACCAGGATGCAATCCGGCAGCCTCCCGGGGCGCGATATTGCCGTCGCCGGCGTGAACTCACAGCCCGGAGCTGTCCAGCTCCTCCCGCAGCGCGGGCAGCCGTCGATGGCGTTCCCGCAGCTGGGTGATGAGGTCGCTCCACGCCGGTTCTTCCCCGAGTTGCCGGTGGATGTCCCGCACCCTGGTCAGGCAATCACACACCCGCCGGTAGTTTTCCCGGCCGCGGCCCTCGATCAGAATCTCCGCCTGCTGCAGGTAGATGTCGACGGCGGCGTGGGGATGCGTCTCCGAGGCGGCCTGGGCCACCCGGATCAGTTGCTCAGCCTGTTGGGGGAAACGGCGTTGCCTCTGGCGCACCAATCTCAGGGCCAGGTCGATGTCGCCCTCCTCCAGGTGAATGTCGGTGAGCAGATCGTGCCGACCGGCGGCGGACCACTGGGCCAGGAGGTCCGGACGCAGTTCCCGCCAGACGCCCAGTTGCAGGGACAACTCCCTGACCTCCTGGTACCCGGCGAGATGGGGGCGTGCCAGGAGCAGCCGTTTGGCGAGGGCGAGGGCTTCGGCCAGCTCGCCCCGTTCCCGGTGGCGCGCCTTGAGCCACTCCGCCAGGCGGTGGTC
>DAOUJY010000036.1:0-1691 GCA_034421995.1 Dehalococcoidia bacterium | reverse complement strand
TATTTGCAGACAGACCGTCGGATCACACGACTGGCATTGTGGAACGATATTCCTGACCGTATCAACGGTTTTCAGCCATTGTTCAGTCGAACTCCGAGTAGCGAAATTTCCTTGGTTTGGGATTCACAGGTCCCGCATGTTGGGCCGGTTTTGCGCTATGCTGTCGGGCGCACCGCCTCCGCATCAAACAAACGGCAACGATTTTGGACGTCATGAAAGTACTGCAAGTAATCCACGGCTACCCCATGCGCTACAACGCCGGTTCCGAGGTGTACACCCAGGGGCTGTGCCAAGCTTTGGCGGAAAGGAACGAGGTTCACGTCTTCACGCGCCAGGAGAACGCCTTCCTGCCCGAGTACGCCATGCAGCGGGAGACGGACCCCGCAGACCCGCGGGTCTCGCTGCACGTGATCAACATGGCCCGCGCCCGCGACGGCTACAGCCACCGGTCTGTTGACGCCGCCTTCACCCGTTTGCTGGACGAGATGCAGCCCGACGTGGTGCATATCGGCCACCTGAACCACCTGTCCACCTCCCTGGTCTTTACGGCGAAGGAACGAAGCATACCGGTAGTTTTCACCCTGCACGATTACTGGCTAATGTGCCCACGGGGCCAGTTCATCCAGATGTACGAGGACGCCGGCCAACAGCCCTGGCCAGTCTGCGACGGGCAGGACGACCGTAAGTGCGCGGTCCGCTGCTACCGCCGCTACTTCGGCAATGATGACGACGAGTTCGAACAGGACGCGGCCTATTGGACCGGCTGGGTGAACCGGCGCATGGCTCACGTCCGGCGGGTGTGCAATGCGGTGGACGTGTTCCTCGCGCCAGCCCGCTACCTGCTGGGACGGTTCCGCGACGATTTTGACCTCCCCGAGGACAAGCTCATCTACCTCGACTACGGCTTCCACCGGGACCGTATGGCGGATAGAGCGCGACGCCGGAACGAGACCTTCGCCTTCGGCTACATCGGCACCCACATCCCGGCCAAGGGAGTGAACCACCTCATACAAGCCTTCGGTCAACTGACCGGCCGGCCCAGACTCCGCATCTGGGGTCGAGACCGGGGCGTCGAAACCGCTGGGCTGAAGCGGATGGCTGAGGCGCTGGGCGACGACGCCGGCGACCGCGTGGAATGGTTGAGCGAGTACCGCAACCAGGACATCGTGTCCGACGTGTTCGACCACTGCGACGCCATCGTGGTTCCTTCAATCTGGGCCGAGAATTCGCCACTGGTCATCCACGAGGCACTCCAGGCCGGCGTACCGGTGGTCACCGCCGACTACGGCGGCATGGCCGAGTACGTGGGCCACGAGGAGAACGGGCTCCTGTTCAAGCACCGGGACCCGAAGTCGCTCGCCGTTCAGATGCAGCGGCTGGTGGACGCGCCCCAATGGGCGCAAGAGTTGGGACGCCGGGGCTACCTCCAGTCAGGCGACGGCAACGTGCCGGACATGGGCGAGCACGCGCGGGAGATCGAGCGAATCTACGCCAATCTCCTGGACAGACGAGAAACCAGATGACCCTTCAACATCCAACAACCGGGTTCGACGCGCCCGCCGCCCCTAGCGCGGCCTTCAAGCTAGGCTTTACGCAATTCAAGCCGCGTAAGCGAGGGAATCCACCATTCGGTGGTACAGGGTGACGGGAAGTTCTCGTACATCAGGGTCGCCGGCTGACAGTGATAAACC
>DAOUJY010000035.1:0-2277 GCA_034421995.1 Dehalococcoidia bacterium | reverse complement strand
AGACACAGCGGTGGATGGGTCGGAGTAGCCCGCCGTCACCGTGAACGCAATGCCGCCGGTCGGGGCGACCTCGCTCAGAGTGATGGTCAGCGTGGCGTCCGCGCCCTCGGCGGCGCTGGCCGTGCTGGTGATGGAGAAGGTCTTGGCCGAATCCTGCTGCTGCGGTTCGGGTTCGGGTTCGGGTAGGGTGATGCTGCCCCAGGTGCGCGGGCCCTTGCCGCCGGCGTTCTTGCCCCGGACGCTGACCCGGTAGGTTGCGCCGCTCTCCAGGTTGCGGAAGGTGACGCTGGTCTTGTCCGCCAGGGGGCGCCGGATTTTGCCCTTGGAGCCGTCCTCCGGTTTCAGATGCACGATGTAGCTCTTGGGCGCGCCGCCATTCTCCGGGGCTTGCCAGCTCGCCGTCACGCTGTCCGTCGTGGCCTCCAGCAGCAGGCTGGCCACCGGACCCGGCGGCGGCGGGCCTTCGGCGTCGGCGGGCCGGGGCGACAGCGCGAACAGCCCGGCCAGCAGGGCCAGGGCCGCCGCCAGGAGCGCCGGCGCGAAAAGGCGGCGGCGCGTCGGTTCGGGTGTCGTGATTCGGGCTGTGGCCATTTTGGTGTCTCCTCGCGTTTTGGAAGACGAGCGCTAGCGGAAGTTGAATTCCTCGAAGTGAATGTTCCGGCCGGGCACGCCCAACCCCTTGAACCCGCGTTCCATCGCCGCCATCATCCCCGGCGGGCCGCACAGATAGACGTGCTTGGCCGCGATCTCACCCCGGCAAAGCTCGGCAATCCGCTCTACGGTGAGATTGCCATCCGTTGCCGAAATCCAGGGATGGTAACGAAAACCGTCGCGGGGGCGGTCGGCGTCGGTCAATTCGTCGTGGAACAGCAGGTCGTCGCTGCTGCGCACCGAGTAGAACAGGTCCACGTCGGCGTCCGGGGCGTCCCCGAAGTCCCGGACCCAACTCAGGAAGGGCGTAACGCCGATGCCGCCGGCCACCCAGACCTGTTCCCGGCCGCCGGTTTTGTAGTTGAACCGGCCATAGCAGCCGTCCACCCGGGCCAGAGCGCCCGCCGCCAGGTTGGCGTTCAGATGGCGGGTCCAGTCGCCCGACGCTTTGATGGTGAAGCGTACCTGGTCCTCGCCGGGCGAACTGCTGACCGTGAAGGGATGGGGTTCTTTCAAGCCTCGCTCGCCGGGGAAACTCACAAAGGCAAACTGCCCCGCCGTAAAGAGCGGCCGCCGTCCCTGCGGCTGCAGGACCACCTCCAGGGTGGTGCCGTTCAGGCGATGGACGGCGTCCACCAGGAACCGGAACCGCCGCTTGAACAACCCGGCCAGCAATTCCGTGTACAGATAGGAGACCGTTCCGACGGCGGCGGCCACGGTCAGATACGCGAACAGGACCGGCTCGGTTATAACCCTGGACTCCAGGGTTATGGCGTGGAAAAAGCCCATGATGAAGAAAAGGCCGATGAACTTGTGGGTTTTCAGCCACCGGCTGTAGGAGAAGCGGGTGAACCGCCCGACCAGCGGCAGGCGCGGCGCAACGGTGAGGAGCACCAGCAGCAGCAGGCCGGCGAAGGCCAGCAGTCCCAGGGTCTCGCCCAATACCAGCAGCACGCCGGGCGGCACGGACAGCCCGGCGAGGAAGGTGTTGAAGAAGGTCACCGGCACCAGGGAGATCTCTTCGCCGGTCTCGGTGATGATGTCGCCGGCGCCTATGGGCATGACCAGGAAGTGCGCCACTATCATGAGCAGGGCGGCCAGCGCCGCGTTCTTGTGGGCGTGGTACATCTTGTCCAGGCCGCCGAAAAGGGGTTCCATGAAGCGGGGCCGGGTGGAGAGGAACAGGGCGCAGGCCATCAGAATCATGGCCGTCGAGCTGATGATTTCGGCCGTCAACTGGCGGTTCTGGCCCTGGGGAGTGTCGGGTTCCAGAGGCAGAAAGATGAACCACAGGACGATGTTCGCCAGCGCCAACGCGGTAATGCCAATGTTGCCGAGCATTGCTTTTCGCATCACACCACCTATCGCGGCAAGAAATTGTTGGGAATTATATCGTATTTCAGCGATGCGGCTGGCGGGTCGAAAATCCTCGCGCGTACCCAGTTTCGCCCGATTTGTCACAGGACCTACGCGGTTGGTACCGTCATTCCGGCGAAAGCCGGAATCCAGCGCTCGAAATCGTTAACCATCGTTCCGATTATTTCACATTGCGACTTCCAGACTCCGGCTTTCGCCGGAGTGACGCAGGAAGATTGCAAAGTCATTGTCAGAAGCAGGATTTGCCGG
>DAOUJY010000034.1:0-5285 GCA_034421995.1 Dehalococcoidia bacterium | reverse complement strand
TCACCAGGCCACTTATCTGACTTCTGGTAATCGCAACGTTCACAAGCGTACACCAGGTTGACCCACGTTATCCATGCGTCTGGGAACATCGAGCGTGGTCGAAAGTGCTCTATCACCGTCACCATGCTGGTGCAATCCTGTTCGCAGTAGCCGCATATTCCTGAGAAATCGGCCCGCAGAGCGTTCCTGACTTCCTGACGTATGCCATCGCCGTCAAGCCCATGTAGATACGCAGCGCAGCACGGGGCCGGCTGGCGCCCCCGGCAACTCCTGACCTCATCCCCGGCCGTGCCGTACAGTTCATCCCAGCCGTCATACCGGCAACGGATAGCATCGAAGTAATCGGGTTCAGGCGAACGTTTAACCCCGTGCATTGCTACCCGTTGTCCTGGTTCAGTTCTTCCTCGCGCCGCCGGGCCATCGCCTCCCGGAACCGGTTGGCGAATTCTTCGCGTCGCCGGGCCATCGGGCCTCCAGCCAGCAGGTCACGGTCAACCAGGCGGCGGAGCTGCTGCATGCGTTTTTGGCGCTCCGCTTCCTCGCCCTCGTCCGCTCGCGGCCCTTCATCCCGTAGTTGCCGCAGCTCTGCGGCGTTCCGGGCCGTTTCATCATCGGTCGGGTCCTGGACGCCCATCATCGTCCGCAATATCTCATCCGCCGTCCACCCCACGATGTCCTCGGTATTGGTGCTGGCCGTAACGACGCCGTTGGCATCCCGGTTCAGCAGATGCACCTGCCCCGCCTTCAACCCCGCCACCACAAACGGCGAGTGCGTGGTGGCGAAAATCTGCAAGCCGGGGAAGTGCTCCAGCAACGCGGGAATGACGCGGCGCTGCCAGGTGGGATGCAAGTGGTTCTCAATTTCGTCAATGAGTAGGATGGCCGGCTGTTTCTCCCACCCGTCCTCAAAGTCATAATGGTACAGCATCTTGAACGCTAGCCATCGAATCCACAATAGCACAGTCTGAGTTCCAGAACTCAAGCTATGGGCCTCTAGAAAATTGGCATCAATAGTGTCTATGGACATCCCAACACGAACATCCGGGTTTGCAAGCAGATCGTAATTCATATCCCATTCGTTTGCGATAAAATTGTGCGGCGTTGATCCATATATTACCTCTGAACAAATACTCCTAGCGCAATCAAAGCTAATCTGTATTGAATTTTTGAAATTAGTGTAGGCGTAATGCTTTGGACTGCCTTGATAAAACATATTGCGAGCCTCATCTGCCAATAGATTGCCAATCAATTCTACTTGTGCTCCATCGAATTGACAACCATAAAGATCATCACCATGAGCCAGGTGCCACATACTCCCGTCAAACATTTCTGCTTGACTCAGTTTATCCTGTGGGGAGAGTGGGTCACGTGTCTGAGGTAAGCTATTCCGTGCAGATGAGATTGCTGCCATAGGCAACGTATTCCATGTTGGCATCATTTCACCAAAATCAGGATTCCATGCTTTCGGCCAATCGCTACTAACGGTAACCAAAAAATTATAGTTTCCTGCGCTGTCCAACGGGATTTCGTCATCGTTTGACAAACCATGCAGGCCACGCAGTACTCTGAGTACCGTGCTTTTCCCAGTCGCGTTGGCCCCAACTAGCAGGTTCACCCGCTTGTCGAATGTGAACTCCGCCCATTCCGTGAAGGGCGGAAAATCATGGATCCGCATCCCCGTAATATGCATCATCGCCACCTCTGTCAACCCATTCTACTCCAACCCTTCACCGCCAGACTAATAGCTCTCCCACAGCCGCCCCCACTCCGTCCGCAGCGCCTTCCGCACCCGTCCCTTCCCTATTGTATTCAGCCAGTACCCGTTATGATAGAGGTTGCTCGCCGCATAGGCCCACCCCGCCAGCGGCGAGCGCAGCAGCGCGTTTTCCAGCGGCTTCAGCGGCCCCCAGTAGATCAGCTTCTGGCCCCGGCTGGCGAAGGTGTTTTCGTTGTCCGCGAAGTTCCAGTTGACGCGGCTGATGTCCGGTTCGTCGCCGACCACCTCGATGTCGCGCAGGTCGCCCACGCCCAGGCCGCGCTCGTGGGCCAGGCGGATGAAGCGCAGGGACAGCGGGTCGAAACCCATCATGGATGCCGCCACCGCATCGACGGCCACCTGGTCGGCGCCGGCCACGATGCGGTTCTTGACGTGCCACCGCATGGCCCGCGGTCCCGGCCCGTCGCCGGCAAAGGTGCCGTCGGTCACGGCGAAGATGCCGGGGTGGATCTCCTGCTGTATCGCCAGCAGGTCCACCAGCGTTTCGTGAATCACCGAGTGGGTCCAATGGCGCTTGCGGTGCAGCAGGCCGCCGAAGGCGTTTTTCATCGCGCCGGTCATAGTGGTGAACACGTGGGTCTTCATGGTGGGCAGATGCACGATGTTCTTGCCGGCGAATATCTTGGGTATCTCGATGCCTTCGGGATAGATGTCGTCCAGGACCAGCATCTCGGCCGTGGGTTCGTAGCGCACCCACGGCTCCGGCGGCGTGTCCAGGTGAACCGTGCGCAGGTTGTACCTGTCCTGCACCGGCTTGTGCTTGTTGTTGACCTCGCCCTCAAAGGAATCCACCACCACCGTCCCGTTGTGCGCGGCGATGAGATCGCGATGGCCCATGTTCTGCAACCCGCAGATGGCGCCCTCCAACTGCCACGGCGTCGTCGAGCATCCCGGATACCAGTGCTGCCACGAGATGTTGATTTTCAGCAGCGTCTCCTGCTCCGGCGACAGGACCTGCTCCGCGCCGGCCAGTCGCATCGCCCGCTCCACGTCGGCCAGCACCGTTTCCGGCGTGGTGGCAACCACCGACACCACCGGCGTCCCGGTTCTGCGAATATCGCTTGGTTGCGCGATCGTCCCCGGCTGTTCAAGAGTCGTCATCAATATCTCCCGTACTTCGTGGCGGTTCCTTTGTCATTGCGAGGAGCGTAGCGACGTGGCAATCCCGCCAGCACAGCGTCATTCGCTCCAGCGGCGAGATTGCCACGCTGCGCTCGCAATGACAACGAGACATTCACCGCGCTTTATCGGCCTTCTTTCGCACGAAAATGAGGTATCAAATATTCCCCTGTCATTGCGAGGAGCGTAGCGACGTGGCAATCCCGCCAGCACAGCGTCATTCGCTCCAGCGGCGAGATTGCCACGCTGCGCTCGCAATGACAATGAGACATTCACCGCGCTTTATCGGCCTTCTTTCGCACGAAAATAGGGTATCACGTATTCCCCGAACAGCCGGATGGAGTTCATCACCTCGTCGTGCGTCGCGTAGCCGGCCTGGAAAATGGGCATGATCTCGTCCACGCCCATGGCCTCAAACTCTTCAATCACCCGGATGCAGGCGTCGGGGTCGCCGACGCAGTAGCCGCCGCCGGCCAGCAACTCCTCCACCCCACCCCCGTCATTCCGGCGCAAGCCGGAATCCAGAGGCCCGCCGCCGCCGCGCACCGCGCCGCCCTGGACGTAGAACTTGTACTCATCCGGCACCGCGTCGGGATCCACGCCGGCCCATTCCAGCACGAACCGCTGGCGGCTCTGCTCCAGGTACCACGCGGCGACCTCGGCTCCTTTCTGCCGGGCTTTGGCGTCGTCCTCGTCGCAGAAACCGATGGTGGACGCCACCACCTGCCGGTTGATGAATCGCCCAACGGGAACAGCGTTCTCAATGGCCTCGTAATAGGCATTCACCAGTCCTCGCGTCTTGTCGGTGCCGCCCAGCGTGTTCACCAGGCAGCCGACGCCCAGCTGTCCGGCCAGGCGGAAGGTGTCCTCCTGGGTGCAGGCCATCCACAGGGGCGGGTGGGGCTGCTGCAAGGGCTTGGGTATGACCTCCCGGGGCGGTATCGTCCAGTTCTCCCCGTCGTGGCTGAACACTTCGTCGCACCACATCCGGGGCAGGCATTCCAGCGTTTCCACCATCATGCTCTGGGTCTGGGCCACGTCCGTGCCGAAGGGCGTCAGCTGGTACGGCCCCTTGGTGCGGCCCACGCCCACATCTACCCGGCCGTCGCTCAGGATGTCCAGGGTGGACGCCCGCGCCGCCACGTGCAGCGGATGATGCACCGGAGCCAACACCACGCCGAAGCCCAGACGCATCTTCTTCGTGTGCTGGGCCATCACCGCCAGCATCACCTCCGGCGCCGACGAGTGGGCGAACTCGGTGAGGAAGTGGTGCTCCACCAACCACGTCCGCTCAAAACCCATCTCCTCGGCGTACTGCACCTGCCGCACCGCGTTCCACAGCGTGTCGTACTCCGCCGTGTCCGTCCACGGCCGGGGCATCTGCAACTCGTAAAACATCCCGAACTTCATAGCGCCTCCCGCGTAGTAGGGGCGAATAATTATTCGCCCCTACATTCGTAACAACAATGCACTCGTCACAATTCTACAACGCCGTCCACCCACCATCCACCACCAGCAGATGTCCCGTCGTCGCGCCCGCCGAGTCGCTGGCCAGGTAGATCGCCGCGCCCACCAGTTCCTCCGGGTCCATGCGCCGGCCCAGGGGCATCTTGATCGCCATTTCCGCGGCCACCTCGTCGGCGTCGCGGTCGTCCGCCTCCAGCAGGCCGGGTGTGGTGGTGGGGCCCGGGCCGATGGCGTTGACGGTGATGCCGTGCTGGGCCCATTCCAGCGCCAATACCCGCGTCAGGTTGGCGAGGCCGCCCTTGCTGGCGCAGTAGGCCGCCCGGTTCACCGCTCCTACCACCGCCATCTGCGACGCGATGTTGATGATGCGCCCAAAACCGTTGGGGATCATCAGCCGGGCCGCGGCCTGGGCGCAGAAGAATGCCCCTTTCAGATTGGTATCCAACACTGCGTCCCAGTCTTCTTCCGTGACCTGGAGGGCGGGAGCGCGCCGGCGGATGCCGGCGTTGTTCACCAGGATGTCCAGCCTGCCCAGATCGTCCGCCATGCGCCGGATCGTGCGGTTGATCTCCGGCACGTCCTGGACATCGAGGTCGCAAGCTATACCCACGCGCCCCTCATTCCGGATGCGGATGACCGTGTCGGACAGCCCTTCCCAGGATTCGTCCGTCGCCAGATCGCTCACCGCCACGTCGGCGCCGGCCTGGGCCAGTCCCAGGGCCAGCGCCGCGCCGATGCCCCGCGCCGCGCCCGTGACCAGCGCCTTGCGCCCCGTTAAATCCAATCCTGGGTATGGCATGATCTTGCCCCCTAAGCTAGGCTTTACGCATTTTTAGAAAAGTAAAAGGACAGGGTAAGCTGGCCTGACCCAAATTCCACTAAAGGCCCAGCCATGCTCACCCTGCCCGATGCCATTGTACCG
>DAOUJY010000033.1:0-30764 GCA_034421995.1 Dehalococcoidia bacterium | reverse complement strand
TGATAAAATCGGAGATGTTCATGGGGTTCCTCGCTGCGGAGTGTTCTCAACTCGCAGCATAGGGGAACCTCGTGGCATTTTCAAAATCGTCTCAAACTAGCACCAAAGGTTATAGACTTTGGCACCGATATGCCGGAGGAACAAGCTGCCCTATATGAAGCCCCTTTTGAGTACGTCAAAGTGAGGGTAATGCCTGAGCGGGTAAAGAACAGGATGCGATGGCGCGCGGAAAACTGGTGGTTGCACGGTTATCCGGCAACTGAAATGCGCAAAACTTTGTTGCCGTTGCAGCGCTACATCGGGACATCGGTAACTGCCAAGCATCGTTTCTTCGTATGGTTGGACGCCGATACTCTGCCGTCCAATTCGGTCATAGCGATTGCAAGTGATGATGAGTATATGTTTGGGATACTAAACAGTAAAATACATACAGTTTGGGCTTTCACCATGGGTACACAATTGGAAAGCCGTCCACGCTACATCGTATCCACCTGCTTTGAGACGTTCCCGTTTCCCCATCCCACTGACGATCAGCGCCAAGCCATCGCCGATGCGGCGGCGGAGTTGAACCGGCTGCGGGAGAACGACAGCCGGACGCTGACCAACCTGTACAACCAGCGTCCCACTTGGCTGGACAACGCGCACCGGGCGCTGGACGCGGCGGTGTCAGACGCCTATGGATGGCCGGCGGATTTGGAAGACGGGGAGATACTGGAGCGGCTGCTGGCGCTGAACCTGGAACGGGCGGGGGCGGAGTGATGGCGAGGAATGCTACGTCAGCGGAAGCGTAAGCTGGGAGGTGACGGAACGGTAAGCTTGTTGGGGGTGGGTAACATTTTCCGGGAATCGCCTTTCAAGCAGGCCGCTTTCCACCATGGGGGAGAGGTAATTCCACGTGAGGTTACCCTGTTTACGGTTGAGATACTGAGATATTTCCAAGGAAGTTACCCATATCCCTTGCGAGCATATGTCTTGGATGACCGCTTGTACGCGCTCGCGGGGGGGCCGCTGGCCAAGTCGGGCAATGCGCTCTCGAATGCGTATTGGAAGCTCCCCAACTTCGGGATCGAGCTCTCCAGTTACAGGTTCAAGGTCCCCAACTTCGGGTTCGAACTCCCCAACTTCCGGCGCGAGCTCCCCAACTTCGGGTTCGGACTCCCGAACTTTCGCGCTGACGGGCGTCATAAGAGCGGAAGTCAGGGTGTAGTAGCTGTTAGAACCATGGGGATGGAGTTCCAACAAGTTTTTGTCGCAAAGACCGCGCAGCAGTCGGCTGGCGTTTAGCGTATCGAGGCCGGATAAACCGCGCAGGGCGGCGTTATCGATCTGGCCTTGACGGTGAGCGCGGAGCAAAGCGCGGAATTCATTGCGGGAGAGTCCCGCGAGGTCCAGTCGTGAGATGAATTCATGGTCGGAGTCGCTCAGGGTAGGGGTGTTACGCAGGATAATGGTAACGCCTCGGTGGTTGGCTTGTATCTCCGGCTTGGGGAGGAAGGCATCGGCCATCTCCGCGAACATACGCGGGATGCCTTCTCCTTGGTCACGCGCCAAGCCAAGGTCCACCAACGCCCGAACGATACGGGGATTGCGGCTGTAGTGCTTACGTTCGAGTCGGACAGTTCGTCCAGGGTAAGGTCGGCAACCAGCGATCCCGGGCTGGCTACTTCCATACGGTCGTCGAATATGTGGATTTCCGTGCAGGCTCCCATAGCCCCGTAATCACGGTGCGCCACTGCGTTGAACAATGCTTCAAGCCAAGCGAAATCCGGGTATTCGGGAGTTTCCTGGAAACGGTTGCCCACCAGGCGAGAAGGACGCCGCAGCATACCGCTGATGGCGTCGCTGACTTCCGCAATGACCGTGGTCAGGTTGCCCTCGCTGCGCGGGCGCTCTTCAACGTTGTATTCCACTCCGCTACGGCGTTCCGTGCCAATGACGCGGAACAGGCGGACGCCGGCGTTGGGGTGTTCGGGGCCGTTGCGAGCAAACAGCAACTCGGCGGCGTTGCGCAGCACTAATCTGCGTCCACGTCGGTCGGCTAGTTTGCGTTTTAACAGGTACTCTTCATTGGTCAGTGCGGACAAGCCCGCGTTTTGCCGCGCCGATTCCAACAGTTCGTCATCCAGGTCGGTCAGAGTGGACGACGACTGCCTACTTTCCCAACTCGCAGCCATCCCGTTGAACTTGAGCGTGTTGATTTGGCTTTCGCTGGATTGAACCGTCTGATCGCCAATGCGGAGCGGGAAACCGTCGCCATCCACGCGAACGGGAACATCCTCCATCGGCACATCAAAAACCAGCAGTTCGCAACCCTCAACGACAACCACAAAGCCTTCGGGTTGTGGGGGAATCAAGCGATTGCGCGGCGTTGCCAGGATGTCGTCCACCGCCCGTTTTGGCAGCTTGTGGCCGGTAACGCTAAGGTCGTCGTCTTCAATGCCCAGGATAAGGATGCCGCCCTCGGCGTTGGCGAAAGCGGCCACGTTTTCCGCAACCTCGTCGCGCACGGCGCGGCGATTACGCGACTTCTTGGTGCCGTCCGGTCCCTCGAACAGCGATTTACGTTCGAAGTGCTGGCCTTCATCCTGGTCAAGGAACGGCGTGATGTCAAAAATCGGTGTTGTCATCAGTCATTGCCGTTGGATGTGGAACGATTTCTGGGCAAGACGGAGCACTGCTCTACATCGCCCCCGCCCTCCCTAGCGCCGACAGCTCCCGTGCCGCATACCCCAGCAGCCCGCCGTACACCTCCGCGTTGTGCTCGCCCAGCAGGGGGGCGCGGGTCAGGGTGGAGGGGGTTTCGCTGAGTTGGAAGGGGGCACCGGTGTATTCCAGGGGGCCGGTGGCGGGGTGGTTCACCTGGGAGTAGAAGCCGCGCTGGCGTTGCTGGGGGCTTTGGAAGACCTCGGCGGGGGTGTAGTAGGGGGCGATGGGGACGCCGTGGGCCTGGCCTTCGGCGTAGAGCCATTCGCGGGTGTGCTGGGCGAACCACTGGCGCAGGTGGCGGTTGAGTTCGGGGCCGTGGGTGGCCGGATCGCGGAACATCTCCGATGTCGCCCAGTCGGGATTGCCCATGAAGGCCAGCAGGCCGTCAAACTGGCGCGACTCCAGGGTGAGCAGTTCCACGTAGCCGTCGGAGGCCGGCAGGACGCCGCCCACTCGGAAGTAGCGGGAGAAACGGTCCTCGGTGATGCCCTCGGACTCGTGGCGTTGGATGGGCATGTAGCCGACGGACAGCTGGGCTTCCTGGGCCGAGGCGTCCACCGTCTGGCCTCGGCGGTCGCCCTCTGCTCCCAGGCGATGATACACGGCGGCCACCGCGCCCACGGCGGCGGTGAGGCCGGCCTGGTAGTCGCCCATGTTGGCGCCGGCCACGATGGGCGGACGGTCGGGGAAGGTGTCCAGCGCGAGGCCGTTGGGCAGCAGCCAGCCCTCGCCGCCGGCGTGGAAGGCGGCCAGGTGTCCGGCGCGGTAGTCGGTGTAGGGGCCGCTGCTGCCGAAAGGCGTGACGGCGGTGACTATGACACCGGGGTTGGCGGCGAGCAGGGAGTCGCCGTCCAGACCCACGGCGGCGGCATTGGCCGGCGTGTGGTCGTGCACCACCATATCGACGCGGGCGACCAGTTGGCGCAGCAGGTCCCGGCCGGCGGGGTTTTCCAGGTTCAGGGTGACGCTCTTCTTACCGGTGTTCAGGTAGAGGAACAGCCCGCTGCGCTCGGGATGGGGAATCTCGTCGGGAAACGGACCGCGACGACGGGATGGGTCGCCGGCGCCGGGCGGCTCGGCCTTGATGACCTCGGCGCCCAGGGACGCCAGCAGCTTGCCGCAGTAGGGGCCGGGGATGAACGACGCGACCTCCAGGACGCGGAGGTTGGGGAGGGTGACGGGGGATGGGTTAGTAGTAGTCATATGTCGAAGATATACTTCCGCACTGGAAAGGAAAAGCCGGGCAGCACGTCTTCTCCGTCCAATGTTTCCGGATCTTCCAGTAACTGCGGCTCCATCTGTCCGGCGCGATAGATGTGTACCTGCCGCTGGCGGGCGTCAATCAGCCAGCCCAGGCGCACCCCGCCGGCCATCCACTGTGTCATTTTGTTTTGCAACGGGCGCAAGTTATCGGTGCGGGAGCGGATTTCCACGACGAAATCCGGCACGCCTTCTATGATCGTTTCCCTTTCGCGCTCCGGCAGCGCATCGAGCCTCTCCTGAGTTATCCAAGCCGCATCCGGCCCCAGCACCGCGCCGGAAGGCAGGCGGAAGCGCACTGTTTGCGACGAGGCGCTGCCCCCGTTGGCGAGTTCCCAATTGGCGAGGAAGGTGGACATATAAAGTTCTTGTTTGTTGCCTCGGTATCCGGTCATAGGCAGTATCAGCAGCTCCCCCTCGGCGGTAATCTCCATCTCGTACAGGTCGTTCTGCTCGCAGAAGGCGATGAAGCGCTCCGGGAAGTCGTCTGCCCGGTGGTCAACGCCCAAGGCGGCCAGGCGCAGCACGATTGCCCCGTCCGGCACGATGGCGGTGGAGATGTCGGTAGTGGGTTTGGATATGGTGGTCATCGTGGTCACGTCATTAGGTGGTGGTCAGCACCCGATGTTTCCGTCGGTATGCTCCCAGATGGCGCATTCGATCCTGATGGGTTTTTGTAGTACCGTTTAGTTGACATCCAATATCCCCATCCTACAACCCCCATGAAGGCAAGTATGCCAATAGCTGCGATGCTGCACAGCACCAGAAGCAAAATCCATCCCCCATTGGGAAGCCAGCTAGGTGCGCCTTCTACCCTGAGGATCACACCGATCACCACGGCTAAGATGGTGATTGCCACCAAAAACACACCAAACAACACCACGGATTGTTGGTTATCGCGGACGCCAGATAATTCTCGCTGCTGCTGTGCTCTAGTTTCAGTCAGGTCTTTTGACATTTGGCTTTCGAGTTCGTCAGCGCGTTTGTCCAAGTCCGTTTGCACTCTGGCAACAAAAGTCCAGTCGCTATGCTCTTGATTGGCTAGTTCTTCCAAGAGCCTGTCCCAAGTTGGACGCTTCGGTGGATCAGGTTTGGTAGCACCTTCGACTTCGGAAAACTCTATGTTGAAAACCGCATCGCTGGGATTGATTTTAACGGTCTCATTACCCAAATTGGCGACTTTTATGAACAGTCGTTCGTCTTTTGTTGGATGGTCCATACCATAATAAGGATCGACCTGGATACCCATCAAGCCAGCCAAACCTCTTGATGCAAAATCGAGACGAACGCCTAATTTCCCCACCAAGTCCCCCGGCATACAAAGCCGCTCCTTGGTGGACAGAATGGCGATGCGCCCGGGTTTGATCTCTATAATGGGATTTGGGTATGGATCTCCGTCAGGGCTGAACACTTCGCCGTCGATTACCATACCAGTATCAGCCATCCGCAAGGCATACGACGCCTCTTTGATTGAGGATTTTGAGACTGTATCTTTGCGGAAAATTTCCCCGTTATCTAGCCGCCGCTCGATTTCTTTGGTGCCTAGTATCATTCTTGAACCTCGCCACGTTCCAGCAAAAACGTCAGCCCTTTCTGGCCATCCGCCCACTGCTCAATGAGCTCGTTCACCGGGTCAACCTTGAACCCCAAATCTCGCAACGGCTTGTAACCGCCGACGGTAACCCGGACGAATCCAGTGTCTTACAGCATCCCAATACCAACATGAACAGGCATGTGTGGGATGTAGCCATGGGCGATTATTGAAGCATCAACTCGCGGACTGCAAATCAGATACGTCCAGCATATACGGCATCAGGCCCCGGTAGATTTTTAGCGGTTCGGCCGGTCTGGCGATGCGCCCTTGCTCCAAGTCAATCTCGAACCCCAGCTTGCGCAACGCCGCAACCCCCACCGTGGGCACAGGCTCCGGTAGCACGTCGAGTTCGATGTAGGACGTTTCAAAATGTACTCCGGCTTCGTAGGCCCTGTCGTCAAGCGTTCGAGCGTGACCGCCTTTTTCTTTCGGAGTAGCCAACAAGGACGGCTTCAAACCCAAGGCATCGATGTCCGATTGAGGCAGGCCGATGTGGTGGGCATCTTTGACTACCAGAAAGTTGAATTGCCTGGCGGTCTCCGCGCCAACGATTCCGATATCGCCATAGATGTAGGTATCAACCATGGTGAAAACTCCTGGACTATGGGGCATCGGGATACCATTCCGTCCGAAGTACGATGCGGGCTTCAAAAGTCGCGCCTTCCAGTGTACCAGAGGCCCGATAGGAGTGCCGGCGAATAATCTCGGCAGGCGTTTTGGTGACCACGGCGCCATCGCTGCCCTTGCGCCATGCGGCGATTTGCGCTAGCATTTTTGCCGAAATCATCCGGCGTATGACGGCAATTCGCTCCGCGTTTTTGCCACCTACCGAGACCCACCCAAAAGGAGACTGCCCACGATGTTCAATCCCATCGCGTTCCTGAAGCCCCGCACGGCCCACGCGCACTGCGACATTCCCTGCGGCATCTATGACCCCGTCGTCGCCAAGATGGCGGCCCAGACCGTGCAGAAGATGGTGCTGCGGATGCAGAACCTGGAGGCCCCCCAGCCCGGCGCTCCCGCCAACGAGCGGCAGGCTTTCGCCAATACCTTCTCCCGCTACGTGACGGTGAAGGAAGAGCACGCCGAGAAGTGCAAGGAAGAGTTGCGCATCCTGTGGGCCGACTACGCCTGGCCGAACACTGACGCCAACGACATCGCCGCCAAGTTCAACGCCGCCCTCAAGCTGGCCGGCCAGTGCAAGCAGACCGTCAGCATGGACAACGCCGAGGCCCTGGTCGCCGCCTGCGACGACATCGCCACCGCCTTCTGGGCCACCAAGAACGTGGAATACAGCGACCCCAACGCCGCGGCGCGGTACGGGACCTAGACCGACCCGAAACGTCATTCCCGCGAAAGCCGGAATCCAGCAGGGGCGAATGATTATTCGCCCCTACTGTTATGGGGATACTTGACCGATATATTCCCGTATCGCCGCCAGAAAAGCCTCTCCATACCGCTCAAACTTCGCCGGCCCCACGCCGGACACGCGCAACATAGATTCCCGGTCGGCAGGTTTGGACGCGGCAAGTCCGAGCAATGTAGCGTTGCTGAACACCACAAAGGGTGAAACTTTTTGTTCTCTGGCAAACTGTAGCCGCACAGCGCGCAACTTTTCAAAAAGCGCTTGGCCGTCAGAGATACCAGCGGCGTTGGTCACCAACCTGTCGTCTCCAAATTTATCCGGGTCTAGCCCCAGTCGGTTCAAGCGAGCCGTAATTGCACCGGGGCGGCGACCAAAATGGACGGCGAGCTGAGCAATGCTTGGTGCTGTGTTATACAGTCGTTGCAATTCTTCATCAGCTTCGGCAGTCCAGGGTTCGTAAGCCTTGGGGTATTCCTTACGTATCTCTTCCATGCTGTATGCTTTGGATTGTCCGGCTTCTGCATCGGCTTTTGCTCGCTTCTGCTGGGTCGGCGTATCATCCACTCGCAGTTCCAGCGTCAAACTATCCCGCCGGCGCAACCACTCCCGCCCAGCGGCGGTTACGCTGATGGTCGGGTATTGTCCATCCTCACGGGACAGCAAACTCCGCTCCACCAACCCATTGGCAACATCCCGCAGTCCGTTGCGGTCGTAATCGTCAACGATTCCGTACACACTCAACTTGTCGTGGCCCAATTCTTTAACGCGCTGCTTGCCGCTCCCTAACAGCACGTCGTTAATGTGGGCAATCCCGAACCGTTCCCCGGTGCGGATCACTGCCGACAGCAGCTTCTGCGCCACTACGGTAACGTCCACCGGTCGCCGCCCGGCCAGGCATACGTCGCAGTTGCCGCAAGCGTCGTCGGCCATCGTGTCGCCGAAGTAGGACAGCAGGTATTTGCGCCGGCAGGACTGGAGCCGGCCGTAGTCCACCATGTGCTGCAGCTGCTGGCGGGCGGCGTGGTGCAGGTCGTCGTCGGTGATGCGGCTGATGAAGAAGTCGTGCTTGCGCTGGTCGCCCTCGCTGAAGAAGAGTACGCAGTCGCTGGGCAGGCCGTCGCGGCCGGCCCGGCCGGTTTCCTGATAGTAGCCCTCGATGGACTTGGGCAGCGTGTAGTGGACCACCAGGCGGATGTCGGGCTTGTCGATGCCCATGCCGAAGGCGATGGTGGCGGCGACGATGGGAACTTCACCGTCGATGAAGCGTTCCTGCGTGATCCGGCGGGTGTCGGCGTCCAGGCCGGCGTGATAGGCCAGGGTAGGATGGCCGTTGGCGATGAGTCGCTCGGCCAGTTCCTCCGTTTCCTTCCGGGAGAAGCAATAGACGATGGCCGACTGTCCCTTTCTTTCGTCCAGCAGGGCCAGCAATGACTCCCACGCGCCGGCTCTGGGCTGCACACGGTAGGTCAGGTTGTTACGGTCGAAGCCGGATATGAACTCCGCGCAGTCAGTCAGCGCCAGCTGCTCCACTATGTCCTGGCGCACCCGTTCCGTGGCCGTGGCCGTCAATGCCATCATCGGGGTATCGGGAAACTCCGTTCGCAGTTCGGACAGGATGCGGTAGTCGGGGCGGAAGTCGTGGCCCCACTCGCTGATGCAGTGGGCTTCGTCGATGGCGATGAGGCGCAGGTCCAGCGTGTGCAGGAAGCGCCGGAAGCCGGGCATACTGACTCGTTCCGGCGCGGCGTAGAGGAGGCGGACGCCGCCGGCCTGTGCTTGGCGCTCTATCGTGGCTGCGGTACGGTCGTCCAGGCTGCTGTTGAGGAACTCAGCGGATATGCCGTTGGCACGCAGGCTGTCCACCTGGTCCTTCATCAACGCGATCAGCGGCGATACCACCAGGGTAAGACCGCCCCGCACCAAAGCCGGCAGCTGGTAGCACAGGGACTTGCCGCCGCCGGTGGGCATGACGACCAGACCGTGACGGCCGGCCAGGGCGTTGAGGATTATCGCCTCCTGCCCCAGACGGAACTCGTCGTAGCCGAAGTGCTGCTTGAGCAGTCTGTATAGATCCTGGGTCGCCATCGCATAAAACCGTAGGGGCGAATGATTATTCGCCCCTACATGCGTTCAAATGCTGCGAACTACTCCATCGCGGCCAGGGCGTCGCCCACGGCCACGATGGTGCGGTCAATGTCGGCGTCGGTGTGGGCAATGGACACGAAGCCGGCCTCGAACTGGGATGGCGCGATGTACACGCCCCGATCCAGCAGGGCGTGCATATATCGTCCGTAGGCCGCTGTGTCGGACTGCTCCACCTGCGCCAGCGCGGAGACCGGGCCGGGGTTGAAGAAGCCGGTGAACATGGATGCCACGCGGTTGACGGTGGACGGCACTTCGGCGCGGGCGAAGGCCGCGGTGACGCCGTCGATGAGCCGCGTCGCTGTCGCCTCCAGTTGGTCGTACACGCCGGGGCGTTGCAGTTCGGTCAGCGTGGCAACGCCGGCCGCGACTGCCAGCGGGTTGCCGGAGAGAGTGCCGGCCTGGTACATGGGGCCGAGGGGCGCGACCTGCTGCATCACGTCGTGCCGGCCGCCATATGCGCCCACGGGCAGGCCGCCGCCGATGATCTTCCCCATGGTGGTGATGTCCGGCGTGACGCCGAACAGGGTCTGCGCGCCGCCGTAGGCCACGCGAAAACCCGTGATCACCTCGTCAAATATCAGCAGCGCGTCGTAGGCCACAGTTATGTCGCGCAGAAACTGGAGAAAACCATCTGCGGGTGGCACAACGCCCATGTTGCCGGCCACCGGCTCCACGATTACTGCGGCGATGTCGTCAGGCCAGGCCAAAAAGAGGCTATCCACCGAGTCACGGTCGTTATACGTCGCAATCAAAGTTTCGGCGGCGTAGGCTTCGGGGACGCCGGCACTGGTGGGCACGCCGTGGGTCAGCGCGCCGGAGCCGGCGGCGACCAGCAGTCCGTCGGCATGGCCGTGGTAGTTGCCGGCGAACTTGACGATCTTGGAGCGGCCGGTGTAGGCGCGGGCCAGGCGCAGAGCGGTCATGCAGGCTTCCGTCCCCGAGTTGACCAGCCGTACCAGGTCCACCGACGGGAGGGCGGCGCAGATCATCTCGGCCAGCTGTACCTCCTGCTCCACCGGCGCGCCGAAGGACGTGCCATCGGCGGCGGCCCGCTGCACCGCCTCCACCACGGCGGGATGGGCGTGGCCCAGCGCCAGCGGCCCCCACGAGCCTAGGTAGTCGATGTACTCGTTGCCATCGACGTCCCACACGCGAGCGCCGTTGCCACGAGCGATAAACGGCGGCGTACCCTCTACGGCGCGAAACGAGCGCACCGGGCTGTTCACACCGCCGGGGATGACCCGCTGGGCCTGGTCAAAAAGCTGCTGGGATTTGGCTTGCTGCATCCTGTGTGCCCTCCTCGGCGGCAATGGGTTTGCGGTTGCCGCTATCGGTCTTCGGATGATGACTGCCCGTTGCGCTGCCGGGCTAGCAGTTGGACCAGGGTGTCGCTGATTTGCGCCATAGTAGCCATCATTGCCTGCCGTTCGGCTCGATGTTCTTCAAAAAGCGCATCCATACGCTTCCGTTCCTCTTCCAAGCGTGCCTCAGCCGCATCGGCCCGCCTGCGCTCATCCTCGGTGCGTCTCTTTTCCCGGTTCAGCATGATTTCGTTGTATCCTCCTTTCGCGGCGGCGACAGCGAGGCCCAGCAGTATGCACTGCGCCAAAATCTGGTGGTTGATGTATCTGGCGAAGATCCCGGAGTTACACAATCCGGCGTCGCCTCTTGCCATCGTACACGGCGTCGCGGTGAAGTACCAGACCACCCACAGCAGAACGGCCGCGCTCAGGCCCAGCGCGGCTGGCCCGCGCCAGGATTCCGTGGTCTCGCCGATACCGGCAACCCAATCCCGCAACGCTCCCAACTCTGTCGCTATTCTCCCCTCAGCCAGCGCGCCACTTCCTTGGCGTGATAGGAGATGAGGATATCCGCCCCGGCCCGCCGGATGGCGGTCAGCAGCTCCAGCGTAACGGGCTTCTCATCAATCCAGCCGGCCCGGGAGGCCGCCTTGACCATGGAGTATTCGCCGCTGACGTTGTAGGCGGCCAGGGGGTAGTCGTAGCGCTCCCGCGCCTCTTTGATGACGTCCATGTAGGCCATGGCCGGCTTGACCATCACGATGTCTGCGCCCTCGGCGATGTCCGACTCGATTTCGCGCATGGCCATGCGGCGGTTGGCCGGGTCCATCTGGTAGCTGCGCCGGTCGCCGAACTGCGGCGTGGAATCGGCGGCGACGCGGAAGGGCCCGTAGAAGGACGAGGCATACTTGGCGGCGTAGCCCATGATCGGCGTGTCGTCGTAACCGTGGGCGTCCAGGGTCTCCCGTATCGCCCGCACCTGGCCGTCCATCATGGAGGACGGGGCGACCATATCGGCGCCGGCCTGCACCTGGGTCAGCGCGGAGCGGGCCAGCAGTTCCAGGGTGGCGTCGTTGTCAATACGCTCGCCGTCGATGATGCCGCAATGGCCGTGGTCGGTGTACTCGCACAGGCACACGTCGCCGATGACCATGAGGCCGGGGGCGCGTTCCTTGATGGTGCGGGTGGCCTCCTGGATGATGCCCTCGGGGTCGTAGGCCCCGCTGCCGATGGCGTCTTTCTCCGACGGCAGGCCGAACAGCAGCACCGACGGGATGCCCAGCTCCACCACCTCGTCGATCTCCTCGTTGAGGCGGTCTATGGAGGTGTGGTAGCAGCCCGGCATCGGCTCGATTTCCTCGCGGATGTTCTCGCCGTGGGTGACGAACATGGGGTAGATGAAGTTGGCGGCGCCGATACGGGTCTCGCGCACCATTTCACGCACCGGGGCCTTCTCTCGAAGCCGGCGCATTCGCAAATCGGGGTGCTTCAGCATGGTGTCCCTCCTGCCAGGTGGTTGGCGGCGTAGTGGTCGGCCAGCGCGGCGGCCAACCCCTCCACGTTGTGTTCGGCGGCTATGATGTCAACGGACAGGCCCAACTCCGTCGCCGTCGCCGCCGTAATCGGCCCGATGCAGGCGATGGTGGAGTCATCCAGCAGATGGCGGTCATCCCCCAGGATGTCCAACAGGTTGCGTACCGTTGACGAGCTGGTGAAGGTTATCACATCCACCCCTCTTTCAAACGCCTGTCGCGCCCTTTCCTCAATGCCCTCGGGCCTGACGTTGCGATAGGCCGGCACGCGGCGGGCGTCGGCGCCCAGGCCGGTCAGCCCGACCGCCAGCGCGTCCCGCCCGATGGCCGAACCGGGCAGCAAAGCCAGCCGGCCCGTCCAGTCCAGGCTAGACAACTCGGCGATAACTTCCTCTGATACCGACCGTTTGGGGATGAAGTCCGGCTCAATGCCGCGCTCCCGCAGCGCCCGCGCCGTGGCCGGCCCGATGGCTCCGATGGTCGCGCCGGCGAAGTGGCGAGCGTCCTGACCGGTCGCCCGCAACCGTTCCCAGACGTACTCCACGGAGTTGACGCTGGTGAAAATTACCCACCGACCGGGAACGCCGGCCGTTTCGGTCAACGCGGCATCGAGCTCGCCGTAGTCGCCCAGCGGCCCAATCTCGATGGACGGCAGTTCAATCGGCGCCGCTCCCAATTCGGCCAGCAGCTCGATCAGGCGCGACGCCTGGGTACGGGAGCGGGTAACCAGCACGCGTTTGCCCCACAACGGGCGGCGGTCGAACCAGCCGATTTCATCCCGCAGCCGCGCTACCGGGCCGATGATGGCGATAACCGGAGCGCCGATGCCGGCGGTCTTGCCCTTCTCGGCGATGTCGGCCAGCGTGCCGGTAACCGTCCGCTGGCGGGTCCAGGTACCCCACTGCACCAGCGCGGCGGGAGTGTCGGCGGCCACGCCGTTAGCCTGCAAAGTCTCCACGATGCCCGGCAGGGCGGCCCAGCCCATCAGCGTTACCAGTGTGCCGCCAGTTTTCGCCAGCGCGGCCCAGTCGGTGCTGGTCTCGCCCTTGCTGGGGTCCTCGCTGCCGGTGACGATGGTTACAGATGTTGACACGCCCCGGTGAGTCACCGGTATCCCGGCGTAGGCCGCCGCCGCCACCGCTGACGTCACTCCCGGCACTACCACGAAGGGCACGCCGGCTGCCGCCAAGGCCAGCGCTTCCTCGCCGCCGCGCCCAAAGACGAAGGGGTCGCCGCCCTTGAGCCGCACCACGGTCTTGCCGGCCAGTCCCTCGGCAACCAGCAGGTCGTTGATCTCCGACTGCGTGAGCGCCTGCCGCCCCCGCTCTTTGCCCACGAACACCCGCTGCGCCGACGCCGGGGCCAAGGCGACCAGCGACGGGTCCAGCAGCCGGTCATACACCACCACGTCGGCCTCGGCCAACGCCTGCGCGCCCTTGACGGTAAGCAGGCCGGGATCGCCGGGTCCGGCGCCGACGAGATAGACTTTGCCGGGTTTCGTAGTATTATCCGCTGACATAGAATCAGTTCCCACGCCTGTTGATCAGTGCTTGAACCGCCACCATCTTGCGCTCGTCGGCGTCGGTTTGCATGAACCCTTCAATGGCTGCTTCGGCTCGCCCAATCCAATCCAACGTTTCTGAGAGGGTAAAGGTTTTGTTAGGATCATAGTCAGCCTGGTGTCGCAAGTCTTGCAACTGCGCGAACTCGGCCGCGAACTGCCGTACTGGCAGAGAGAACAAGCCCTGGTCCTGCAACAGGTTCCGTCTGGCTGTGTTGTGGTTCAGGCCTCGGTAGGTACGCGTCCGAGCGTGCTCTGTTAATGGGTCGTGAGGCGTACCCGCCAGACAATCGGCGTTGCTACTGGCTAATGCGTGGAACATGGCGTAGTACGCGGTGCTGACTGCCCGGCGCAGGGAGTCTTGCAGTGGCTGGGTATCAGGGTGTGGCGTCGCGGTCAGTAATCGACTGGCCGCAATGAGGTCTTGCCAGCGCATCATCCCTGCCGGTCCCAAGGGCGCGCTGCGGCCAGTTCAGACACCAGCCGGTCGTACTCCACCTTGGGGACATAGGAGACAACGGGGATAGTCAGTATGCCGGCCTTGAGCAACTGAGGCTCAATCTCCCCGTGCAACGCGATGCGCTGGTGTGTGTTCAGTTCCTCGCGAGGGCCTTCGTATATGACGGACACGAAAAGAGCCTCTTCATCAATCGCGTTCAATTTGACCTCGGTGTGTATGTCGCAGAATCGCACCGAGCCGTGGGACTGTGCGCGGAGGCCCGCCAGGATGATTTCCTTCGCCTTTTCCTGGGTTTCAAGCGGGATAGCCATGCGCCACCTTCCTTGCCGCTGACTTTGATTGCACTTGATGCTAGTGGTGGATTTCAGGCCGGTCAACTGGCGCGCCACCGGCGACTCATGCCAAGAGTCCCGCCGCGCCCTGCTCACGCAGTCGTTCCCATGCCGCCGCGGCCAAGCCGGACGTATCCGATGCGGGTCCATTCACGCTGGCTCGGTAGGCCGCCGAACCGTCTGGGGTGGCCATAAAGACCGTTAGGCGCAGGTTGTCCGCGTCGCCGTCGTCGGCCTCGGCGTAGGCTCCCACGGGAACCTGGCAGCCGCCGCCTAATGCTTCGAGGAAGGAGCGTTCCGCCGCCACCGCCGCCGCCGTTGCGTCGTGGTCGGCTGCGCTCACCAATTGCGTCATCCGCTTGTCGTCGGCGCGGATTTCCACGGCCATTGCGCCCTGGCCGGGCGGGGGCACAAACTCCTCCGGCGACAGATATTCCGTGATCACGTGGGACAGATCCATGCGGAGGAGGCCCGCCGCCGCGACGATGGTGCCGTCGCACTCTTCGCCGGCCGCTTTGCGCAGGCGGGTGTCAACGTTGCCGCGGATGGGGACGATTTCCAGGTCGGGTCGTCGCTCGGCGATTTGGGCGTGGCGGCGGGGGCTGCTGGTGCCGATGCGTCCGCCGGCGGGGTAGTCGTCCAGGGTTTTGCCCAGGTGAGATACCAGCACGTCGCGGGGGTCGGCCCGTTCCAGCACTGCGCCGATGGCCATGCCGTCGGGCAGTACGGTGGGCATATCCTTCAGGCTGTGCACCGCCATGTCGATCTCGCCGGTTTCCAGGCGACGCTCGATTTCCTTCACGAATACGCCCAGGCCCATACCGGCCAGGGGCGCGGTCTGATTGGCGTCGCCCTGGGTGGTGACGGTGACGACCTCAAAATCCACGTCGGGATGGGCCGGGCGCAGTTTCTCCAGCGTCAGTTCGGTCTGGATCAACGCCAGCCGGCTGCCCCGGGTTCCCACCCGTACCGTGGTGCGAGCCATGGGTGATCCCGAAATGTCAGCGACGGCCGCGGCGCTTGCCGCCGTTGTCGTCCTGACCAAAGAGGCGGCGAGCGACGCGATAGTCCGTCGTGTTGTCGCCGGAGCGCAGCTCAATGGTGGGCTGGTGCAGCAGTTTCTTCACCAGGGCGTTGGTCATGGCGTCCAGGCACTGCGCCAGTTCGCCGTCATCGCCCTCGCCCAGCATCCGCAGCGTCCGCGCCACTTCCGCGCGGCGCACTTCGTCAGCGCGACGACGCATCGCCACGACCAGTTCCATGGTGTCCGATGAGTTCCACCACTCGGAGAACCGGGACAGCTCCGCCTCAACCACCTTGCTGGCCTTGCTCACCTCGCCTTGCAAACCCTCCCGCGAGACTTCGGCGACCTGTGACAGGGCGTCGATGTCGAACAGTTGAACATTGTCAAAGTCGGCAACCGCCGGATCAATGTCCCGGGGCACCGCAATGTCGATGAGCATCACCGGCGCGTCGATGGTGCGCGCTTTCATCGCGTCCGACACCATCGCTTGGTTCACCACGTAGCCCGGCGAGCCGGTGCTGCTGATGACCAGGTCGGCTTCGGCGAGCGCGGAAGCCATCTCGCCAAAGGGTACGGCAACGCCGCCCAGGTCGCGCGCAAGGTCCTCCGCCCGCCATTGAGTGCGGTTGGCTACGGTAATCTGACGCACGCCGGCGTCGGACAGCGCCCGGGCCACCATCCGGCCGGCGTCGCCGGCCCCGATGACTAACGCACGCCGGTTGTCCAGCCGGTCGAAAAGTCCGCGGGCCAATTGCACTGCCGACCGGCTCACCGACCGGGAGTGCTGGCCGATGTTGGTCTCACGATGCACCCGCCGCCCGGCGCGCAGGGCGTCGTGGAACACCCGGGTCAGCGGGCTTTTTACGTAGCCGGCCTGGCTGGCCACGCTGAAGGCCGCTCGCACCTGGCCCAATATCTGCCGCTCGCCGACAATCATGGACTCCAAGCCGCCGGCCACGCGGAATAGGTGGGAGACGCAATCCCCTTCCCAGAGCTGGTAGATGTGCCGCTCCAACTCCGCGCCGGGGACGCCGGAGTAGCCGATGAGGAAGTTGCCCACGCGACCCACCAGGTCGATGTCGTCGGAGTCGTAGGTATAGACCTCGGTGCGGTTGCAGGTGGAGACGATGACCGACTGGGGCACGTATTCAGAGAGTTGCGCCAGCGCTTCGGGGAGCTGATCGCGCTCCACGCTCAACCGCTCGCGCATTTCCACCGGCGCGGTCCGGTGGTCCAGGCCCAGTACCAGCAGGCTCAACTCACTGCCTCCGCCGCCCGCAGCGCGGCCCGCTTGGCGCAGCCGCCCGTCTTACAGCTCGTCAGATCAGGGCACATCTCCGGAAGATCGGAGTTGAGCAGTTGGGACAGGACGGTTTGCACCGCTTCTTCTTCCCGGCCGTCTCGGGCCATTTCCAGCAATTCTTCGGTGATGACGCACTGCCACCGGGTCGGATCGATAACGGTACGCTTTTCCTTGATGACCCGCCGGGCCTGGGCCAGCACGTCGGCCAGGTCGGCCCATTGCAGCACCTTGTCTTCCGACAACGTTTCCCGCATCTTGCGGGCCAAGGCTGGACTGGCGCCGCCCGTGGAAATGGCCAGCGTGATGGGGTCGCGGCGCACGATGGACGGCGCGATGAAGGTGCACTGGTCGGGATCATCGACGACGTTGAGGAGGACGCCACGCTCCTCGGCCTCCTCGTAGATCTGACGGTTGACGTGCCAGACGTTGGTGGCGGCCACCGCGATGAACGCGCCTTCCAAGTCGCCTGGCTTATATTCCCGCTGGAGGAGGGTGATGTGGCCCCGCTGGGCGGCCCGCTTGATGCCGTCGGTGGACTGGGGGCTGATAACGGTGATATTGGCGCCGGCGTCGCGCAGGGCCGCGAGCTTGCCCTGGGCTATGGTGCCGCCGCCCAGGATCACGCAGTGTTTGCCAGCCAGGTTGAGATATACGGGGTAGTACTCAGGCATTTTTCTCTGCGGTCATTGCGAGCGTAGTGTGGCAATCTCGTCGGCTAGACCAGCGCCTCCGCCATGGCTTCCGCCTCTTCTGCCGTGTCCCAGAAACGTTCGTAGTCCTCGACGAAGTAGCGGACGCGGGTTTTCTTGTACTCGCGGGTGCTGTAGAGGAGCAGGTTGTCGGTGATGCCGGTGGCCGTGGCGATTTCCCGGCCGATCTCCTCGCACTCGTCGCGGGTGGGCGCGTGGACCATGGTGAAGTGGCTGTACTCCCAGTCGGGGAAGGTGGGCCGCTCGTAGCAGTGGGTCACCGCCGAGTGTTCGGCCATGATCATGCCGACTTCTTCGGAGCGTTCGGGCGGAACCTTCCAGACGATCATCGCGTTGGCGCGGAAACCGGAGCGGCGGTGATACAGCACCGCGCTGTAGCGGCGCATCAGCTTGCGCTCCTGGTACTCGCTCAACTGCGCGAACAATTCCGGTACCGTCAGGCCCAGCCGTTCGGCAATGGGGTCAAAGGGTCGGGACACCAGGGGCAGGTCCTCCTGGGCCTCGCGGATCACGTCCTTATCCCACTCGGTGATTTCCTGCGCCTGGTTCCAGTCGCTGGCGGGGACGCGGCTCTGGCCGTTGCTACCGCCGCTGCCGTTGGGCTGTCCGGCGTCGGGGTTATAGTTGTAGGCGTCGCTGCGGCGGTTCACCATGTCGAAGTTCACGCCGATCTTGAAGAACCGGATGGTGGGCATGATGCGGAACTCGATGGCGTTGGTCTTTTCCGCCATCCACGCCACGGTTTCGGCAAGGTCGCCGTCTGGCGGCACGGCCAGGGTGAACCAGAGGTTGTAGTAGGAACCTTCGCGGGCGTAGTTGTGGCTGACGCCGGGATGGCGGTTGATGAAGATGGCGCCGGGGTGCAGGTCGTCGTCGCCGTAGGCAAAGGCGACCAGGGTGGTCTTGTACCCCAGCCGGCGAGTGTCGAAGATGGCGCTGATCTGGCGCACCACGTTCTGGCGTTTCAGCTCGGCCAACCGGTCCAGAGTTTCGGTTTCGCTGATGCCCAAATCGTCGGCAATGGCCCGGTAAGGTTCTTCCACCACCGGGAAATTGCTCTGCACGATGTTCAGCAGCTTGCGGTCGGTAATGTCCATGCTTTCCGTAGTCATTTCCTTTCACCCTAGTTAACCGTCATTCCGACGAAAGAACGTCACCCCGTACTTGATACGGGGCTGGAATCCAGACCGGCATCTCGAACATCATTCATCGCCGCCAGGCGGGCGCTGTAGGCGTCAACGAGGCCAACCAGCACGCCGTCCGAAATCTCTACCACCTGCCGCAGCCGTTCCGGCTGCACAGCCTCGACCACCGCCTGCCGGAAGAAGAGAAACGCCTGCACGCTGTCGGTGAGCGGCACGCCCCGGGCGGCCATTTCGGAGCCGTATTCGTTGCCCAGCATATGGGTTTCCGAAAGCGTTTCGCCCCGGCGCCGGCTGCGTCCGTGCAGTCCGTCCCGCAACAAAAGGGACAGCAAACGGCGTCCGAACAGGCGCATCCGGTCCCGTCCCTCGGCCTGGAAGCTTTGCAGCCACGGCTGCTCGGAGAGGTCGGTCTGGCTCAGCTTGCGGCGGATGCGTTGCAACGCCAGGTCTTCGGGGTCGGACTCGGCGGAGACAACGCCTCCGTTGGCGCTCATCAGCCCTTCGACGTCCTCGCGCAGGAAGCGGCGGTGTCCGCCCGGCGTGCGGTACACGGGCAGCCGGCCCCGGTCGGCCCACTGCCGCAGCGTAGCCTCGTTAATTTCCAGAGCCCGGCAGACTTCGCCCAAGGACATCCAGCGGGCTGGATTTTCGGTACTCGTAGCCATTTAAATCTGTAGAAACCTGTAGAAAGCGCCAAAACGCAAAGGTTTGGCGCGGAAATCCTATCACAGCGGTACGGACAGGTCAACGCGCGGGTCGCGCCAGAGGTGCGGACTTTCTTTTGAGCTATCCCCTTGTTATCATTGCGCCACTTACCAACACTTCATAGCAGGAAAAGGAGGAGATTATGGCTTACACGCCGAGAAAATTGGGGCACGTGAACATATTCGTCCGAAATGCGGAGCGGGCACGGGACTGGTACGCGGACCTGCTGGGTCTGCATTGCTACGGGTTCAGGCCGGGAGGCGCCGCTTTCATGTCGGCCGACCTGGGCAACTCCCACGAGATCGCCCTCACCCAGGTGGGCGAGAACGCTCTGGGTCCCCAGGGCGGACAGGTGGGACTGAACCACATGGCCTGGTACATGGACACCCTAGAGGACTTGGCCGAGCTCTACCACCGGGTCAAGGAGAAGAACATTCCCATTGATCGGGTGTCCGATCACGGCCACGCCATAGGCATCTACATCCGCGACCCCGACGGCAACGGCATTGAACTGTCCTACGAAATGCCCCGCGAGGAGTGGGGACACGACGAGAGCGGGTACATGATCGGCAACACTGCCAAGGGCCGGCTCTCCGGGCCGTGGGACGAGGAACTGGCCGCCCAGGCGGCGCTGGTGGCGCATTAGGACGCGCCGCGCACCCTCCACCTAACACAGGGGGCGTCGTGAGACGCCCCCTGCGCTACGGTTCTAGCGCACCACGCCGCCGTCCAGGCCAGCTGCCCAGCTCCATTTCCGGGCCAGCTCTGGATTGCTACACAGGGTCAGGCTGAAGCCGCGCCGGTCACGGTTTCGATGATGAGCCGGGTGACCGTGTAGGGGTCGCAGTTGGCATTGGGACGCCGGTCTTCGATGTAGCCCTTGCCGTCCCGCGCCACCTGCCACGGAATGCGAACCGAGGCGCCCCGGTCGGATACCCCGTAGCGGAACTCACGGTAGGAGCAGGTTTCGTGCAGGCCGGTGAGCCGCTCTTCAATCCGGTCGCCGTAGTTGGCGATGTGCAGGTCATGGCGGGTCTTGAGGGCTTCCGCCGCCGCCACGCAGGCGTCGTAGTTCTCCCGCATCCGGTTGGTGGAGAAGTTGGTGTGGGCCCCGGCGCCGTTCCAGTCGCCCTTGACCGGTTTGGGGTCCAGAGTGGCGCTGATGCCTCTGCGACCGTCAACAGTCTCAACATCCTCGCCAATGCGGTACAGCAGCCAGCGGGCCAGCCACAGGTGGTCGCCCACCGCGGGAGCGCCAATCGGGCCGATCTGGAACTCCCACTGGGCCGGCATAACCTCGCCATTGATGCCGGAAATAGCCAGGCCGGCATACAGGCAGGCGTCCATGTGCTGCTCCACAACCGGCCGACCGAACACCTCGTCGGAACCCACGCCGCAGTAATATCCGCCCTGGGGAGCGGGGAAGCCGTTGTCCGGCCAGCCCAGCGGCTTGGTGCCGTCAAAGAAGGTGTATTCCTGCTCGATGCCGAACCAGAAGTCCAAGCCGGCGTGCTCTTCCGCGATGGCGGCGCAAGCCGCCCGGGTGTTGGACGGGTGGGGTGTCATGTCGGTGAGCAGAACTTCGCACATGACCAACTTGTTGTTGCCGCCCCGTATCGGGTCGGGAACTACCAGCGCCGGGCTGAGCACACAGTCCGAATTTTCGCCCGGCGCCTGGTTGGTGCTGGAACCGTCGAAACCCCAAATGGGCGGAGCCTCGCCATCGGGAACGATCTTTGCCTTTGACCGGAGCTTGGCCGTGGGCTGCTGCCCGTCAATCCAAATGTATTCTGCCTTGTAACTCATGCAACAAACCTCAAAATCCAAATTGCCTTACAATTGTACCCGAACTTCTCCGGCGCGGTCACCTTGTCTAAACCTTGATCGCCGATCCTTTGGAAAAGCCGGTTAGCCTACCCGGATCCACATGATTCAGCGGCTTAGTGCATCACCAGCCCGCCGTCCACGTTGATGGTCTGTCCGGTGATGTTCCGCGCGCCCGGGCTGGCCAGAAAAGCGGCCATTGCGGCGATGTCCTCCGGCTCGTTGGCCCGACCGATGGGGATGTTGGAGGCGCGCTGAGCCTGCAACTCGTCCACCGAAATGCCCATCTCCGCCGCCCGCTGTTCCATGGTGCTGGTGGACATGGCGGTGATAGTTGAGCCGGGACAGATAGCGTTGACGTTGATGTCGTAGCCCGCCAGCTGGTGCGCCGCGATGAGCGCCATTGAGATCACCGCTCCCTTGCTGGCGGCATAGGCCGCGTTGGACGTGCCCCGGTAGCCTTTGCCGGCGATGGACGCGATGTTGACGATGCGGCCGCCGCTGCCCTGCTCGATCATCTGCCGGGCGGTGCGCTGCATGACGAAGAACGCGCCCCGGGCGTTGACCCGGTGGATGCGGTCCCAGTCGTCCTCGGTGATGTCCATGATGTCCAGGTAACGGGTCACGCCGGCGTTGTTCACCAGGATGTCCACCCGCCCCAGGGTGTTCACCGCCGCGGCGATTACCCGGTCAATATCCGAGCCGTCGCCAATGTCGGCGGCGATGGCCACGCTCTGCCGGCCGGTAGCGCGAACGTCCGTCGCCGTCTCTTCCACGTTGTCGGCCAGGATGTCCGTTACCGCAACGTTAGCCCCGTCGTTGGCCAGCGCCAGCGCCGTGGCCCGGCCCATGCCACGGCCCGCGCCGGTTACGAGGGCAACTTTACCTTCCAGAGTCATAAGATTCCTCTCCGAGCGATGGGTTCAGCGTTCCGTCAGTGGTTCCAGGATGTCCAGCAGCGTCGCCACCTCGGCCAGCGAGTCGACGATGTCGTTGGCGTGCAGGAAGCGCTTGCGCTGGTAGAAGTTGCCGTGCAGATCATTGGCAGTTTTACGCAACGCTTCCAGCCGGTTTTCTCCGGTTTTCTGGCGTGCTTGGTATAACACTTCACCAAAGTGCTCATGCCGGGTGTATTGCCAGCCTTGAGCAGTGGCTGCGGCTTTAGCCATCCACGCCGCCGCGCCCCAGCCTTTTTCCGAAGCCTGATGCAGGTCGTCCTCGGCCAGGTAATGGTGGCTGCGCTCCAAAAAATGACGAGACTGCAAACGATGATCCTCGATGGTTTCACCGAGTTCGTCAAAGGGTTCCATCGGCGCCATCTGTGTCATAGCGGATACCTCTGTCAAATCGGGTTGGCCGAATTACGCTGTCATTATAGCGATTGTTTTCACAACATCCGCAGCAGTTCCTGGTAGTTCTCCCGGCCGGTGCGCCGCAGTCGGTGGTCGTCTGTGACCTCCATGTCTCCCGAGTCTTCCAGCAATTCCACGTGGGCCACCACCTCGGTCAGAGCGGCGAAAAAGTTGCCGCCTTCCAGCTTGCGCCGCTCGAAGGTGCGGCGGGTAACATCCTCCAAGGGCTGCGGTTCCGGCCCGGCGGTTACCAGGATGCGCCCCAACCTCCGGTTGTGGAAGCGGATCAGGTCGGCGGCCCGCTGGGCCGTCTGGAAGTTGAACTTGTGGTTGTTGTACAGGCGATGGGCCGGCAGGATGGCGACCTCCATGCCCAGATCGGCCACCCGTTGCAGCGAGCGGAGGTAGGTGAGCAGGCCGTAGGAATCGTCGGGGTCCTGGTAGTGAACGGGCAGGCTTTGGCGCATCTCTCTGGTGTAGTCCGTCTTCATGGTGGGGTGGGGGCTGATCTCCGGCAGCACGTGGTCGCCGGTGAAGACGATATCGCTGCCGGCGCCGTTGCCGATCACCGCGCAGATCTCGTCCGGCGAGTGTCCCGGAGCGTGCATGTAGCGGAGGATGCCCTGTTGCTCGCCGTGAATGATGTGGTGCCCGACTTGGTGGGAACGGCGGGATTCCATGTAGCGGTTGCGCTCGTCGGAGTCCGATGGGCTGAAGCCATTAGCGCGGGCGGTCTCCCACATGGCTTGCTTGATGGGAGAGTTGGCCGACATTTGCAGGTCTCGGGGATCGAAGGGCAGTAACGGCTGGTAGATGTCGTGGGCCCACAGCTCGGCGCCGGATTGATCGATGACCCGCGCCACGCCGCCGTCGTGGTCGGCGTGGCCGTGGGTGATGATAACCCGTTCGATGTCCGACGCCACCAGCCCGCACAGCGCCATGCCCGACCGCAGCACCTCAAAGGACGCCTCGGCGCCCGGGTCAATCAGCGTCAACCCCTCGTTCTCGAAGATGTACGCCCAGGTCGGTCCGGTATGGGAGTGGCCCTCCTGCGGCACCGCCACCGTGTGGATCCGGCGTCCGTGGCCGTCAGTCAGGCGCAAGGTCATCCCATTCCCGGCGGAATCGCCGTTGCGGAGTACATCCACCTCCGTGAAGTAGTCGGGCATCCGTTATTCCTCCTCTGACCGGAGCCGGCATGATTGACCAATGACACCGGGCCGGCGCGCTCCAAGACGGCATTATACCCGGTGTGGCAACCGTGGGGGTGTCGTCCCGGCTCTCGCAGCGTTGCCTGTTGAGAATACCGGAAAGAGGTTCGGTTGACTGTCAATAGCCGTGTCGGTAAAATAGGGCAACACTTAGGGGCCGTTGATTGTGGAAGCCCGTGTCAGCGGCTTAGGAAATTGTAAGGAGGTGGCGCTATCGCCAGGCAGTACAGGGTCAACGAACAGATACGCGTTCCACGAGTAAGAGTAATTGGAGAAGATGGCGAGCAGCTTGGCGTTATGACGGTGTCCGACGCTCTCTCCCGGGCGCGGATGAATGACCTTGACCTGGTGGAAGTGGCGCCCAACGCCGACCCGCCGGTTGCCCGGCTGCTGGACTACGGCAAGCTCCGCTACCTGTCGTCCAAGAAGGAACGCGAGACCCGCAAATCCCAGAAGAGCAACGAACTGAAGGAAGTCCGGTTCCGCCCCAACATCGGAACCCACGACTTCGACGCCAAGCTGCGCAAGGTGCGTCAGTTCATCACCAACGGCGACAAGGTCAAACTCACCGTGCGGTTCCGCGGGCGCGAGGCGGTGCATCAGGACCACGGCCTGTCTCTGCTGAAGCGCGTCGCCGAAGAGTTGAAGGACGACATCCGGCTGGAACAGCAGCCTTCCATGGAAGGCCGCGCCATGTCCATGGTGCTCATCCCCAGCGCCACGGCGGCGGCGCGCAACGAGCGCAAGGAAGCAGTAACAACGGAATAACGGTAATATGCCCAAACTCAAAACCCACAAGGGCGCCAAGGCGCGCATCCACGTAACCGGCTCGGGCAAGCTGCTGCGCCGCAAGCGGATGAGCAGCCACCTGCGTCGCAAGAAGCCCAAGAAGGTCACCCGCAAGTACGCGCAGAAAATCGGCTTCGACCAGGCCGACGTCAAGCGTTTGAGCCGGCTGGTGCCCTACGACGTCTAACCAAACCAACGGAGAACCCCCAACCGTGCCCAGAGTCAAAAGGGGCGTCACCAAGCGCGCCCGTCACAAGAAAATCCTGAAAGCCGCCAAGGGCTACCAGGCGTCCTCGGGGCGCAACTACAAGTGGGCCAAAGAGGCGGTGATGCACGCGTGGAGCCACGCCTACCGGCACCGTCGCCAGCGCAAGGGCGATTTTCGCCGCCTGTGGATCATCCGCATCGGCGCCGCTTGCCGGCAGCACGGGATGACCTACAGCCAATTTATGCACGGCCTCAACGTCGCCGGCATTGAGATTGACCGCAAGATGCTGGCCGATATGGCCGTTCGGGATCCGGACGCTTTCGAGCGGCTGGTGGCGATTGCCAACGGGGCTACAGCAACGGCCTGACGCTGGCGCTTACAATCAGTTCACCGTCGCGCCGGTCGGTTGGCCGGCGCAAAGGGTCTCAATGATGCTGGCGTTCAAAACTCCTTCTGCATCGCTGGATGAGCAACTGGACGAAATCGTCGCCATGGTGCGCGATTACAAACCTGACGGTTACGCTTGGCCGGCGCCGGATGACATTGCCTGGCTGCGTTCTGCCTTCGCTGGATTCTGGAGCCCGGACTACCCCCAACCGTACATCGGAACTGGCCCGGAAGACGCCATGATTTGCCTGTACTGGAAAACGGTTGAGTGGACCTTTACGCTGGAAATCGATACGGTCAACAAGACGGGCTATTTGTGCCGGGCGCCCAACCAGGCCATCGGCGAAGTGGAACTCGCTGAGGATGTGGACTTGACCTCAAAGGACACTTGGGGACAAATTGCGGTGGAGTTGGGGGTAGAGGTTGACCGGACCGGAAAGATATTGGCTACAAGTCTGGGCTGACCAGTACCGATACGGTGAAATACTTGACGCCGTATTCCAGCCCAAAACAAACCGGGAACCACCAGATTTATCCGTTGACGGACCCACTCCGGAAGACGCTCCAAATCCCGCAGAGTTGCACGCTATGCACGCGGCGCAACGCTCAAATCAGGAACTGGTGCCACCGGTAGGATCTATCGCCTACACCGCGGCGGAGTTGGAAGCGGCCGGCGGGACGTTGGTATATGCGCCAGAACCCCATAACCCATATCATTACAACGTAGAGTTCCGCGATTTGGGCGGACTATCCGGCGGCGAGTTGCGGCGGGCCAGGCGCGATGTTAAAGAGCGGCTCAAGCGAACCGATTTTGATTGGACGCCATAGAAGGAACCGCCTGATGAGCGCCACGCCAAATCACGATGCCCGTGCTATCGCCGTTGCTCAATCCGTTCGGGACGTCATCCACCCCATCGACATCTTCCTGTTCGGCTCCCGCGCCCGGGGCGATTGGAACGATGACTCCGACATCGACATTTTCACCATCTCGGAATCTGATGCTGGGACCAAAGAGAAATACCGCCGGGCTCTGCAGGAGGGCAAGGCCAAAGTGTTGGAAATTTATGGCCGCCCGCTGAAGATTGACCTGGTGCGGTACAGTCCCGCCGACTTTCACCGCTACCGGCAGGCTCGTACCCACCTGACTTACGCGGCCCTCAAGGACGGCATCGCTATGAACCACGAGCCGGTGGGGCAAGACGACCGCTACCCGGACACCCCACTCAACAACTGGCCGGACGTAGAGCAGCGTTTCACCAACTACCAACGGCAGGTGTTGCTAGCCGAAATGGCTCTTGATGTGGGTTTGGGTTACGAAGAAGTAGGCCACAACTTCCAGCGATGTCTGGAAAACGCGCTCAAAGGCTTCCTGGCTTATCTGCAATACGACGACGGCCAAAATAACGACTGGCTGCGCTCCCACAACATCGGCATACTGCAGGACGCCGTAAGAACCTTTGCGGACGGGCAGAGCATCCTAGCCGGCAACGATTTCTCATTTCTCAATGAGTACGCTATCGACGCGCCTTACGAGGGAGTGCAAGAACCGCTGCCCGACGAGGCCGGGGTTCTGGCGGCAATCAAGGCAACCGTCACGGCGATGATGGAGTTCATCGAAAACGATGCCGGCGCCAGCCTGCCCCGTTACACGCCGCCGGGTCGCCGGGGCTGAAGAAATATACTGTATCACCCGTGAAACCGCCTCAGCAGCCGGTACAGCGCCTCCGCCCCGAATTCCAGCGCGGACACCGGCACCCGCTCGTTGGCGGCGTGGATCGTTTTCAGAAAGTCGAAATCGGCCGGCAGGTTCATCGGCATCCAGCCGTAGGTTTGGATGCCCAGCGTGGCGAAGTGCCGGCCGTCGGTGCCGGCGGGCATGAGCATGGGCACTGACACCGCCTCCGGATCCTGTTCGCCGATGATACCGGCCAGAGTGTCGAACAGGCCCATGTCCAAGATCCAGGGCTTGGGCTGGAAGTTGACCGCCTGCAACTCGATGTTGGGGCCGGCGACGTGCTGCAATTCACCCAGCAGGTCATCGGCGGTGTAACCCGGCAGCATACGGCAGTCCAGGTTGACGGTAACCTCGCTGGGGATGACGTTGGCCTTTTCGCCGCCGTTGATGATGGTGGCGTTGGCGGTGTGCCGGAACAGCGGTTCCAGCTCGCGGCCGGCTTGCCCCATGCGCCGCAGTATCCGGCCGGTCCAGCGTGGGTTGAGCAGTAACTGGAGCAAGGCGCCTTCCAGCCTGGGCAGGCGGGCGCCCATGGCCTCAATCATCATCCGGGTGACCGGATGGACGTGAAACGGCAGCGGCTTTTGGTCCAGCTTGACCAGGAACTGGGCCATGCGGGTTGGCGCGGTATCGTGATGGACCAGGGAGCCGTGTCCGCCGGAACCGCGAGCAGTGGCCTGAACCCGGCAGCCCTGCTTTTCGGCCACCTGCACCATGTAGAACTTGCGGCCCCGATAGGTTTTGCTGAAGCCGCCGAACTCGCCCAGGGCGTAGCGCACGCCGTCGAATAAATCGGGCCGCTCCTGAACCAGCCAGGCCGCGCCGGTGTTGCCGCCGGCCTCTTCGTCGCTGACCAACGCCAGTATCACGTCGCCGGGCAGGTCGGTATCCTCAAGGTGGGCGCGCATGAAGGCGTCCATCATCATGGCAACGCCGCCTTTCATGTCCAGCGCGCCCCGGCCCCAGATGTAACCATCCTGGATACGGCCGGCAAAGGGCGGCACATCCCAGGGCTGGGCCGCCGTGGGCACCACGTCCAGATGGCCGTAGAGCAGCAGGGGCGGCGCGTCTCCCCGGCCCGGCAACCGGCTGACCACGTTGACCCGGTCGGGGTCGTCACCGATCAAGTCGGCGGCGATGCCCGCGTCGTTGAGCACGTCCCGGCAGTGGGCAGCGCACTCGCGCTCGTTGCCGGGCGGGTTGGTGGTGTCGTAGCGAATGAGCCGCTGCAGCAGGTCGGCGACGTGTGGTTTAACGCTGGCCCCGTGGCGTGTGGCGACCATCAATTTACCCGAGCGCCGGCCAGCAGTTGTTACCGGGAATCCTCGTTGTCGTCGCCCAAATCAGCGCCCAAACCCTGTAGGAACTCTTCAATGCTGGAGGGCAGCGGGGTGGTCGGTTCCGGGCGGATATCGGCGCCGTACTCGCTGTCGTACATTTCTTCGATGCGGCCCAGCACGTCGCCGTCGGGCAGCTGTCCATCCTTGGAGGTCAGCTCGTCGTACTGTTTCTGGCCCCGTTCCGCCTGGGCGATGTAGTCCGGCAGATCGTAAAGCCGGCAGAGCAGGCCCATCATGCGGGCCGCACCCTGATAATCGTCGTCCAGGTTGAGATATTGGGGCAGGTGCACGACGAAGGCGCGGGTCTCCAACCCCATCCGGGTGGCCGTCTCCGTGACGGTGTAGGTGATGGTGGTCGGCCCTTCGTAGCTGCTGGGGCGGGCGTTGGCGATGCTGTAATCTCGCTCCACGTTCTCCCCGGTGCCCAATCCCGATACCACCAGCGGGCGGGTATGGGGCACCATGTCGTACATCCCGCCGATCAGGGCGTACTGCTTGACGCCGAAGTGTCGGATGATTTCCAGCAGCGCATCCGAGTAGTCCTCGCCGTAGAGGTGAGGCTCCAGCAGGTGGGCGGTCAGGATGTGCTGGCCGTCCTCCGGGTTGGCGTACCGGATGATGGTGTTGGGGATAGTGACTTCGCGCTGGCCGTTGACCAGGTAGGATCGGGGGCGGTAGCGAGTGAAGTCGTAGTAGCGGCCCGGCCGGTAGAGGCGGCCCAACTCGCGGCTGCGCAGGTGCCGTTCAATGCGACCCAGGGCGAGGCTGCCCACGTTCCCCACGTCAATCCAGGGCCGCAACACCGCCAGCAGGTGCGGCTCGTGCAACTCGGGAACGGGTTCGGCGATGTCAAATTCTCCGATTCTCATAACAGGACTCACGGTAGCATTCAGGCCCAACAGCGTCAAGGCAACAGCGCGTCACCCGATCCCCAGCTCCGCCTGCATATCGGCCACGGCCTGGTTGCGGATTTTACGCTGCCACTGGGGCCGGGCGTTGATGGGCTCGTTGATGACTTCGGGGTCGATTTTGAGGGCGACGAAGACGGGGCCGGGCTGGCCGAGGATTTCCTCGATCTGGCCGGCGAAGTCCTCCAGGTTGTCGATGGAGTAGGTGGCGGGATAGCCGCAGCCCTGGGCCACCACGTCGTACTCCATCTGCTCGGCGTTGGGCACGGGCTGGCCGCCGGTGGTGGCATACACGCCGTTGTCCAGCATGAAGTGGTACAGATTGGCCGGCGCCTTCTCGGCGATGGTGGGCAGCGCGCCCATGCCCATCAGCACGTCGCCCTCGGAGTCGAACAGCACCACCCGCTGGTCGGGGATGGCCAGGGCCAGGCCCAGGGCAAAGGAGGCGTGGCCGCCCATGGCCGGGTCGCCCAGGGGCAGGTCCCGGTCGGGCTGGTCGCTCATCTCCACCCAGTGCCGCCCGCCGCGTCCCGGTATCACCACCGCGTCGCCGCGATGCCGGTTGAAAATCTCCAGCATTTCCGCCGTTTTCATCATATTGGTCACTTCCTATCGTTACGGGCCACGTCCGTAGGGGCGAATAATTATTCGCCCCTACATCTTTAACGGCTCACATTGAAGCCGTGGTACTCGTCGCCCACCAGCACGGCCACCGGGCGCTTGTTCCGCTCGGCCTCAGCGAAGGCGATGGAGATGCGGTCGGCGTCCTCGTCCGATTCAACCAGGTAGTAGTTGATGTTGAAGGCGTGGAGGAACCGCTCGGTGTAAAAGGCGGCGGTGTCGTTGATGACGCCGTGGCGGGTCCAGCCCCGGTAGCCCACCATCATCACCACGGGCACGTTCATGCCGATGCCCCAGCCGCGCAGGGAGTCGCCCGACTCCATCATGCCGGTGTTCTGGATGAGGATGACCGGCTTCTTGCCGCCGGCGGCCAGGCCGGCCGCGGTGGAAAAGGCGTGGCCCTCCCGGCTGACGGGCACCAGGTCCAGGCTGGGCTCCTCGCTCATCAGCACGTAGAGAAAGTTGGTCTCGCTGTCGGGCAGCCAGACCACGTGGGTTGCGCCGTTCTTCTTCAACTCCGCCAGGACGGTGGCGGGACTCAACTCGGCCATGGGGGACACCTGCCTGCTAATCAATGTTTGGGGCAACCGGCGCCGGCGCCGAATTGCCGTCCACAGATATACCCGTCAGGCGGGGCGGCGTCAACCGGGAGCACCGGGACCTTGTTACAATTGTGAACATTAGAAGACATCTCTCAACAGCCTGCGGATAAACGGTTAGCTACCCCCGCCGATCCCGCTCGTCACTGGCCGATGCCACCCCTGGCCAGCGAAACCGTAACAAAGGCGATTGCCAACGCTATGATGAGGGCGATTGGTATAAATGCCTTTACCCATTCTGCAAAATCTTCGTCGGAAACGATTTCACGTATCTTGCTCACCATCCGGTTCCCTCCTTGGCGAATCATCGGGACTTGCTGCCATCGCATCAATCTGTTGTTGAAAGCCGACTAGAAAGAACCCGAGACTTGTTCCGGCTAAAAACAGGACTACTCCCAGCTCCGCGAAAAACAAAGATATTAGTGTGCATGTAAACGCCACACAGCCGGCGACGATCATATACAGAGCTGCTCGACTTTTTACACTCTGATAGTGTGTTGTTGGCTTGACCGATCTTCTCCATATTCTCATTACATAACCGTTGGTGCTAGTTTGTGTCAGAGGGTGAAGTTAGCGATGGAGCGATGGATGCGTCCGGTTTCGTCAGGTTCCAAGCCATTCCAGTTCACCAATAGGTTGAAGGCGG
>DAOUJY010000032.1:0-27409 GCA_034421995.1 Dehalococcoidia bacterium | reverse complement strand
CTTCAACCTATTGGTGAACTGGAATGGCTTGGAACCTGACGAAACCGGACGCATCCATCGCTCCATCGCTAACTTCACCCTCTGACACAAACTAGCACCAACGGTTAGTAATTTTGCTTGTCCGCATCGAAAAGGGTGAGCCCTTGACGGTTCGCATAAGACGCAACCGCTTGTCTTGCAATGTTCTCAAAAAGCGTGCTGAGGACCTTGGTATCCGAACCCAGCGGATAGATTCGCCCTCGACGGTCGATAATGCCGCAAACGCCGTAGCCGTTTTCAAGGCCAGCGAGGTAATTTAGGATGTAATCCCTCATCCGATTACCAGTCCTTCCTGCATCGCGTGCCGCAGCGATTCCGTAGCGCCCAGGTGGTAATAGTGGGAGAAGGTGGCGATTTCGTAGCCGGCGAACCAGTCAAATAGTCGGTCGTTGCGCCGGAACCGATTTTCCACCCACATTGAGTACAGGAACCGGCATGGAGCGCCCTTTAGCGCCTGGGCCAGTTCATACCCGTCCTGTTCGCTCCAACTGTTGTAGTAGTCGGCGTAACGCCCGGAATAGGGTGGGTCGGCGTAGATGAAATCCTGCTCGGCAACGCTACCGATAACCTCGCGCCAGTCGGCGCAGACGAACTCCCAATCCCGCCCTCGCATTGCGTCACTGGCCCACTGCACTTGGTTGCAGATCTTTGTGATGTAGGCTGGGCGGAACCGCTCCGGCTTTTTGCAGAAGGGCGTGTTGAACTGCCCTTTCTGGTTGAAACGCATCAGGCCGTTGAAGCAGGCCCGGCTCACGAACAGGAAATCCAACGGGTCGCCCTCATTATTGAATCGCTCCCTGATTTGATAGTAGCGGTCGCCACCCTCAACGCGCAGCCGCTCCCCTTCGCACCGGAGGAACGCCTCCACCCGGCCGGCGGTAATCTGCCCATTCTGCACCGCCCGGTAAAAGTTGACGATTGGAACGCAGGAATCGGCAACCAGCGCCCGGGGCGGCCTGATGTTCAGCAGAACCGCCCCGGAACCCAGGAACGGCTCCACCCAACGCCCTTGACGATCCCATTCAATGTGACCGGCGATGAAAGGAACCAGCTTGGTCTTGATCCCCTGCGTCTTGATGGGCGGTGCTTTGGGTTTCAACACTCTTTTCCTACTGCCATTACTCTCTCCCTACCGTCATTCCGGCGCAAGCCGGAAGCCAGAGCGCCGCTATCCCTGTCGTTGGCTGATGCGCGCCCACGTGTCGCGCAGGGTGGTCGTGCGGTTGAACACGGGCGCCCCGAGTTTGGAATCGGGATCGGCGCAGAAATAACCCAGCCGCTCGAACTGGTAACGGTCGCCGGGATTGGCGTCGGCCAGAGCAGGTTCGGCCAGGGCATTTACAACTTCCAGGGAATCGTGGTTGATCAGGTCGAGGAAGTCGGCGTCGCTGCTGGCCGGGTAGGGGTCGGTAAAAAGGTTGTCGTACAGGCGCACTTCCATCGGCACAGCGTGGGCAGCGGATACCCAGTGGATGGTCCCCTGGACCCGCCGGCCGTCGGGCGCGTTGCCGCCTCGGCTATCCGGGTCAAAGGTGCAGTGAACCTCGGTGACGTTGCCGGCGGCGTCCTTCACCACGTCCGTGCAGGTGATGAGGCAGGCGTAGCGCAGCCGCACCTCCCGGCCCGGAGCCAGGCGGTAGAACCGGCGCGGCGGGTCTTCCATGAAGTCGTCCCGCTCGATGTACAGCTCGCGGCTGAAGGGCACCCTGCGGGCGCCCATGGACTCGTCCTCCGGGTTGTTGACGGCGGAAAACTCCTCAGCCTCACCCTCCGGGTAGTTGGTGATAACGACTTTCAGAGGTCGCAAAACGGCCATGCGACGCTGGGCGCGGATGTTGAGATCCTCCCGCAGGCAATGTTCCAACAAGGCCAATTCGGTCACGCTGTCGCGGCGGGCCACGCCAACTCGTTCGCACATATCGCGGATCGATTCGGGGGTGTAGCCCCGGCGGCGCAGGGCGCTCAGGGTCGGCATTCGGGGATCGTCCCACCCGTTCACGTGGCCCTCCTCCACCAGTTGCCTGAGTCTGCGCTTGCTCATCACGGTGTGCGTCAGGTTCAGGCGGGCGAACTCGATCTGCCGGCTGCGGTAGATGCCCAGCGCCTCCTGGCACCAGTCGTACAACGGCCGGTGGTCCTCAAACTCCAGGGTACAGAGGGAATGAGTAATCGCCTCGATGGAGTCGGACAGGGAATGGGCGTAGTCGTACATTGGGTAAATGCACCAGTCGTCGCCCGTGCGATGGTGCTCGGCGTGGCGGATGCGGTAGAGCACCGGATCGCGCATATTCAGGTTGGGCGACGCCATGTCAATCTTCGCCCGCAGCACGTAAGCGCCATCGGGAAACTCGCCGGCCCGCATCCGGCGGAAAAGGTCCAGGCTTTCCTCGACCGGGCGGTTGCGATGAGGGCTCTCCTGGCCCGGCTCGGTGAGAGTGCCGCGATATTCCCGCATTTCCTCGGCGGTCAGGCTGTCCACGTAGGCATGGCCATCCTGTATCATCTGCTCGGCATATTGGTAGAGTTCCTCGAAATAATCCGAGGCGTAATAAAGGTGCTCGCCCCAGTCGAAGCCCAGCCATTTGACATCTGCCAGTATGGACTCCACGTACTCGATGTCCTCGCGGGTCGGGTTGGTGTCGTCAAAGCGCATATGGCAGCGCGCGCCGTCGTACTGCTCGCCCACGCCGAAGTTGAGGCAGATGGACTTGGCGTGCCCGATGTGCAGGTAGCCGTTCGGCTCAGGCGGAAAGCGGGTCACCACCCGGCCGTCGTAGGCGCCGGCGGCCTGGTCTTCGGTGATTATGGCGCGGATGAAATCGGAGGGGATTTCGGTAGTTGCCGATGTTTGATTCGAACTCATCTTACGTTGCCTGGTTTCCAAGATTCGTAGCCGCAGAGCGGTTCATCTATTGATTATATCTTGCCCGCAACGAAATCGCCTGTTTGTTGAAACGTTGGGGCGTTAGAGCGCAGTTTCGCCAGCAACCGGGCCAAGTCGGCGGGCAGGCCACCCTCGTGTTCGGACCATTCGCCAGTCTCCGGGTGTCGGAAACCCAGCCGGGCGGCGTACAGAAATTGACGCCCGATGCGGTCGCTGGCCTTGCCGTAAACCGGGTCGCCCAACAGCGGGTAGCCCAGATAGGACAAGTGAACCCTGATCTGGTGGGTCCGGCCCGTTTCCAGCCGCAGCCGCAGCAGGGTGTGGTCCGGCAGTTCCGCCTCGGTTTCGTAATGGGTCCGGGCGGCCCGTCCGCCGGCGCCCACGGCCATGCGCTGGCGGTGTCGCGGATCCCGCGCGATGGGGGCGTCTATGACGCCCGAGGCCGGCGTAACCAATCCCACCGCGACGCCCAAATATTCCTTCAGCATCGCTCGCTCTTTCAGTTGCTCGGTCAACCGGATGTGGGCCAGCTGTGTCTTGGCCACCACCATCAGGCCGGAGGTGTCGCGGTCAAGGCGGTGAACGATGCCGGGCCGCAACTCACCGCCGATGCCGCGAATATCCGGGCAGCGGGCCAGCAGCGCGTTGACCAGCGTTCCGTCGGGATGGCCGGGACCAGGATGCACCGGCAGGCCGGCGGGCTTGTCAACCACCGCCACGTGGCTGTCCTCATATACCACCGTCAGCGGAATGTCCTGCGGAACCAGGTCGGCTGGAGCTGCCACGGGCGGTACGGAGACGACGATGGCATCGCCGGGCCGTACCCGTTGCGCCGGGCGGGCCGGTTGGTCGTTGACCGTGATGCGACCGTCAGCGGCCAGGGCCTGCAAGCGACTGCGAGACAATCCGGTTTGGGACAGCGCGGGTTGGCCGGCCAGCCAGGCGTCCAGGCGAGGCGGGCCGGAGTCGCCGCTCACGACAAATTCGTACCTGTCGCCGTCTCCCAATCCTGAAAATCCTCTAATCCAGTGAATCCTGATTCTGACGAATTACAATCCGCTCCCGCACTCCGCAATCGGCGCAGCGGGCCCCGTTGGGCAGGTCGATCATGGGGCCGTCGCAGATGGGGCAGGTTGACGGCGGGGCTACAATGGCCGGCGCCTCGGCAGCCGGCGCCCCCCGTTGCATCACCAGCACCCAGGCCATGATGCACAGGCCCACCACGATTGCGGAGTCGGCCAGGTTGAACACCGGCCAGGGGCCGATGTCGATAAAGTCCGTCACATGACCTTGCAGGATGCGGTCAAGCAGGTTGCCCACGGCTCCGCCCAACATCAGCGCGATGCTGATGCGCATCAGCAGGCTGGGCCGCTCCTGGCTCCGATAAATATACGCCAGCACCACCACGCCGACCAAAGACACGAACAGCAGCGGCAGGTTGTGGCCCTGGAAAAGCCCGAAGGCGCTGCCCGTGTTCTGCACGTGGGTAAAGCGAAAGAAACCGTGGTACGGCCAGGAGTAATGCCACTCCAGGGTTTGCCGGACGACGAACTTGGTAAGTTGGTCCAGAGCCAGCACCAACCCCGCCATTTGCAGCAGGGTCCAGTCCCGATACAGCGGCGTGCGGCCTTTGGACTCTGTGGGCATGATTCAGAGGCCGGTGAGATGGTGACGGAAAAACGCGACTACCTTCTCGGCCATCTGGCCCTCCTGGCCGACCCAGAAATGGTCGGCGCCCGGGATCACATGGTACTCGGCCGGTGGGTTGAACTTGGCCAGCTGCGCATCCACGCCGTCGGAGTTGGCCAGGCGGTCCCGGTCTCCCGTGATAATCAGGCGCGGTGTTTTGTCGGACTGCAACGGGCTGTCGGTGATTGCTTCCAGGGATGGCGCCACCAGTGCGATGGCCAGTGGTTTCTTGTAAAGCTGTTTGTGCGAGCAGATGACCCGCGTGCTGAAGGAGTATCCGCCCAGCGCGATGCGGTCGTCGTCCACGTCGGGCAACGCGCCCAAAAACTCCATGGCCATCTGGGTCTCTTCGTGCTCCTTCTCACCGTGGGCGTGCTCGCCGGTGCTGTTGCCGACGCCCCGGTAGTTGAAGCGCAGGGATGCGATTCCCGCGTCAGCCAACCCAAAGGTCACCGCCACCACCACGTTGTTATCCATGCTGCCGCCGTGCAGCGGGTGGGGATGGCACATCACCACGCCAGGGAATGGGCCTTCGCCATCGGGCAGGGCGATGATGCCCTCGAAGGTCATTCCCTTGGTCAAAAAACTTACCGCGCTCTGCCGCATGATTCCGTCTCCCAGCAGCCGTGTCGTGGTTCGATACGCACGGTTATGATAACAGGTTTCCGACCGGGCAGTTTGGCGGTGAGCCGCGCCTGTTGTGCTAGAATGGCGGGCAATCAGCAACCCAACCAAGTTCTCCCCAGGAGGCGCCATGACTTCGATTGACCTGCGCAGCGACACCATTACCCACCCCACCGACGAGATGCGCCGGGCAATGGGGGCGGCCGAAGTTGGCGACGATGTTTTCGGCGAAGACCCCACCATCAACGCCTTGCAGGAACGGGCTGCGGAATTGATGGGGCAGGAAGCGGGTCTGCTGACGGCCAGCGGCACCATGAGCAACCTCATCGCCGCTCTAACGTGGTGCAGCCGGGGCGACGAGATGATTATGGGCCAGGAGGCCCATATGTTCTGGAACGAGTCGGGCGGCCCAACCGCGCTGTCCGGCGCCCAGGTCCGCCTGGTGCCCAACGAAGAGAACGGCCGCATCTCGGCGCAGAGCGTGGCCGCCGCCATCCGCGACAGTTCCAACATCCACGTGCCCGCCACCACGCTGGTCTGCCTGGAAAACACCCACAACCGTTGCAGCGGCGGAGTGATGACCCCCCAGGACACCCAGGAAGTGGTCGAGGTAGCCCACGCCGCCGGCGCTGCCGTGCACCTGGACGGGGCGCGCATCTTCAACGCCGCCGTTGCCCTGGAAGTGCCGGCCGCCGAGCTGACCAGGGACGTGGACGACGTGAGCTTCTGCCTGTCTAAGGCTTTGTCATGCCCGGTGGGTTCCGTCCTCTGTGGCTCCGAGGAGTTCATCACCCGCGCCCGCAAGTGGCGCAAGATGGTGGGCGGCGGAATGCGTCAGGCCGGCGTCCTGGCCGCTGCCGGACTGGTCGCCCTCGACTCGATGATTGAACGCCTGGCCGACGACCACGCCAATGCCCGCCGCCTGGCCGCCGGCCTGGCCAACATTGACGGCCTCACCGTGGACCCCGACAGCATCCACACTAACATCGTCATCTTCGAGGTTGACCGGGACAAGGTGGGCGAGGCGCGGGAGGTCATCGCCGCCCTGCGTGAAGACGGCGTCCTGGTGAGCCACAGCCGGGACCAGTCCCTGCGCATGGTCACCCACCGCCACATCACGTCCTCCGACGTGGACGAGGCGTTGTCCCGGGTGAACGGAACGATCCGGAGGCTGGCGTCGTCCGTTTAACCCACAGCCCGTCACTTTAACCCATAATCCGTCATTCCGGCGAAAGAACATCACCCCGTACTTGATACGGGGCCGGAATCCAGAGGGCATGGCATGGCATCGTCTGCGAGGTTTGAGAGATGGCCGAATTCAGCATCAACCGCGATACCACCGCCCTGCTCATCGCCGACTTCTACGCCGATGCTATGGGCAACCTGCCCCATGCCGTGGAGCGCGGTGTGGTCGGCAGAACTGTTGGCCTCCAGGCAGCGGCGCGAGAGGCCGGGCTGATGGTCTGCTATTGTGCCACCGTATTCCGGCCCGGCTATCCTGAAATCAGCGAACGCAACAAGACCTTCAGTGCCCGCAAGGCGTCGGGCCAGCCGGCGGTGTTCGACCCGGTTGCGCTGATCCATCCCGACGTCAGGCCGCAGGAAGGCGAAGTTGTGGTGGGGAAGCACCGGGTCAATGCGTTGTTCGGCACTGGTCTGGACGTGGCGTTGACTGGCAACAACATCGACACCATCATCCTTTTAGGGTATGCCACCAGCGGGGTCGTCCTGTCCACCACCCGCTATGCCGCCGACCGGGATTACCGCCTGTATATCGTGGCAGACTGCTGCGCCGACAGCGAGGCGGACGTCCATGATTTCCTCATTGGCCGCATCCTGAACCGCCAGGCGGACATCGTAACCGCTGAGGAAGCCATAGCGGCCATCCGCTCGGGTTGACCACCGGATTTTTGACCGAATGTTGCGTCGCGTTGCAACCCCCGCCGCCGATGTGGCCTTGTCCGTCGCCGGTCAACCGCTGTATCCGGGTGACGCGGTCGATGGCGAGGTGGTGGTGACGCCGCGCGATTCCTTCGTTGCCGCCCTGGGCCTGGTACGGTTGTTGCAGACGGAGATTTTGCGAATCGACTCGGCCCGGGACGCCGTGCCTCAGATGATGGTGCCCGGCCGGCGCGGGGGAGGACGTGGTCTCGGTCCCGTATTCGTGGACCACGTTTTCGCCGAAAACGTGCCTATGGAGAGTGGCGTCGCGCAACGATACCCCGTCAGCGTTCGTCTCCCTCTGCAGGCCATGCCAACCGTCAAGGGTAAGCATGCTCGCATCACTTGGGAAATTTCCGCCTCCGTGCTGACTGACGCAGACTGGATGCCCTCCGGCAACAGCGTGCTGACCAACCTGGCGCGCGGACGAGCCGGAGAATGTACCCAGGAAATCGTCGTGTTCGCGCGCCCGGACGGGACTATCTTCGGCGGTGAACGCCTGCCGGACGAACCCCAGGCGACCCGGGAGCACCGGAGGGTTATCCTCGATCTGATGTTGTCGTCCAGCAAGGTCGCCAACGGCGGCGCGCTGGAAGGGAGTTTGTCCGTTAAACCGCAACGCTCCTTTGCGGCCCGCGAGTTGCGCGTGGAGCTGATGCGGTGGGAACGCTCCGGCAGCAAACAGGCGCGAGTGGTGGAGAGTTCCCAGGTGTTGCAGCGTCCCGCCGTTCTCACGGCCGGCGAGGAAACCAACTGGGCCTTTCAACTCCCGGTGCCCGATCGGCTCATGCCTTCGGTGCTGGGGCAGCATACCTTCGTTGGCTGGCAGGTGAGGGCAGCAATAACCCGGGCCTTTCTGCCGAACCTTACCGTTTCCCAGCCGGTGCAAGTCTATACGTCCCCAACGACGGCGGCTTCAGGCTTCTGAACCGGAGCCGTTGCCCCACCAGCGTCGCAGCCGCTCCGCTATGGCCGCTTCGGAACCCTGGTCCGAAGGCTCGTAATAACGCCGGCCGGACAGGTTGGGCGGCAGATATTCCTGCGCCTCGAAGTGGCCCTCGTAGTCATGGCTGTACTTGTAGCCGGCGCCGTAACCCATGCCGCGCATCAAGCCGGTAACGGCGTTGCGGAGATGCAGGGGCACCGGATCTTGGGGATGATTGCGCACGTCATCAAGCGCCCGTTCCAGGGCCATGTAGGCCGCGTTGCTCTTGGGCGACGTTGCCAGGTACACCGTGGCCTCAGCCAGCGGAATCCGTCCCTCCGGCAATCCTATGAAATGGACGGCCTGCTGGGCCGCCACCGCCACGGGCAGCGCGCCGGGGTTGGCCAGGCCAATGTCCTCGGCGGCCAATATTACCAGCCGGCGGGCAATGAAAAGGGGATCCTCGCCGGCCTCCAGCATCCGCGCCAGCCAGTACAGCGCCCCGTCCGGGGACGAACCGCGCACCGACTTGATGAACGCCGAAATGGTGTCGTAGTGGCTGTCGCCGGCCCGGTCGTACCGGGGCGTGCGCCGTTGCAGGGCGTCGGAAATCGCCTCGATAGTGATGCGCCGGGTGCCGTCGAGTTCCGGTGCCACGGTCACGGCGGCCATTTCCAGCGCGTTCAGGGCGACGCGGGCGTCGCCGTTGGCGATGTTCACCAGATGCCCCAGCGCGTCCGATTCCAGCGCCGCCGACAGTTCCCCCAGGCCGCGACGGTGGTCGGCGACGGCCCGCGCGATGATGTCTGTTACGGCCTCCTCGTCCAGCGCGTGGAGCGTGAACACTCGGCAGCGCGACAACAGGGGCGCGTTGACCTCAAAGGACGGGTTTTCCGTGGTGGCCCCGATGAAAGTGATGGTCCCGTCCTCAACGTGGGGAAGGATCACGTCCTGCTGGGCCTTGTTGAAACGGTGGATTTCGTCCACAAACAATATGGTGGGCTGCTGGTGCAACGACTGGCGCTCTCGCGCCTCGGCCACCGCTTTGCGCAGGTCGGCTACGCCTGCCGACACCGCACTCACCGGCTCAAAATGAGCGCGGGTTACAGTGGCGATCAACCGGGCCAGCGTGGTCTTCCCCGAACCGGGCGGCCCCCAGAACAAGATTGACGGAACCCGGTCGGCATCGATGGCCCGCCGAAGCACCCGGTCTTCGGCGAGAATGTGCCGCTGCCCCACGAACTCGTCAAAGTTGACCGGGCGCATCCGCTCGGCCAGCGGAGCGGTGTCCTGCAGCAGTCTGCGCCGCCCGTGCTCGAACAGTGCGCCGGTTTCGCCCCTGGTGGACATCATCAATCGCGGAAACGCGGTATAACCTCTTCGGCGAACAGCCGCATGGAACGTCCCACTTCCTCATTGGTGAGAATGCCGCCGATGTTGAACCAGCACATTATTTCCTGCGGCTGGTACAACTCCCGGAACCGGGCCAGCCGCTCGGCCACCTGATCCGGCGTTCCGATGGCTCCCAATTCGTCGTACAGATCGTCATAGCCAATCTGGGAAGCGCGCCCGGAACCCCGCGAATTGTTCTGCATACTGCGCAGGGTTCCCAGATAGTTGTTGACGGTGGGCGCGAAATCCGCTTTGGCGGACTCGGCTGTTTCTCCAACGAACACCGGCACGTTGACCACCACCTTTACGGAAGAAGGATCGTGGCCATGCTTCACCAGTGTCTCGCGGTAATTGGCCAATCCGTCGCTCACGCCCTGTATGGTGATAATCAGCGGCGTAACCAGGATGCTGTGCCCCAGGCTGCCCACCAGCGGGAAGGTGTCGGCGCCGTTGGACGCTACGTACACCGGCGGATGGGGCTGCTGGATGGGTTTGGGTTCAAGGCGGATGCCCTCGGCCTGGTAGAACCGGCCGTGATAGTCCAATTCTTCTTCCGTCCAGGCCCGCAGCGCCAGATCCAGTCCCTCCACGAACCGGTCGTTGCGCTCCTCAATGGGGATGCCATAACCGCGATAGTGGTTGGGGTTGGAACCGCGCCCGATGCCGAACACCGCCCGCCCGCCGGACAGCACGTCCAGCGTCGCCACCTCTTCCGCGATGCGCAGCGGATGGTGCAGCGGCAGCAGGTTGACGGCGGTGCCCAGCATGATGCGCTCGGTGGTCTGCGACAGCGCCGAAGCCATCAGCAACGGCGCCGGCATCACCGAGAACTGCCGCGCGAAATGCAACTCCGCCAGCCAGGCCATGTCGTAGCCCAACTGGTCGGCCAACTGAACCTGCGCCATCACGTCAGCATAACGGTCGGCTGGAGTCTGATGCTCGCCGCATGGGATTTGGTAAAAGACGCCGAACTGCATAATTTGCTACTCCCGGGCGGATTGGGCTGGCTCTGAAAGGGCTTTGTAGAAACCATCGCGGAAGTTTGCCACCCAATTTCTGACGAAACGCTCTTTGAAGGCGTCCCGCTTATTTTCCATGCCGATTACCAGGTTGCCGTCAATTGTCAAGTATCATCGTCGCACTTTCTGGCAACAGATTAAGCTGGCTTGCCGGAACTGTTCCTGCTGATGTCAGGTGGTGGCTCGTCAAAAGGCTCGCCCTGCTCTTCGGCTTGGGTGCGGCGGAGATTCCACTCCACCCAAAGCCGGTTAACTTCCTCGCGCGCCTGACGGCGCGTTCGTTCTTGCCATATCGATGCCAGTACCATCCTCATCGCCTCCATAATCGGCCAAGTCGCCGCCAGCGCCCAAGCCACGATTTGGCCACCGTAGTCAAAGACCATCTCCGCCGTCAGTTGCCACGTTGCCGGCCGGTGATTGTGGGTAATCAGCAGTACGTCAATTGTGGTAGCCGCCGCAGTCGCAATGTAAAACGCGGCGAAGGCTTGGGCGGCACGTTCCGGTGGCACGCTGAGTATGGCGATCCACCCTTGCCCATTGTCTTGCCCTCTCGCCATTATGCCATCATTATAGCGGTATGTTGCCGTGCTTTTTAGCCGGCAGCGTGTCCCGCTTGTTCTGCAGCATCTCCAGGGCGCGGATGATGGTGGGGCGCGTGGCTGCCGGGTCGATCACGTCGTCTAGGTAACCCCGGTTGGCGGCCACGTAGGGGTTGGTGAATCGCTCCTGATAGTCGGCGATGAGTTCGGCGCGCCGGGCGTCGGGGGCGTCGGCGTTGCTGATCTCCTCGCGGTAGATGATGTTGACCGCGCCGTCCGGGCCCATCACGGCAATTTCGGCGGAAGGCCAGGCCAGGTTCACGTCGGAGCGCAGATGCTTGCTGCTCATCACGATGTAGGCTCCGCCGTAAGCCTTGCGCGTGATGATCGCCACCTTGGGCACCGTGGCCTCGGCGTAGGCGTAGATGAGTTTCGCCCCGTGGCGGATGATGCCGCCGTACTCCTGCTCCGTGCCCGGCATGAACCCCGGCACGTCCACCAGCGTAACCAGCGGCACGTTGAAACAGTCGCAGAAGCGCACGAAACGCGCGGCCTTGGCCGATGCGCTGATGTCCAGCACGCCGGCCAGATACGCCGGCTGATTGCCCACCAGCCCGACGGTCCGGCCCGCCATGCGCCCGAAACCCACCACCACGTTGGGCGCGTAGCCGGCCTGCACTTCCATGAAGTCCTCGTCGTCGATGATGTGGTAGATGATCTCCCGTATGTCGTAGGGCCGGTTGGGCTCCGGCGGCACGATGCCGCGCAGAACTTCATCGGCGCGATCAACCGGGTCGGCGGTACGGTATCCGGGCGGGTCGTCCAGGTTGTTCAGGGGCAGGAAGGATATGAGCCGCCGCAGTTCCTCCAGGCAATCTGCCTCCGAGTCGTACACGAAATGCGCCACGCCGCTGCGGGAGGCATGGGCGTCAGCGCCCCCCAGTTGCTCGTGGGTGACGTCCTCACCGGTCACCGCGCGCACCACGTCCGGCCCCGTGATGTACATTTGACCGGTTCCGCGCACCATGAATATGAAATCGGTGATGGCCGGTGAATAGACCGCCCCGCCGGCGGACGGCCCCATAATCACCGAAATCTGCGGAACCACACCGGAATACATGGTATTGCGCAGGAAAATGTCGCCGTAGGCTGCCAAACTCAGCGCTCCTTCCTGGATCCGTGCTCCGCCCGAGTCGCAGATCCCAATCATCGGACAGCCGGTCTTGGCCGCCAGATCCATCACCTTGCAAATCTTCTGGCCGACCACCTCCGACAGTGATCCGCCGAACACCGTGAAGTCCTGGGCATAGGCGAACACCTGCCGGCCGTCGATATTGCCGTAGCCGGTCACCACGGCGTCACCCAGGAAGGTCCGGTCGGCCAGGCCGAAGTCGGTGGTCCGGTGGGTGACGAAACGGTCGATTTCCTGGAAGGTGCCGTCATCCATCAACGCGGTCAGCCGCTCCAGGGCAGTCATCTTGCCTCGTTGATGCTGCTGGTCGATGCGGCGCTGGCCGCCGCCCAACTCGGCCTGTTCGGCCAGCCGAAACAGGTTTTCCAGGTTCTGGTCGGTGATCGTTTCCCGTTGCGTGGACAAGCTGAGCCTCCGGCGCCAATGCTGTAAAAACGGCCCGCAAACCATTGAACCGTCATTGGTAGCGTTGCAATTCAGGTGGTCTAACTTTCTCGTCATTCCGGCGAAAGCCGGAATCCAGAAACGCTAGGGTACGGGCGGGTTCGACGCTGCTTTGCATCCCCCTCATAACCGCCCGGTATAATATCATTATCGCCCTACCCAAGCTGACCAGGCTATCATCTTGCTGACACCCGACGGAAAATCTCCCGTCTGCCTGCCCACCATCGCCGTCGCCGGCGGTGCTCCCCTGGTTTGGGGGCGTCGCACCTACGTAATGGGCATCGTCAACCTGACCCCGAACTCCTTTTCCGGCGACGGGCTGGACGGTGACGTGTCCGCCGCCGTCGCCCAGGCGCGGCGCATGGAAGCCGACGGCGCGGACATTATAGATGTGGGGGCGGAGTCAACCCGTCCCGGCAGCGCGCCCGTTACGGCGGAAGAGGAGTCCACTCGCTTGCTCCCGGCATTGACGGCCATTTGCGAGGCTGTCAGCATCCCGGTCAGCGTGGATACCTATAAAGCTGACTTGGCGCAACAGGCCATCACCGCCGGCGCGACCATGGTCAACGACGTTTGGGGCGCGTTGGCCGACCCCGATATGGCGCAGGTGATTGCAGACGCCGGCGTTCCCGCCATCCTGATGCACAACCAGCGCAGAGCGGAGTATGCCGACCTGGTGCCTGACGTAATCACTGGCCTGCGCCGCATTGCCGACCACGCCCTAACCGCCGGCATCCCCGAGCGCAACATCATCCTCGACCCCGGCATCGGCTTCGGCAAAACCGCCGATCACAACCTGGAGTTGCTGCGCCGCCTGCCCGAAATACGGTCGTTGGGATATCCGCTGCTGCTGGGCGTGTCGCGCAAATCCACCATTGGGAGAGTGCTGGGCCTCCCGGAGCATGACCGTTTGGAAGGCACCGCCGCCGCCGTCGCCATGAGCATCGCCGGCGGCGCGGACATCGTCCGGGTCCACGATGTCAAGGAGATGGTGCGCGTCGCCCGTATGACCGACGCCATCGTGCGCGACTGGAGGCCGGCGGGATGGACGAACCCGTAATCGCTTATCTCGGATTGGGCGGGAACTTGGGCGACCGTCTGGCCGCGCTGACGGAAGCCCTGACCCTGCTGGACGCCGCGCCAGGTATGCGCCGCATCGCCTGTTCGTCGGTGTACGAAACCGCGCCGTGGGGCGTAACCGACCAGCCCCGCTTTCTCAACCTGGCCGCAGGGTTCGAGACTAAGCTGACGCCCACCGAATTGCTGGCAGCCTGCCAGTCGGTTGAGGCCATGGTGGGCCGCACCGCATCCTACCGCTGGGGGCCGCGCCTGATTGACGTTGACATCCTGCTTTACGGCGACGAGGTGGTGAGCCTGGCAACGCCCGACTTGCAGATTCCCCATCCCCGAATGCCACAGCGGGCCTTTGTGCTGGTCCCGTTGGCGGAGCTTGCGCCCGATTTGGCTGTGCCGCCTAATAGCGTGGCGGTGCGAAGGCTGTTGGCGGCGGTGGACGGAAAAGAGGGAGTGATGTGGTGGGGGAACGCGTCGGCAATGTCATGAGGTTTGATGTGTTCAGGCCTCAATCACTACAGTGGCTGCAAAACGCCAGCTATCTCGGAAAACAAACCGCTTTACCAAGGACGCCGGGTTTCGTATCGCAAGAACGCGGGTCTTTTCAGCGTCGCCAACGTTCTCCACTATGTACAGCCAATAGGCGTCGCGCTTGTTCATGGCCATCTGAAACTGTGCGTCTGATAAAGCTACCCCCTGACTCAGTTCGAATGGCCCACTGATTGCTTTGACTTCACACCAGGTAACGACGTTTCCCTCCCCGTCCCGTTCTTCCAGGTCATACCCCTTCTGGTTTAACTTTTTCGCTCGCCGCCATTTTCGTTCATCGTGGTCAATGATGAAATCGATCGCCTGCTCTTCTACTTTCAAATTGTCGCGGGGTGCCTGTTCGGGGTCGAAGGTGGTGGTTGCAGTATTCCCTTGTCGGGCTAGCAGTCGCGCAAGCTCGGCCCCCGTTAACTTTTTCTGTTCTAGTACCCAGATCGCTTGGGAATCAATGCCGACTTCTTCGAGCGTTTCGATAGCCCGATTTTTTGCTGCTTTTTTCTCGTCGTCGGGCAACATATCGAAAACTACTTTCGCAAAGCCATTACCAAACGTCGATTGCGTTTTGCCCTGTAGAATATCGGAAATCCGTTCCTCCCCCTTGGGTGTCAGCCCCCAAGCACCCTTGCCCTGCTTGGTGGTCCGCTTCAACTGCTTATCATCTTCCACTAGGCTGTGACGCCGGTAACCCGCATTGCGGATTATCGCCTCAGCATTATCAGACGACAGCCCTGGCATATTTCGCAATTCGTTGCTGATTTCCTTGTTGCCGAAATAGTTTTTCCGGCCACGCCCAGACAAGCGGTGAATGGCAATCAGTTGCCATGCCTTTTGCTCTGCTGTGTTCATTGCTGATACCCGCCCGTGCCAGTATGCGTAATCTGGCAGGGTTACACGGTAATAAATCCCAGCCAGTGTCAACGTTATCCCGACGGCGCTATGCGTGTCAAATTCCGTAGTACGCCAGCGATGGTCTCTACGTACTTGAGCGATAGTTCAACAACACCATCCAGCAGCCTTTGTTCATCGTGCTCCAAATTGCCCGTCGTCGACAGGAGAAACATCACGTCGTGCGCTTCGTGAATTTCAACGATGCCATTGATTACCGCCTCCGCCGCTTCCTTACGAGACAAGAGGTCCCCGGTGTCTCGCAAACAGGTGTAACGCAGGTGGTGGTCCAGCCTACTCCGCTGTTCGTCTGATGACGCTTCCAATCCAGACCAGTACTTGGGGCTAGGGTTATAGCGCGGGTAAGCTCCTACAGCCAAAAGGCTCCTTCCAGCTTCGATCAGCCTGCTTGCGGAAAGCAGTTGATCATATGCCGAATTTGTGGCGCTCTCGGCCAATGGATTTCTGGCGTCATCGCCCACAGTATCCAGATAAGGCTCGGTGAGCTCGTACACCGTTTTGGCCCGGGCATGGACTGTCGCAAGCAGGTTAACCAAACGCTCCGATTGCCTGTAAATCTCCGCGTCGTCCATAATTCGCCCTCCCTCTGTTGCTCTTGCCATAGCAGCGTCCCCTGCCGCAATGAGATTGCAACGCTGCGCTCGCAATGACAGCAAACGGGGTTCGCATGAGCCGCTGTTTCTTATGGCGCTCACCGGTCCGTCCGGTACAGGTAGCGGGTATCCCAAAGCCCGTACAGGGTGGGCGTGGTGTTGCCGAAGACGTTGCGGACTGCGCTGATCCGCTCGCCCAGCGTCGTGTAGATGACCGGAACGTTCTCGGCGGCAATCGCCTGCGCCCGGTGATAGTAGGCCACGCGCTGGTCATGTTCCAGCTCCTGGCTCGCCTTGACATAGAGATCGTCTATCTCAGCTTCCCACTCGGTGGCGGGTTGGGGCTGGTTGGGGTGCCACAGGTGCAGGTTCCCGCTGCTGTGCCAAAAGTTGATGCTGAAGTGAGGTTCCCTCCCGCCGCCGAAGCCGATAACCATGGACTCCCAGTCATAGGATCTGGTTAGCTGGGAGACCAGGGCGCCAAAGGGGATTATCTCCAAGTTCGCCCTGATGCCGATGTCTTGCAGGCCACGGCGGATTATCTCGCTGACCTGCTGACGCTCGGTGTTGCCTTCATTGGTCACCAGCCGGAACTCTATCTCGTTGCCCGCGCCGTCTTCCCGCGTGCCGTCCCCGTCGCCATCGGTCCAGCCGATGCCGTCCAGGATGAGGTTGGCTCGATCTATGTCGTACTCGTACCGTCGGACGTTGGGGTTGTGGAAATCGCCGGCAGCCGGGCTGATGGAGGACCATTGCGGGAATCCCAGGCCGTGCTGTACGTCGTTGATGATCCTGTCCCTGTCAACGCTGTAGGCCACGGCCTGGCGGAACTGCTTGTTGCGGAACCACTCCAGCCGCTCGGGCGCCAGGTAAAACTCGCCGGTGTCCGGGTTGCTGCCGGGGTTCATGTTGAACGCCAGGAACGTCGTCCCGTAAGCGGGGCCGCGCCGGTAGATGGTGAAATTCTCCCGCCTCTGGAGCGGGTCAAGCCCGGCGAATTCTTCGCCCCGCACCCCATGGGTATCCGCCACGCCCGCCCGGAACCGGGCCAGATCGGCGGCCAGGTCCGGAACGGTGAGCCGAACGATTTCGTCCAGGTACGGCAGGCTGTTGCCGGCGGAGTCCTTGAGCCAGTAATCCGGGTTGCGCCGGAAGACGATGCGCTCGCCGGGTACGTAACGTTCAATGGTAAAGGGGCCGGTGCCGATCACCTCGGTCGGGTCGGTGTTGATGTCCCACGTCTCGACGAAGGTGCCGTCATCAACGCGCGGCTCCAGAATATGCTTCGGATAAATTGCGGTTCCCATGGAGCGCAGGAACGGAGCGAATGGCGCCGGCAGGACACATTCCACCGTATAGTCATCCAGCGCCGTGACCGTCATCGGCGCGGTCCGCCATTGACCGCTGGCCTCATCCCGATACCGGAAGTTGAACGTCGGGCGGCTGCTGGCCGGAATATCGTCGTTGTAGATAATCCGGTTGAAGGTGAAGTCCACGTCGTGCGCGGTGAAGGGCTGCCCATCGTGCCACCGCATGTCCTGTCGCAAGTGGAAAACCCAGGTCAGCCCGTCCTCCGAGCGCTCCCAGGACTCCGCCAGCCCCGGCTCCACCTGGTTGGTCAGCCAGGAGGTCTCGGTCAAACCCTCGAAGAGGTATCCCAGAACGCCTGACGACGAGCCATCGGTGGAAATGGCCAGGTTGAAGGTAAGCGGATCGCCGATGGTCGCGAAGGTCAGGGCGCCGCCGGGCTTTCCGATGGCGTACTCAAAATCCTCGGCATTTCTTCGAAGTTGTTCAACGCTTATGGTCTGAGTGACGGGAGCCGGCCGCCGCGCGGTGGTTGTTGGCTCCTCTCGCTCCTTGGGGAATATCACCTGCTGCGGCTCGGCGGCGTCTTCAGTATCCCCGGGCCTTCGCACCACCAGGTAGCAAACCTCGTCAGGCGAATTGGCCACGTAACCGTTACCATTGTCGGTTGCGGTGTACGCCCGGACCGTGGTGTAACCGTTGCTGTCCGAACTGCGGATGACGTACCACCGCTCGCCGTCCGAGTCGGTAAAGAAATCCTGGTAAGCCACCCGGCCGCGGTCCGTCTCCGCCAGCGGCCCGTCGTAACCCTGCTCTGGCCAGGAAGCGGGGCAAGGCGGATCGGCCGCCCTGGCGTCGTTGGCCGGGAGCGACAACGCCCCGACCACCGCCCCAATCAGGCATACGATGACCACAATGCTCACCCGTATCAACTTCGCCACGGCTTCCCCCTTATGAACAATGCCTCAGCTATGTGTATCCAAATGCCGGCCACCCATTATAATCAGTGGTCAACCCACTCCCGCCACCCAGGAGGACGCATCATGTCCATCACCAACCTCACCCGCAGCGCCGTGTACGGCCAGAACGGTATGATCTGCTCCAATTCCCCGCTGGCGGCGTCCGCCGGGTTGCGCGTGCTGCAGGACGGAGGCACGGCCTTCGACGCTGCCCTTGCCGTGGCGGCGGTGGAAGCCGTGACCATCGTGCCGTCAAACGGGTTGGGCGGCGATTCGTTCATCCTCACCTATGAAGCCGCTACCGGAAAAGTCACCGACATCAACAGCAGCGGCGTTGCCGCCTCCGGCGCCGAGGCTGAGTATTACCGCAGCCAGGGTTTGGCCCTCATGCCCATCCAGGGGCCGCACTCCGTTTCGGTTCCCGGGGAGGCTGCCGCGTGGGAGGTCATGCACCGTAACTTCTGCACCATGCCCTTTGCCGACCTGCTGGCCCCGGCCATTCGCTACGCCGAGCAGGGATTCCCGGTGCCGCCCCGCATCGCTCGCGCCTTTGCCGGCAACGCGGAACTGCTGGCCCGTTTTTCCGCCACCGCTGACATCTATCTGGCCAACGGCGGCCGCCCGCCCCGTGTTGGCGAGGTCCTGGTCAACCGCGACCTGGCCAACACCATCCGCAGCGTGGCCGAGGGCGGTGCCGACGCCTTCTACCGCAGCGACCTGACGAAGAAGCTGGTGGACGGCCTCAATAACGCCGGCGGTCTTTTCACCGAGGCCGACTTCGCCGGCCACCATGCCGATGTTTGCGAACCCATCACCACGTCCTATCGGGGCCACACCGTCTATCAGACCCGCCCGCCCTCCCAGGGTTTCATCCTGCTGGAGATGCTGAACATCATCAGCGGCCACGACCTGTCGTCCATGACGCCCAACTCAGCGGACTCCATACACCTCCTGGTGGAGGCCAAGAAGATCGCCTACTCCGACCGCAACCGGCTGGCCGGCGATCCCAACTTTGTAGATTGGCCCTTGAGCGGCCTCTTGTCCATGGAGTACGCCGATATGCGCCGGGACCAGATCCATCCCTTCCAGGCCGGTAGCGAAGTCCGCCCGCTGATGCCGGTGGACGGGCGCGGTGACACCACCTACTTCTGCGTGGCGGACGGCGCCGGCAACGCGGTCAGCTGGATCCACAGCCTTTCCAACGGGTTCGGGTCTGGTGTCGTCGCGCCCGGCACCGGCGTCCTGTTCAACAACCGGGCCGGCCGCGGCTTCAGCCTGGAGCCGGGCCATCCCAACGAGATCCAGCCGGGCAAGCGCACCATGCACACCCTGAACTGTTACCTGACCACGGTGGACGGCCAAGCGGCCATCATCGGCGGCACCCCGGGCGGAGACTTCCAGCCTCAGTGCGGCGTCCAGATGCTCACCAAGCTCATCGACGGCGGCCTACAGCCCCAGGACGCCGTGGAATCGCCGCGCTGGTTCAGCTTCCCCGGCACCGATCCGGCGACCCTCAGCCGGGCCGGCGAGCTTCGGGTCGAGGTGGGGATGCCCGACGACACGGTGCGTGATCTGCAACGCATGGGTCACAACGTCGTCCAAAACCCTCTGGGATCTTACTACGGCTCGGTCCAGCTCATCGTCAGGGACCGGCAGCGCGGCGTCCTGGCGGGAGCATCCGACCCCCGTGGCGACGGCCAGGCAGTGGCCTTTTAAGGCATTGATTAGTGTAGGGGCGAATAATTATTCGCCCCTACCCGGCTGTTGTCGAGAAAGTAGGGGCGGGTTTCAAACCCGCCCCTACGACGTTCAGGAATTGGGAAAGTAATAGATTGCCGGCAACCCCCGATACCGCTCGTCAAAATCCATCCCATACCCGACGACGAAGTGATTCGGGATGGTGAAGCCCACGTAGTCATACTGCACGTCCACCTGCCGGCGTTCCGGCTTGTCCAGCAACGTGCAGTAGCGCAGGGATGCCGGCCCGAGACTATTGATGTATTCGGCAACGGCGGCGCAGGTGTGGCCGGTGTCGGCAATATCGTCCACGGCCAACACGTGTTGACCGGCGACGTGCTCAGCCGGCAGCGCGCCGGTAATGGTCACCTGGCCCGGCGACTCGGTTCCGCTCCCGTAGCTGCTGGCCCGGACAAACTCGATGCGATGCACTTCCGCTCGCAGGGCGCGCAGCAGGTCGGCGGTGAATACCGTAGCCCCTTTCAGCAGGCAGACCACCACCAATCCGGTAGCAGCGTAATCCCGGTCAATCTGCCGGGCCAGTCTGGCAACCCCCGAGCGTAGCTCCGCCTCGGAGATCAGCAGCTCCAGCCCGTCACCCGGCATTACACGTCCAGGTTCTGCCACGTCATTCCCTCCCACCGTCATTCCCTCCCACCGTCATTCCGGCGAAAGCCGGAATCCAGGGATATGATTGGAGGGCTTGCTATACGTCCAAGTTCTGAACCTGTGTGGCGTGGGTCTGGATGAAACTCTTCCGCGGCCCGACCTGCTCGCCCATGAGCATGGCAAACACGCCGTCGGTGTCGGCAATGGTGTCCACGTCGTCCAGATCGTTGATGGTTACCCGCAGCATTTTGCGGGCTGCCGGGTCCATAGTGGTTTCCCAAAGCTGGTCGGCGTTCATCTCGCCCAGGCCCTTGTACCGCTGCACCGTCGGTTCGGAGCGCGCCGTTGACATCCGCTTGATCAGCGCTTCCTTCTCTTCCTCGGAATAGGCGTAGGCGATACTGCGCCCGCGCTGCACGCGATAAAGGGGCGGCTGCGCGATATACAGGTAGCCGTCTTCGATTAGCTGCCGCATCCGGCGGTAGAAGTAGGTCAGGATCAGGGTGCGGATGTGAGAGCCGTCCACGTCGGCGTCGGTCATTATGATGATGTGGTGATAGCGCAGCTTGGCGATGTCGAAGGCTTCGCCTTCCCCGGTCCCAACGGCGGAGATGATGGCGCGGATTTCCTCGTGGCCCAGAATGCGCTCCACCTTGTCCAGGAACCGCTCCACGTTGAGGATTTTCCCCTTCAGCGGCAGGATGGCCTGAAACTGGCGGTCTCGCCCCATCTTGGCGGAACCGCCGGCCGATTCGCCTTCCACGATGTACAACTCGGACTTCGCCGGATCACGCTCGGAACAGTCCGCCAGTTTGCCGGGCAAAGAGGTCCCGTCCAAAGCGTTCTTGCGCAGCACCAGGTCCCGGGCCCGGCGGGCGGCCTCCCGGGCGGCGTGGTTGGTCTGGACTTTTTCGATGATCCCCTTCGCCGACGTGGGATTTTCCTCCAGGAAACGGGTCAGTCCCTCCGACGTCGCGGCCTCAACCCGGCTGCGCACTTCGGGGTTGCTGAGCTTGTTCTTGGTCTGCCCTTCAAATTGCGGGTCCCCCAGCTTCACGCTGACCACCGCGACCAGGCCGCCCCGGGTGTCCTCGCCGCTGAATGAATCCTTAGGGTCTTTCAGGAAGTTCTGCTTGCGCGCGTAGTCGTTCAGAACCCGGGTCAGCGCCGACCTGAAACCGGCCAAATGCGTTCCGCCCTCCGGCGTGAGGATGCAGTTGGCGAAAGTGCGCTCGTCGGCGGCCAGGTTGTCGTGGCCGTCGGTATGGTGATACTGGAAGGACACCTCAACGTCCGCGTCCTCGGCGATGCGCTGGTAATAAAAGGGATCCGGCATCACCACGTTGCGCTTGCGGTTGATGTTGCGCACCATGCTGGCCACGCCGGTATCGAAGAAGAAGCACCGCTCGATGTCGCCGCTCCGCGCCTCTTCGTGGAACTCGCTGATGAGGCGGATTTCCAGCCCCTTGTTCAGGTAAGCGGTCTGCCGCAGCTGCGCCACCAGCCGACCGAAGTCATAGGTGATCTCGGGAAAGATTTCCGGATCGGCGTAGTAGGTGACCTTGGTGCCCTGCTTCTTCACCCGCTGGTGGCGTACCAGTTCGGTGGTCGGAATCCCCTTTGAGTAGTCTTGGGTATAGCGGGCTCCGTCACGGCAGATCTCGGCATGGAGCTTGGACGCCAGAGCGTTCACGACGGACGCCCCAACGCCGTGCAGCCCACCGGACACTTTGTAAGCCGCGCCGTCAAACTTGCCCCCGGCGTGCAGGGTGGTCATCACCGTCTCCAACCCGGACACCCCGGTGTCCGGGTGAAGGTCCACCGGAATGCCGCGGCCGTTGTCCGCCACGCTCACCGCTCCGTCGGCGCCGATGTGCACGTCGATGCGGTCACAATGCCCGGCCAACGCCTCGTCAACGGCGTTGTCCAGCAACTCCTTGATGAGATGATGCAGGCCGTCAACCCCGGTGCTGCCGATATACATACCCGGCCGGACCCTGACTGCCTCCAATCCCTTTAACACCTGAATGTTGTCTGAAGTGTATTCAGAAGATTGCTCGGTCTCATTTAATGCTATTTGTTGAGTCATTCTGCTGTAAAACTCCGCACTTCAGGGGGCCGATTCAGGGACAGCAAACAGTTGATAAATGCAAGAGTATCAGGTTTCGCGCCGCTTTTCATTATACCATAGTCCAGTTTGACTTGTCATAGCGCCGGCGTCGCCAATTCGGGTATTTTCCAGAAATGGAACCCCACGAGCGCGTCCCTTGCCGCAACCATTCCTCGGAAACCGGGAGGTCAGTCAGGTTCGACCGCTGTCTGACCTTCCTCCCCGGAAGCGTGATACCACTGCCCCGACAGCAAACTGGCGATGGCCAGGCGCATGGGTTCAAACAGCGGTTCCGGCGGCTCTCGCAGGGGAAACCAGCCGCATTCTTCCAGGGTGCCGTCGGCCTGATTGGGAACCGGCTCCTGGTCTCCTATATCCCCCAGGAACTCCACGTCCACGTAATGCCGGTCGTAGGCGATGATGTTGCTGAGGCACAATACCCGCAATTCGCCCACCTCCACTCCCAGCTCCTCCCGGGCTTCCCGGCGCGCGCAATCCTCCAACGATTCCCCGTACTCCAGGTGCCCCCCGGCCGACGCCCAGGTCGCTTCACCGTGGGAACCGCGACGCTGCGCCAGAAAAACGCGACCGTTGCGGATGAACACCACACCCACACCCACCAATGGCCGATTTCGCCGCTCAGTCACGCCCCGCAGTATAGCAGAGCCGTGCGACTTCGGGCGCCTTCCTCGCGCTTGTGGCTGACCGGCGCCCGGTGCTAGACTGCGCCGTCCCGTAATCCTCAGCCGCCCAGGAGGCGTACCAATGCCCAACCAACCCTCCGCTGACCAGTTGCCCCGATCCAGCTCGGGTCAAACCGCGTTGTCAGTCTGCGAGACTGCCGCCCGCCGGGCCGGAGCGCTGGTGATGGACCGGTTTCGCAGCGACGTTGAAGTGAGGCTGAAAGGTCGGGCCAACGTGGTCACCGATGCCGACCTGGCTTCGGAACGGTTGATCCTGGACTACGTGGGCGCGGAGTACCCGGAGTTCGGAATACTGTCCGAAGAATCTGCGCCGGTTGCCGGATCCTCGCCATACACGTGGGTGGTGGACCCCATCGACGGAACCCGGAACTTCGCCGAGGGCATCCCCCATTTCTGTGTGGTGGTCGCCATCGCTGCGGGCGGCGATGTGGTGGCCGGCGTCACCTACGATCCGGTGCGCGACGAGATGTTCGCGGCCCAGCGTGGGCGCGGCGCCACCCTCAACGGCGAGCCAATGCGGGTATCCGACCGCCAACAGATTGACGAAGCGGTGCTGGGGTTCGACCTGGGCTACAACTTCGACCAGGCCAAGCTGCTGCTGGAGATGGCCAGCGGCATCTGGCCCCAGGTGCAAGCGTACCGCCTCATGGGTTCCAGCGCCATGAGCCTGGCCTACGCCGCCTGCGGGCGTATCGACCTGTATTTCCACCACAGCCTGTCCGCCTGGGATATAGCCTCGGGCATCCTGCTGGCCCGAGAGGCCGGCGGCCAGGTCCTGGATCGAGCGACGCTGGAGGAGGCCACGCTCTTCTCACCGGGGCTCATCGTCTCCAACCCGACCTTGGTGGACCAATTCTTGACGATGACGGACGAGACCGCATGGCGGGGGATGTAGCGGGACCTTCAGACTGTGCGCCGTCATCCTGTTAACGCTGGTTTGAGCCTACACCAAGGCTATCACATATGGACTTTTTAACCACCGTCATTCCGGCGAAAGCCGGAATCCAGAAGTCATAAGTTGAACAACATGACCTAGCCGCGCACAGCGGCAAAGCGGCCCATCACTTCTTCCGCAAACAAAGCCAACGTCTCAGTCGGCGCCGGGTCTGCAAAAACGACGAAAAAGTATCGGATGCCGTACTCAACGTATTCAGCAATACGTTCGCAGATTTGCTCCGGAGTGCCGGACCAGGTGTTGCTGAGACGCTCGCCACGATAAGCCTCGGCGGTCATTCCGGCTTGCTCCGCCAGCCGAGCCACCAACAGGTCGTACTCTCGTTGCGTGGGCGCGATGACGCAGTTGGCGTTGTGGGTCCACTCAATGCTTGACGGGTCACGCCCGGCCGTTTCGGCGGCCTGCGTGATGACCCGCGCGTATGCCCGGTGTCGGTCCACCGTATCGTTCGACCCAACGTTGCAGATGTCAGCGATGCGTCCGATCATCGGCAGCACGTAACGCGGGCCGTGGCCGCCCACCAGGATGGGAAAGGGATTCTGAGTTGGCTTGGGTTGGATGGACGCGCCGGTTACTTGGTAGTGCTGCCCGCGAAAATCCACCGAGTCCTCCGTCCAAAGGCGGCGCATCAGCGCGATGGACTCCTCCAGCATCTCGCAGCGTACCCGAGTGGAGGGAAAAGGCAACCCGGCGGCCCGGGTGTCGCTCCCGCTGCCTCCCGCGCCGATGCCCAGCGTGATTCGCCCGCCGCTGATCACGTCCAGCGTCGCCGCCATCTTGGCCGTCAGCGCTGGATGACGGTAGGGATTGGCCAGCACCATGGGCACGGCTCGGATCCGCTCCGTCTGCGCCAGCAGCGCCGTCAAAGTCGTCCAGCATTCCAGAGCGTCGGTGGTCAGCAAGTCAAAAAGGCTGGCCGAGTGATAGCCCAGCCGGTCGGCCTCTTGCCAGATGCGCAACAGGTCGTCGTATCCGTACCGGTACTGGTTGACGCGGACGTTGAATTTAACCGGCGGTTGGCGTGTCATGGTTCGTTAACCTAATGTAGGGGCGAATAATTATTCGCCCCTACTCGGGTTCGGACGGTTGACGTCTCGGCTACTTGGATCCGTTGCCGTTACGGAAATGCGGAATGACTTCCTTGCCGAACTTCTCGATGGAACCCATCACCTTCTCGTGGGGGATGGTTTCCGTCTGCATGATCAGCATGACCTGGTCCACGCCGATGTCCTCGTACATCTGGCAGGTCTTGATGCAGGACTCGGGGTTGCCGGCAATGATGACGCCCCGGTCGGACAGGGTTTTGCCGTCCAGCTGCGCGATGGCGGCGCGAGCGGCGCCGGGCCCGGCGTCAAGGGACAGTCCCACGTCCTGCGCTAGCTGCTGGTGCTCTTCGTCGGACTGGCGGAGCCAACGGCTGAAGTCTGCCGACAGGTGATCGGGAACACCGCCCCAGGCTTCCAGCAATTCTTCGTAAGCGCCGATGCGGCCGGCGATGTAGGGCTTGTCCGGCCCGAAGAAGGTCTTCATCGAATCGGCGGCCAGTTCCTTGGCGTAGTCGTCATCGTCGTCGCAGAAGCCGTGGACGTTGTTGCCCCAGAACTCGGTGATGAACTCGCCGACCGGCTCGCAGTCCTTGAGCGCGTCGCGGTAAATCTGCACCTTCTCCTTCAGCACTTCCACGGCGTAGGACGCGGAAGACAGCACGCCGATGCCCTTCTGCGCGGCGAGACGGAAACTGTCCTCGGAGGTGCAGGCCAGGTACAGGCGCGGGTGTGGCTGCTGGTACGGCTTGGGCAGCACCCGGCGCTTCGGCACGCTCCAGTTCTCGCCCTCGTATTCGTACTCGTCCGAGGTCCAGATCTTGGGCAGCATATTGATGGACTCGTTCCACAGGTTGCGGGTCTCCCGAGGATCGACGCCCAGACCGGTCTGCTCGTAAGCGTTGGAGCGGCCCGTGCCGACCTCGATGCGACCGTCAGTCAGCTGGTCCAACAGTGCCACGCGCTCGGCCACGCGGACGGGATGGTGGTAGGGCAGAATGCAGACGCCGTAGCCGATGCGAATCTGCTTGGTGATTCGGCTGAGGGCGCCGAAGATAGCGTCCTGCGCCGGCGAGCCGGAGAATCCGGTCAGGAAGTGGTGCTCGACAAACCAGAGGTTGTCAAAGCCCATCTGGTCGGCCAGCTCGCACTGTTCCAGGGTTTCTTTATAGAGAGCGTTCCAGTCAATTTCAGTGCCCTGGAAAGGACGCTGACATTCGTAAAGCAGACCGAACTGCATGACAAATCTCCTTTGCGGCGGGTCTGCGGCGTCAGGTGTTCCAGTTCATCCGTGGATGAGTACGCAGCGAAGAGCAACGCCCGGCGCCGGAGGCGATTATTGGCCGCAGTATAGCGCAAATGCACCTGCTTGGCGAACCGCCGGAGGGCGATAACAGGGCAATCGCATCATCCCCGTCATTCCGGCGAAAGCCGGAATCCAGTAGCGTTTTCTTCCGCCTTCGGCGGACGGCTTTCGCCGGAGTGACGGATTATCAACCGAACCGCCTGAGAGGGATCAACTGGCCGCCAGCCACGCCTCGAAATTTTCCCGCATATACTCCAGGTGCTCGGGAATGTGGGCAGCGTAAACGTCCAGCCAGTCGTCCAGCGTCATGTCCCCGTTTTCAGGATGGTAGCAGGTGTTGGACCAGACGGATTCGGGCAACGTTTCGATGAGCGCGTGGGTTTGCCGGCGTAGCAGTCGGAAGAGCTCCAACGCCTCCTCAACGGACCGGCCGCCATAACCCAAAGCGTCGGCCCACCCATTTTCGTCATAGGCCATCAGGGGCTCGCCAGGTTCCGCAATCAGCCGACGGCAGCGAATGTAGCTGTTAGCCTCGCTGTCGGCGATGTGGACCAGGTGTTCGTGGATGCTCCAGCAACCGTGTTCGTCGCGGAAGTCCCACATCTCCCTGGGAAACTCCTGCAACCCTGCAATGAGAGTCTCATAGGCTGTGCTGTAAAATGCGATTTTCATGGCGCGCGCTTCGGGTGTCATATTGTTTTCATCTCGTCCATCATGGTCTGTGCAGTGTGAGTTGAGCGGCCAGTTTATGATACAGTAACCTTTGGTGCTAGTTTGAGACGATTTTGAAAATGCCACGAGGTTCCCCTATGCTGCGAGTTGAGAACACTCCGCAGCGAGGAACCCCATGAACATCTCCGATTTTATC
>DAOUJY010000031.1:0-27354 GCA_034421995.1 Dehalococcoidia bacterium | reverse complement strand
TCAGGCATTCGTGGCAATCTCGTCGGCGTAACAATGGTTCTCCGCGAGCAGCCGTAAATGCCGCAACGAGATTGCCACGCTCCGCTTGCAATGGCAAAGTGGGTACGCGTGAGCAAGCACCCGGATTGGCGTCCATTGTAGCATGGCGGCCGGCTATTCGCCGCCAGGCTGCCCCTGCGCCGGCGGCCACCGTGACTGCCGCCGCTGGCGTGCGCTCTGCACCCGGCAGACGCTCAGCTCCACTTGGCCGGCAGTTGCGCGGGCCTGCTGGATGGCCTCCATGAAGTTGGACGTGAGGATGCCGGCGGGGAGAGCAAAGAGGCCGATGCCCAGCAGCGCGATGAAGCCGGCGATCACGCGGCCCACCAGCGTCCCCGGCACTACCTCCAGCGACGGCAGCGTGGTCAGGATCACCACCGACGCCCACAGCGACTCGCCGATAGAGCCGAACTGCTCGTGGTTGCCGTTGGGCAGGTTGGTCTCGGCGGAGTGCATCAGGTAGCCGGCCGCCAGCCAGAATACGCTGAGGGTCACCAGCACGCTGACCAGTTGGGACGCCGACCGCAGCATCACCCGTCCCATCAGCCGCATGGCCGGGAAACGTCGCCCCGTCATGATCAGCCGGGAAATGAGGCGGAAGATGGGCAGCACCTCGACCTCGCCGAATACGATCATAACCACCAGCGTCGGCCAGATGGCGATGAAGTCGATTATTGCCGCCGCGTTGGTGGTGGCGTAGCGCAGCCGAGCCTTCCAGCCGCCGTCCCGATAGCTCCGGTGCCAGACGATGCACCACAACCGGATGAGGTACTCGGCAGCGAATACGCTGATGAAGAAGAACTCCAGCCGCGTGTTGCCGATGGCCAGGTTGACCGCGCTGAACAGCACCAGCCCGAAGATGGTGAAGTCCACCACCCGCGCCGCCCCGCCGCTGTCCGCCTCCAGCACGTGGAACACCGCGTGCTGGAGGCGGACGTAGGGATTCGCCTCAGGCAGCCGGCATTGCAGCAGGGAAAACCCGCCGGAAAATATCCCCATAACCTATAGAGCGTCGAGCGGTTTGTAGGGGCGAATAATCATTCGCCCCTACCCGGTGCTCCAACTACATAGCCGTTCGCCCGCCGTCGATCACCAACTCGCTTCCCGTCATGAAGGACGCCTCGTCGGACGCCAGGAACAGCACGCCGTAGGCGATGTCCTCGGCCTGACCCAGCCGGCCCAGCGGGGTCCGGTTCAGCCGGTCCTCGCGGCCGCCGGCGGCCAGCAGGTCGGCGGTCATGTCGGTCTCGATGGTGCCGGGATGCACGCTGTTGCAGCGGATGCCGTCGGCGGCGTGCTGGATGGCCGTTGACTTGGTGAACAACCGCACCGCGCCCTTGGAGGCGGTGTAGGCTGAGGAGATGTGGTTGCCCACCAGGCCGGCCACGCTGGAGATGTTGACGATGGAGCCGCCGCCGTTCCGACGTAGTTCGGGAATGGCGGCCTTAGTGCCCAGGAATACGCCCTTGGCGTTCACCGACAGCGTGGTATCCCAGTTCTCGATGCTGGTGTTCTCCACCCGCTCGGGCCGGTAGATGCCGGCGTTGTTCACCAGGATGTCCAGCTTGCCGAACCGCTCCACAGTGGCGGCGATGGCGTCCTTCCAGGACTGCTCGTCGGTAACGTCCAGGTGGACGTACAGGCACTCGCCGCCAAGTTCGTTGATTTCAGCCTCCACCTGCCGTCCCAGTTCGTCCCTTAGGTCGCCGATGACCACCTTGCAGCCCTCTTGGGAGAACATCTTTGCCTCGGTAGCGCCCATGCCCCGGGCGCCGCCGCTGATGAAAGCTACCTTGTTTTGCAGTCGCATTGTGTCAATACCTCGCTGTTATGGTTGCTGTCGCAGTTGTGCCAGCTGCTCGCGGAGTCGGACGATTTCGGCTTCGGCTGCCAGTCGAGCCGCCTCGGTCTCCTGATGGGTACGCAGCCATTCCCCGGCCGTCGGGTCGTAGAGCCGCAGTTCCAGCGCCGGCGTTACGCAGATTTCCAATTCCAGTACGGCGCTGTGGCCGCGCAGGTTTCCCGCGTCGTCCGTGGTGAGAGATTGCTCCCGGTATTCCGTCCCTTCCAGCGTTTCTAATACGAGAGCCGGCGTGAAGTAGTTTCCGGTGGGGTCAAAGCGCACGTACTCGGTGACGCCCATGTCAGCGTAGATGCGGCGCTTTTCAGTGGCGTCCCGCCGCCAGGTGCGGGAAGAGGCAATCTCCATGATGAAGTCCGGCGCGGTGCCCTCGCGCCACACCAGCCACGAGTCCCGGGGATGGGTTCCCGTTGCGCCGAAGACAACGAAAACGTCGGGGGCGACGCTAACGTCATTGCGGTTCATCCGGTAATAGATCAACATATCGCCGCCGACGTAAACGTCATCGCGCCCATGGTAGCGGACGCGCAGCGTGGAGACCGTTTCGGTCAAGGGCGTGTACTGCCATTCGGATTCGGCCATGGGTTCACCGTCGGAGGATGGGTAGTCGATGGTGAGATCATCGACCTCGTCCTCGTAAGGGACCTGCGGCCTTGTCGTTTTGCTGACCATGAACCTTGCTCCAAATCTCCACAGGCGGGTAATGAGAGCAGACTGCCGTCGCCGACAGTTTCGCATCGATATTATAGGCGAGGTCGGCGGCGGATGCCCAAGGCGATGACACCGGCCAGCAGGGCCAAAGGAGCAAGGTCCAGACGGCGAGCTTTCGGATCCCCTGGCTACACGGCAAGCACCACCAGCGGGAGGTTCTTCGCCAGCAGGTACTACATTGGAGGGTGCTGCGTCGGGAACGGGCGCCGCTACGGGTTTCCAGCCTTCGCCCAACGCTGCCAGATCTTCCGCCGCTCGCACCGTCAGGGCGGTGCGGTCGCACAGTCCGGTCCGGCCCTCACGGGCATAAACGAGGTACTTGAGGCCGGCCTTAAACTCAAACCCGCAGGAGACCTCGCTACGCACGGTCGAGACGGTGAGGGTCTGCTGCTGCGGCCCTTTCCAAACCTCGTTCACCTGGAAATTTATGGCCGCCGGGTCCGCACTGGACTTGCCAAACAGGCCGGTGCGGACTTTCGTCTCCGAGACGACGCCGACAAACACCGAATCCGCCCGCCCAAACGCTTCGGCGGGTGTCAGACCCGCGCACGAGCAGGAATATGCGGTTTCAACCCAGGTGAACGACGCCAGCAGGCACAGGGTGATACCGAGCACTGCACCGCCTGCGGCGACAGCGAGATCGATTCGTTTCGCCCGCGATGACATGGGACAGCGACGCGCTACTGCGCGAACAGCCCGCCGTCAATCACCAACTCGCTGCCCGTCATGAAGGACGACTCGTCGGATGCCAGGAACAGCACGCCCCAGGCCACGTCTTCGGCCTGACCGACCCGGCCAATGGGCGTGCGGTCCAGCGACGCCTGTCGGGCCGCGTCGTCCCGGAGCAATGTCGGCGTGGTCATGGGCGTCTCGATGATGCCCGGATGCACCGAGTTGCAGCGAATGCCCTCGGCGGCGTACTGGATGGCGGTGGACTTGGTGAACAGCCGCACCGCGCCCTTGGTCGCCCCATAGGCCGGCGCGCGCCAGCTACCAATCAGGCCGGCCACGCTGGAGATGTTGATGATGGAGCCGCCGCCGGCTTTCCGCAGCTCCGGTATGGCCGCCTTGGTGCCGAGGAACACGCCCTTGGCGTTGATGTCGAAGATGTTGTCCCACAGCTCTTCGCTGGTGTCCTCAATGCCCACCTGCCGGTAGATGCCGGCGTTGTTCACCAGGATGTCCAGCTTGCCGAACCGCGCCACGGCGGTGTTGACGGCGGCGTTCCACTCGTCCTCGCTGGTGACGTCCAGGCGGACGAAGACACACTCGCCGCCGGTCTCGTTGATCTCGGCCTCCAGCTGCCGGCCCTCTTCCTCCAGCACGTCGCCGATAACCACCTTGCAACCCTCGCCGGCAAATAACCGCGCCTCGGCGGCCCCCTGCCCTCGGGACCCGCCGCTAATCAGAGCAACCTTGTTTTCCAAACGCATTGTAATACCTCGCGAGGCCGGCCAAAGACGGCATTATTGGGTGAAAGGATTTTGAGGTATTGTAATCCACTTCAGATGCGAATGTTTGCCGATGGTGATTTCGCAACCGCAGCAACATCGGTTATCATTGAAACATAATCGTGAAGGGCACGGTAGGTCGTCATGAACCCGATGAACATTGCCGGGATGTTTATAGCCCTCGTCTTTGTGGTTGCGGTGCTGCCCTCCGCTATCGGCGCCGGATGGCATCAGGGTGCACTCACCTTGCTTGTCGCGGGCGGAATAGGCTACGGTTTGGGAGCCGTGGTTGTCAGCTTGCTCACGAGATGATCCGATGACTGACAGAGACAGCGCGTGGGCGAGGACTAAGCGTTGGCTGCGACCGCCAAGAATTCGCGAGCTCAGTCAAGAGCAATATCTAAAGAGGATTTGGGCGGTTTTGTTAATTATAGGCGTGCTGTCGCTTTCGGTTGACTTGTGGCGGGACGGGATCATCTTGGTCAAAGGAGTGCCGGTGTTGACCACTTTGGGGGCTACCATCCTCGCCGTGACCCTGAGCTCGATGCTCAGTTGGCGGGTACAGTTAGCATGGCATGAAAGAGTCGAACTCAACCAACCGCCGGATGCAGAGACCCCACGCTAGGAACATGGTCAGCCATCCCCATAGACTTCCTACGCCCATTTGCCTGCTTTGTGGGTGAGCGTCGCCGCATTCGCCGGTATTATAGCGATCATATCCTGCCCCGCCGAACACGGTCGCAGCAAACGCTCGAAAAGGGAACGGACAACATCGCAACGCAAACCGCAGCAACGGGCCACAGAGAGGTCAACAAGGCATGGTTCATGGCCGTGCTTGCGCTCACCGTCTTTGCGACGATAAGCGCGATTCTTATCATTCCACCCCTCCTGGTGGAGATCGCGACCGACCTGGACATATCGGTCGCCGTTGCGGGCCAGTTGGCTACCGCGACCTTCGCCGCCTGGGCGGTCACCGGAGTATCGGCCGGCCCTCTGTCCGACTCATTTGGCCGACGCCCGGTGGCCATCGTGTGCCTGGCGGTGCTCTCCGTATCCATGCTGGCGTGTGCAGTTGCGCCCAATCTAGAGACATTGCTGGCGCTGCGGGTTCTGACCGGCCTCGGCGGCGGGGTGGTACCTCCCAACATCGTGGGGTCGGTGGCTGATGTCATCTCCCCGGCCCGGCGGGCCCGGGCGGTGGGCGCATTGTTGGGGATCCAAGGGATTGCGGCGGCCATCAGTGTACCGCTGGTGGCGGTGCTGGCGGACGTCGGCGGCTGGCGGTTGCCCTTCATTGTTTACGGCGCGGTGCTCGTGGTTGGGCTGGTGGCTAACTGGCTATGGCTCCCGAAAGAGCGGGGCGAGCGGGTCCGGAATTTCGCATATTTGTCCAGGTACCGGTCGCTGGTGTCCATGCGGTTTTTCCGCGTGGCGGTAGCGGTGAACCTGACGCAGCGCATCGCGTTCTGGGGGAGCATAAGCTACTTCGCCGCCTACCTGATAAATACCTTCGGCCTGAGCGTGGGTTTCGTGGCCCTGCCGCTGGCAATAGCCGCCCTTGGGCAAACGGTCGGCAACTACGGCGCGTCATTCGCGGCGAACCTGAAGTATCGCGCGGCCATCATCGCCGCCGTCACTGTCGCCGGCGGAGCGTTCGGGCTGGCGGTCTTTTCCGTGGACATGGGACTGTGGGCAACGGTGGCCGTGGCCACGGTCAGCTCCGGCCTGCTGAGCGTGACATTCCCGATTCTGATCGCCGCCAGCACCGAGTATTCGGGTGAGTCCAAGGCCACGGGAGTGGGCCTCATGGGTTTCAGCAATCAGGCGGGCGGTATGCTGGGGGCTGCGATAGCGGGGGCGCTATTGGCGAGCATCGGGTATGTGGGGATCGGCTATATGTGCCTCGGGGTAACGATCATCAGCGCATTGTTGACCACCCTGTTCGGTCGGCAGTTCGGGGAGTCTGCCGGTCAACACCGGGGCTGAGCCGGCAGTAGTTCGAGCCAGCGCCGGGGAGCCGCAGACTAGCCCGCCCGTCGCAAAAGTGGTATTGTTGGCGCATCAACTCCCGTCGGGAGCGATTACTCAACCCGGCCTTGCCATTTGGCCGCAGGAGGGATGCAATGCCTCAGATCAAACACATCGCCATCGCCACCAACGACGCCGAAAAGACCGCCAAGTTCTATGCGGAAGTTTTCGGACTGCGTGAAGTCGCCAAGCTGGAGAGCGCCAACGCCAACGGCTATATGCTCAGCGACGGCAACGTGAACATGGCCATCCTGGACTTCCAGAGCGACGCCGTGGCCGGCGAGCGCGGCAAGGACTGGGAAGGCATCCACCACATCGGGTTCGAGGTCGAGAGCCTTGAGGAGACCGAGGCGCGCCTGCTCGCCGCTAACTCCCATCCCATGGAAGAGGTCAACCACGCGCTCCACGCCGGTATGACCGGCCCGCGCACTCAAAACGTGGAGACCAAGTACGAAGGTCCCAACGGTGAGATGATCGACGTCTCCGAAACGGGCTGGGTAGGCACTCGCGGCCTGGACTAATCCCGGATCCTCTACCAGTCCTCCGCAGAAGGAAATCTAAAAAGGGCGATGCCGGCCGGCATCGCCTAGGGAGTATCGTGAACAGTACACCGCGACAACTAACCTGCTACATTAAGAGAACCCAGGCCAACCCCGAGACGTGGGAAGGGTTCTGTCTTGAGGTGGACATACCTGCCATCGGTGATACTTACGAGGAAGTGGTCGGCAAGATGCACCAACGGCTGGCAAACTATATTGAGTTCATCCACGAGCGCCAGCCCGACGACGAGCAGAGTTTGATGTTCCGCCCCATGCCCGGCGGTCAGGCGTGGAAACTGAAGTTTGAAGAGCGTTTCCTCCAGCGCCTGCCTTTCTCAAAGCGCCAGATAAGAAAGATGTACGTCAACGCGCAACAAGGAATACCGTCCCAGTTGGACCCGCACCACACCGAATTGTGCTTCAACTGCCGGAAATACCGCAGCGTGGGACTGTTCGAGGTTTACCACGAACCTAACTCTGCCTACGTGTGGTACGACAAGACGTGCAACGTGTGCAAGGAAGCCGGAGCAGCCTGAGGCAAGGCGGTCTCCCGCCAGGTGATCTGCGCGACCGCTCGCCTTGAAAAAGGGCCGGTCCGCCATGGCGGGCCGGCCCTCGTCGATTCGACGAGTTGTCAGCGGTCGGTCAGAACGGCGAGATCATGCGGGCCGGAACACCAGCCCGGGATCCTCGGGATCGACCTCGGACAGGTCCAGCGCCAGGGCCATGCCGGTGCGAATGTTCTGGGGGTTCGCCGCGTCCACGCCTGCGATGCGCGCCGAAATGCGCGGCCCCTCCTCCAGCGTCACTATGCCGGTGCAGTAAGGGTTGTTGCGCCCGTACCCCTTGGCCTCCAGCGAGGCCGGGGCGACGGATATGCACGTGAAGGTGCTGAGAGTGGCCCGGCCGCTCAGTTCGTGCCACTCCATATCGCTGCTGTGGCTCACCGGGTCCATGGGGCGCGCCTCGGCGTAGATGTTGCCGTTCTCACGGCAGCGGACGCCCATGAACTTGCCCTCCTTGAGAAAGGCATAGAACGACGCGGCGTTGAACGGACGAGATTCGGCATCGGTGGTCATCAAACGCCTCCTAACCCCGCTGTAGGACGTTGACGACGCAGGTGCCGCCGGTGCCGCCTACGTTGTGAGTGAGACCGAACTCCAGGTCGGGATTGTCGAGTTGGCGGTCGCCGGCTTCGCCGCGAAGCTGCTTGTACACCTCGATTACCTGGGCCACGCCGCTGGCTCCCACCGGATGCCCTTTGGCTTTCAGGCCCCCGCTGGTATTGATGGGGCGGTCGCCGTCACGCGCGGTGCGGCCCTCATCAACGGCATGGGGTCCCTCGCCGGGAGCGAAAAACCCGAGGTCTTCGCTGGCGACGATTTCGGCTATGGTGAAACAGTCATGCACTTCGGCCACGCCAACCTGTTCGGGGGTGATGCCCGCCATCTCGTAGGCCTGGGCGGATGCGATCTTCGCCGCCGACAGGGAGGTCAGCTCCTCGGCGTCGTGCAGGGGCCGGCCGGTGGCCTGCCCGATGCCGGCGATATGCACCGGCTTGTCGGTGAACTGTCCGGCGATCTCGCCGGCTACCAGCAGGACGCAGGACGCGCCATCAGTGATGGGAGCGCAGTCGTAGAGACGCAGGGGCCAGGCAATCCACGGATTGGCGCGGGCGTCGTTGAGGAAGTCCAGCTCATCCTCCCAATCCGGCACGGGTTCGCCGCGCTGCTCGGCACGGGCTTTGCGCCGCTCCATCATGTCCCGGACGGTCTGCTGGAACTGCGCCTTGGGGTTGAGCTTGCCGTTTTCGTGGTTCTTGACGCCAACCTTGAGCAGGTGGTTCAGGTTGGTTTCATAGCGGTCCATGTGAGCCTTGGCGATGGCGCCGAAGATGCCGGGAAAAGTCAGGCCGGCCGGTACTTCATAAAGGCCGTCGGCGGCAGACGCCAGCACGTCGGTAACGCCCTCGGTGGGCAGGGATGTCATCTTTTCCACGCCGCCGACCAACACCACGTCGTACATGCCGCTGGCGATAGCCATGGCGCCTTCGCGCAGGGCACTGCCGCTGCTGGCGCAGGCGTTCTCGATGCGGGTCATCGGCGTGGGGGTCATCCCCAGCCAGTCGGCCATGATGGGAGCGGTGTGGCCCTGGTGTTCGAAAAGGTCGGCGGAGTAGTTGCCCAGGTAACCGGCCTCGATGTCCTGGGGCGATATGCCGGTGTCGATAGTGGCCTGCATATCCTGGAAAGCCTCAACGAACAGGTCTCGGCTGGTCTTGTCGGGATACGCGCCGAACTGGGAAAGGCCGGCGCCGACGATGGAAACCGGGCGAGCCAGACGGCGGCTGCGGGTAGTAGCCATTGAGGTTACTCCTTCATTACGATTGCTGTGTCATCCTACACCAAAAGTTCCCAGCAGTACCAGCGCGGCGGCCAGCCACGGCAGATAGGTGTGCATAATCGCCGTGCGCCAATTTTCACCGTTGGCAGACCGACGCAACAGGACATAGGGCGCAATCGCTATGGCCGATACAAAGGCGGCTATCCAAAATGCGCCTGCCGTCTCAAGCGCGCTCACTTGCCTACCCAGGAACAGTGAAAAAAGAGGGTACGCAGCAGAGAGCCGCCCCAGCCGTCCATAAGCTCGTTGCTGGGGTCGATTGCCGCACAGAACGTCACCGGCGCAAAAATCGCCGACGGAATCACAATGAGCGAAAGGACAAAAGCGGGGATAAAAAATATACCCAAAGGCGCCATTTCCTTAATCTTTTTCATGACGGCATCCCCCTGTGTAAAGCCGCCGCATTTGCGCCCATTATACCAGTACCCTTACACGGGCGGTTTCAAGTCCACCCCCAGCGCCGCCTCGCACCACGCTGACGCCGCCAGCAATCGCGCCTCCGCGAAGGGCGCGGCTACCAGCTGTATGCCCAAGGGCAAACCCGATTCTGCCAAACCTGACGGTAGCGAGATGGCCGGCAATCCGCAGGATGTCCACGGCCCCTGAAAGGCCGGATCGCCAGTGTTGGTGCGGTCGGCCTGGGACGGCGCCGGCGTCGCCGGCGTGAGCATCACGTCGCAACGCTGGGAGAGTTGCTCCATGTCGTCAATGAACCGGCGTCGGCGCTCCAAGGCGCGGGCGTACGCGATGCCGTCCACCTGCAAGCCGTCGGCCAGCATGGCGCGCAGCTTGGGCTGGTAGTCCTCGGCCTGCTGGCGGTACATCGGCTCGTGGAAAGCGGCCGCTTCAACCGCCATTATCAGGCGCTGGTCATCGTAGGCGTCTTCGATGCTGTCGGGCATGGGCAGCTCTTCGATTTCCGCGCCGGCCTGGGCCAGTTGCTCGGCGACAGCGTCCAAATGCCGTCGCGTCTCCGCGTCCGCCTTCTCGTAGAAATAGCGACGCAGCAGGCCGATGCGTGGCGGCGACGGTTCGGCAATGGCCGACAGGTAATCGCCCACCGGCTGACGTGACGACACCGGGTCGTCAACGTCCGGCCCTGCCATCACCTGCAGCAGCAGGGCGGCATCCTCCACCGAGCGCACCAGCCAACCCACCGTGTCCAGGTTCCAGCTCACCGGAACCACCCCGTAGCGGCTGACCCGTCCGAAGGTGGGCTTGAAGCCGACCACGCCGTTGTAGGCCGCCGGCCGGAGCACTGAACCGACCGTCTGCGATCCCAGCGCCGCCGGACACATCCGGGACGCTACCGCTACCGCCGAGCCGCTGCTGCTGCCCCCCGGCGTGTGCGCCGCGTTCCAGGGATTGAACGTAGGTGATGGGTCCAGGCAGGCGAACTCGGTGGTAACGGCCTTGCCCAGCATCACCGCGCCGGCCCGCCTGAGCAGAGTCCACGAAGCGGCATCGTATTCGGGCACGAAGTCTTTATAAACCTCGCTGCCGGCGCGAGTGGGTATGCCGGCGGTGTAGTAGATGTCTTTGAGGCCGATGGGCACGCCGTGCAACGGCCCAAGGGGTTGGCCCGCGGACACTGCCGCGTCGGCGGCGCGAGCGTCAGCTAGGACGGTATCCCGATCAACATAGACCCACGCCAGCAGGCGGGCATCCAATGCGTCGATACGGTCCAGGCAGGATTCGGCCAATTCCGTCGCCGTCAGGCGTCGCTCAGCGATGGCCCGAGCGGCTTCGGCGGCGGTGAGTTCAAAAGGTTCGGACATAGTTCTACCCTCAACGAACTGTCTAGGATTACGGCACGAGATCACACGCTCGCCAAGCATCCAGGTGGTCTATGGCCACCATCGATGACGCTGACATCGAGCGCACTCTAACTTCTCTTCATCTGGATGGTGAGAGCATCTTCCAGATACCCAAACTCAGCCAGAATAGTACGACAAACCTTTGTAATTCCGTCCCTAGTACCGCCGGTGGGAACGAAAATCCCTGTATTTTCTATCTCCCGCCTGTACTGGCCGGGGGCATCGAAAAACCATTCTGGCGTTTGTGAAACGAACTTGTGGAAACGCTCGGAATCCCTCTCTAACATCAGTCTGCAAACGCCAACCCGCACACCAGTCCAGTCATTGACCCGTTGACGAAGTGCTTCCTCACCCGCCTTCTGCACGGTGAAATACTCGGGTTTGCTGTGATCTGCGGTCGGTTTGGGGCCATTGGGCACTTGGTTTACTAGGCTTCCCGATTTGCCGATGAACCCCTCGATGTCTTTTTCATCGATGATGTGAATCCCCCGGCTCTCAGCCATGTTTTTGACCGCCTCAAAAAGACGGTTCTCGTCGGTTGTCAAGTCGTTCCAGGCTTCCGTCAACCTCCGCATTATTTCGGCGCGCGTCTGCTGCTTCTTGTATAACGCTTTCGCGGCGTTAACTGTGCTGTTGGCTCTCGCCTGTGCAGCCAAGTTTTCGCGCGCTAGAAACTGCCTGAAGTTACGCTCTACACATTCCGGGTCGTCGCTTACATCGAAGTCTAGGAATAGATGCAGCATCCCACCTTTGAGCCGCGTCCACGGCTCCACATAAAGCCACCATCGATGCCCATTGGTCAATGCTGCCAGGCGCGGCTTGACCAGTTTGCAATATTCCTGGACTTGGTTCTCGTTGTTGGCATTCAGGTCGATGTTCCACTGCTTCACCTCGATAACGACCCGGCTAACGCCACCAATCTGAAGGTCGAAATCGGGCTTGCGACCGTTGGACAGCACCCGTTGGGGGTAAACCTCTTCTACGTCGTGGGTATTCCATCCCAATTGTTCAAGCAATGGAAGGATTACTCCGAACTCAACCGCTTTTTCCTCGCGGTCGGCGAAGATCGCCGCTTGACCGTTAATCCTTTCAAGCGTTTCCCGAAATGCTTCCGTCATTGTACTATCTCCAGTAGCGCATGGTATGAACCCACTTAGCCCCCCATACGTTCGCAGCGGCCTCCGTTCTCCCCGCCTGCGTCACTGCAATGGTCGCGTGAGCAACGTCTTACCACAACTTTACGGTCAGTCCCGCCGCGTCCTGAATAGAACATGGATGGCAAAGGCGCGGCGTTCTCCGGTCGGCGCAGTGTTGAATTGCGCTATAACCCGCTCGGTTTCGTCAATTAGACTGACAACCGCAAGGCGGTGATAATCCGTATTGGGGGCATAGTCAGCGTAATGTCGCTGGCGTTGCAGATCGATGAAATGGCCGCCGAAGTCCTGAATTTCTACCGGAAATTGCCTTATAACCGACTGATTGCTGCACTGGTTCTTGGCGTGGCCATGCTCCAGCGCGCGGTAGGTTTGTTCCCACGCCGATTCGTTCCGTATGACCCGTGTCGCTCCGGCCAGCAGATCGGCGCCGCACCTGGCCAACGTGTGGAACATCGCATAGTACGCCGCGCTGACGGCCCGGCATAAATCCGTCTGCCGCGGCCGGCCCCTGCTTCCGCCAACGCCACCGCCAGCCAGATGGCGGGCGATACTGATCAGGTCTTGCGGACTCATGCTGCCTACTTGGGTGGCCCTTCTTCCCACTCCGATTTTTCGATGAGTAGGTGTCCAGGAGGTTCGGTCACGCCTATTTCCGACAATGCCGGCATCATCCGCCGTCCCAACCCCACGGTCCAGCCGGGATCCAGATTTTCGTAATCGCCATCGTAAACGATGTAGATTTCTAGGTATTCATCGTCGTAGTGGTCAACTTTCTCCTTCACAAAAACCGGGTCAAAGACGAAATCATCCCCGAACCGCTCTTCCATCAAGCCTTTGGCGATGTCAGCGACTTTCTCCAGCACATCGGCGCTCACTCCCATCGCAAAACCTCCTGTTTCCAACTCTCCCGGCGCTCCGCATCATTCCAGCAAATCGAGCATCAGCGCGACGAAGCGATGCACTAATGGGCGGTCATATTCGATGTCTTCCGGTTCCATGGTGCCGTTGTAGAAGGTGGAGTGGAAATGCTGAGCCGCCAAAATGCCCATGCGCATTTCAGATCGCAGCAAATCGTCATCCTGTTGTTCCGCAATTTGCCGAGCAGAATTGATCAATGTGCGGTGGGTTCCATATTCCAGCCCCCGTTGCTGCGCCACCGCCATTATGGCGTGAGCCGCGGCGCCCCACAGTTTCTCGGATGCCTGGAGCGTGTCGCCGGCGTCAAACTCCCGATCTGAATCGGCCAGGAATCCCTCTGCGGTTTGGGCGTGGTCAGTGGTCAGCATCAGCGTAGCCTCGTCAATAGCATGAACCGATTATACGCCCGGCGGTCGTCGCTCACCCCAATCCGTTGCCTGCTCGTAGGCATACGCCGCCCGGAACAACGTCGTCTCATCGAATGCCTTGCCCGCGATCTGGAGACCGATGGGCAGGCCGGATGCGGTAAAGCCGCAGTTGATGGACAAAGCCGGCAGGTTGGCCAGATTGAACGGCGCGGTGAACCCGCGACGACCCTTGAAGCCGGCGATAACATCGGCCTTGGTCCCCAGGCCGGTTGCTTGGGGTATCAACGTTGCAGGAACGGACGACGCCGGCATAACCAGCACGTCCACATCCTCCAAAGCGGCAAGAATCTGACGCCGGAGGACGTCACGCAAGCGCATCGACTTCTGGTACACTTTGGCGGGCAGGATGCTGCCCATGAGCAGGCGCACCTGGTTGTTGTGGTCCAGTTCGCGCAGCCGCTCGGTGGATATGATGTCCCAGTTCAGCATGGCCGCATCGCTGCTGATGATGCCATAGGAGATTTCCGAGGAGTTGACGATGAGGGGTATGGATACCTCTCGAACTTCCGCGCCGAGGCTGGCCAGCGCCGCCGCCGCCGCGATCACCGCGTCACGCACCTCGGGATCGTTGGCGTCGGTGTGGACACGCTCCGTAATGATGCCGACCTTCAGGCCGTTGATGTTGCCGTCCAGCGCAGCCGCGTAGTCTGGTACTGGGACATCCCACGTCTGCGGGTCCTTGGGGTCATGGCCGGCGATGGCGGCCAGGGTGTTGGCGCAGTCCGCAACGGTGCGGGAGACCGGGCCCGCGGTATCCATGGACCAACTGGCGCCGAACACTCCATGGCGGCTCACCAGGCCGAAGGTAGGGCGAATGCCCACCAATCCGCAGAAGGCGGCGGGGCCACGGATGCTGCCGCCGGTATCCTCGCCCAATGATGTGGCGCAGAGGAAGGCCGCCGTCGCCGCTCCGGAGCCGCTGCTGGAGGTGCCGGGGTTTCTTTCCGTGTCCCAGGGATTGCGCGGCCGGCCGTAGGGATGCCGGAAAGCGTCGCCGCTGGCATACTCGCTCATGTTGAGCTTGCCCAGCAGGACGGTGCCGGCCTCGCGCAGGCGGGCCATGATGGTGGCGTCCTCGTCGGGCACGTTCTCAGCCAAGATGGTGGAGCCGTTGGTGGTGACGATGCCGGCGGTATTGAACTGGTCCTTGACGGCGACGGGCACGCCGTGGAGCGGCCCGCGTCGGTTGCCCGCGGCAATTTCGGCGTCGGCGCGGCGGGCATCTTCTCGAGCCCGGTCGGCGGTCACCGTGATGTAGGAGGCGTAGTTGCCATCCAACCGGGAAATTCGCTCCAGGTACGTCTCGGTGGCGTCAACCGACGATATATCGCCGGCGGCGATGCGCTCGCCAAGTTCGGTGGCGGAGAGGTAGCAAAGGTTGGGGTCTGCCATTGTCACGCCTCCATCTTACGGGCGGTGGGAGAAAGGATGATGGGCAACGGCTCGATGTTGGCTACGTCCGGCTCGGTGACGGCGTCCAGCGCTTCCAGCAGGCCGTTCAGCGATTCGCGCACTTCCGGCAGCAAATCGTCGGGGATGTTAATGCCTGAGGCGTTGGCCAAAGCCCGCACCTCGGCGTCGGTCAAGTCTGGCACGATTGCACCTCCTGGAGGGTACATGGTCGTTCTTGGGGGCAGCCCGGAGCCACGCAAGGCGGACGCAAACCGGGTGCCGGGATTGTAGCCCGTGGTTCAAAAGCGAATCAACCCGAACCGCCACCGCCGGGCGCTCTGTTAGAATGCGAACACTTTCGCTGGCACAGTTGGGCGATTGATTTAGGAGATGACCAAGATGGCAAAGGTTGGTTTTATCGGGTTGGGCACCATGGGCGCCAGCATGGCGTACAACTGCCTGCGCGGCGGCAACGACATGGTAGTGCACGACATCCGCCGGGAGGCTGCCACCCAGCACCTGGAGGCCGGCGCGGTATGGGCGGACACACCCCGGGAGGTGGCGGAGTCGACCGACGTCGTGTTCACGTCGTTGCCCGGCCCGGTGGAAGTGGAGGCGGTGTCGCTGGGCGAGGACGGCATCATGTCCGGCATGGCGGCCGGCAAGACCTATTTCGACCTGAGCACCAGTTCGCCGACTCTCATCCGCCAGATCCACGACCGGGTCGCGCCCCAGGGCATAAATGTGCTGGACGCGCCCGTCAGCGGCGGACCGGCCGGCGCGGCCAGCGGACGCCTCGCTATCTGGGTGGGCGGCGACCAGGCGGTATTCGACCAGCACAAAGCCGTGCTCGATTCCATCGGCGACGCCGCCTATTACGTGGGTCCCATCGGCAGCGGCTCCGTCGCCAAGCTGGTGCACAACTGCGCCGGCTACATCGTGCAGACGGCCCTGGCCGAGGTGTTCACCATGGGCATCAAGGCCGGCGTGGACCCACTGGCCCTGTGGCTGGCCGTGCGCAAGGGCGCCGGCGGACGCCGCGGAATGTTCGAGGGCCTGGCCCAGCACTTCCTCATCGACAGTTACGACCCGCCGGACTTCGCCCTCCGCCTGGCCCGCAAGGATGTTGACCTGGCCGTTGCCGTGGGCCGCGAGTTCGACGTGCCCATGAAGCTGGCCAACACCACACTGGCCGAAATGACGGAGGCCATGAACCGCGGCTGGGCCGGCCGCGACTCCAGAGTGGCAATGCTGCTCCAGCAGGAGCGGGCCGGCGTGGAGGTGGCTATCGACCCCGATGAGCTGCGGCAGGCACTGGAGGAGCAGGGCGGGTAGGGCATCGGCGGGTATAATGGAAGCGCGAGGGAAGTCCTTGGAGTTGCCACATGATTATCACCCGCTTGAAACTAGAAAACTGGCGTAACTTCACAGAGGCTGACATCCCACTACGTGACCGCGCCTTTATTATTGGGCCAAATGCGTCGGGCAAGTCCAACTTGCTCGACGCGATCCGGTTCATGAGGGACGTGGCGAAGCGGGAGGGCGGAGGGCTACAGGCCGCCGTGCTGAGGCGTGGCGGCGTGCGTCAAATCCGCAGCCTGTCGTCCCACTCCAGCTCTGGCATAACGATTGAGATGCATTTGAGCCGTGATGCCGACGAACCTGTCGAATGGGTGTACCGGTTGGCCTTTACCGTCGAGCGCTCCGGGAATCACCGCATTTTGATACAGGAGGAGGTCGTTGAGCACAACGGAGAAACCTTGCTCTATCGCCCTGACGAGGACGACATCAACGATACGGAACGGCTCACTGCTACGGCTCTTGAGCAAATCAACGTTAACCGCCCCTTCCGTGAAATCGCCGACTTTTTCAACGAGGTCATATACCTGCATCTGGTTCCGCAGTTGGTGCGCCATGGGGCAGAAATCGGCGGCAATCGAGTGGAGAATGATCCCTTCGGCCAAGGCTTTTTGGAGCGGATTGCCAGCACACCCTCACAAACTCGTAAAAGCCGTTTGTCTAAAATTGCGATTGCGCTATCGCACATCGTGCCTCAGCTTGAAGAGATTGCCTTTGAACGCGATGAAGTTAACGGGCGGCCGCATCTCAAAGCTCGCTTCCAAAACTGGCGCCAGCATGGTGTCTGGCAGCGTGAAGACCAATTTTCTGATGGCACCCTACGGCTGATTGGCCTTTTCTGGTCGCTGTTGGAACGAGGTGGGCTATTGCTTTTAGAAGAACCGGAAATATCCCTCAACCGAGATATCATTCTGCGACTGGCCGGCCTAATTTACAGTTTGAGCGGCTCGAACCGGCGGCGGCGAGACGGCGAGCGCCATAGTGAACGCCGTCAGGTGATCCTAACCACTCACAGCTCTGATTTGCTCTGCGACCGGGGCATTGACGGTTGGGAAGTTTTCTACATCACGCCGAGCCAAGATGGAGCGACCGTACATACAATGGCCGAAGACCCCGAAATGCGCCAAGTGCTACAGGCAGGGGTTATGCCAGGCGAAATCGCTCCGTTCCGTAGTCGTGGTTATCAGCTTCCTCTGAGTTTGGGGCTCACTGTCTGATCCCATGCTGATTACCGTGGGCGTTGAGGATTTGCTGTCCGAATCCGTGGCTAAGCGGTTGCTCGCCGAGTATGCTCCTGGGTTTCAGAACATACGCACGGAAGGATTACGCGGCTACGGCCAGCTCAAGTCCAGAATCTCCAGTTTCAACATGATTGCCCGTTATCGGGAACCGGTATTGCTTATCACCGACTTGGATAATCCCCAATCCTGCCCTGTCGCAATAATCCGCGAATGGAGCCGTAACTTGGCAATAGAGCCTCATTTGTTGTTCAGGGTGGCAGTGGTGGAAATCGAAACTTGGCTAATCGCTGACCGTTTGCGACTCGCTCAGTGGTTGGGGGTTTCGGATAGCCTTATATCACGCTACCCGGAAAGCATTCACCAGCCGAAGGAATCTCTCGTTGCGTTGGCCCGGCGGAGCCCCGACCGGAGACTCCGGGAATCTATTGCCCCGTCTCCAGGCGGCACTCGTAGTGTGGGCCCGGGCTACAACGATTGTCTGAGCGAATTTGTGATGACTCATTGGAACCCTGGGGAAGCTCGACTTGGCTCCCCCAGCCTTGACCGCGCTATCATTCGCATCGCTGAATTGGAGGCAAGAATTTCTCTCTAATCCGCCGCCGCTTCCCACCGCAGCACCGGCCGCCGCGCCGCCGTGGCCTCGTCCAGGCGTGATACCGGCGTGGTGTGCGGCGCGTGCTGCACCGTTTCCGGTTCGTTGCTCGCCTCGGCGTCGATGGCGCGCAGGGCGTCGATGAAGGCGTCCAGGGTCTCCTTGGTCTCCGATTCCGTTGGTTCAATCATCAGTGCTTCGTGGACGATGAGGGGGAAGTACATGGTCGGCGCGTGGAAACCATAGTCCAGCAGGCGCTTGGCTACCTCTAACCCGCTGACGCCACGCTCCCGCTGCCAGTCGGCGGAGAAGACCACCTCGTGCATACAGGTGCGGTCGTAGGGCAGGGCGTAAATGTCCTTCAGGGCGTGCATGATGTAGTTGGCGTTGAGCACCGCGTTCCCGCTGATGGAGAGCAGACCGGCCGCGCCCAACGTGCGGATGTAAGTGTAGGCGCGCACCAGCACGCCGAAGTTGCCGTGGAAGCCGCTGATTTTGCCGATGCTGCGCTCCGGCGCGGTCAGCGTGTATTCGCCGGCCCCGTTCCCCGGATCAACGACGCGCTCCACCACCGGAGCGGCCAGGTATGGGGCCAGGTTTTCGCCGCAGCACACCGGGCCAGCCCCCGGGCCGCCACCGCCGTGGGGCGTGCTGAAGGTCTTGTGCAGATTCAGGTGGCAAACGTCGAAGCCCAGTTCGCCCAACTTGGCCCGCCCCAGCAGGGCGTTCATATTGGCGCCGTCTCCGTACACCAGCCCGCCGCAGTCGTGGACGATCTGGCACACCTCCAGGATATTGGTGTCAAAGAGGCCAAGGGTGCTGGGCAGGGTGATCATTACGCCGGCCAGATCGTCCCCGGCCAGCTCGCGCAGGGCGGCCAGATCGGTGTTGCCGTCGGCGTCCGAGGGAATGGTGACCACGTCGAAACCGGCCATGGCCGCCGACGCCGGATTGGTGCCATGGGCGCTGTCAGGGATGCCCATTTTGGTGCGTCCCCGGTCGCCCCGGGCCAGATGGTAAGCGCGCATCATCAGCACGCCGCCCAACTCGCCGTGGGCGCCGGCCAGGGTGGCCAGACTGGTGGCGGCCATGCCGGTAACCTCGGTCAGGAAACCCTGGAGACGGTACAGCAGATCCAGCGCGCCCTGGGATTGCTCGGCGGGTTGGTGGGGATGAATGCCGGCAAAACCGGGCATGAAGGCCACTTCGTCGTTGATCTTGGGGTTGTACTTCATGGTGCACGACCCCAGCGGGTAGAAGTGGGTGTCGATGCTGAAGTTGAGCTGGCTCAGAGCGGTGAAATACTGCACCACCTCTGGCTCCGAAACTTCGGGCAAGGGCAGGTCGTCGCGCAAGTAGGCCCCACTGGGTAGCGGCGCAACGGGCACGTCCAGATCGGGCGTTATCACTCCCACTCTGCCGGGCACGCTCCGGTCCATCAGCAGCCTGGTGGTGTCTCGGTTTCCGCCTTTGTTCAGCATGGTTCCGATTTCTCCTGTTGTCTAGGTGGCGATGCTCACCAGGTGGTCAGCACTACCCACGTGCCCAGAGCGGCCACGATTACGCAGTCGGTGCAGAAACGGACGGTGGGTGTGATGGTTTCCGGTCGAATGGTGTTCACGAGAATACTGACGGGCTCCAACGCCAGACCGACCAGCACCAGCAGTATCCCGATACCCTGTGCCTTCTCCGTGGGTACCGCGTCGGACACGTGGGGCTGGATGAAAAGGAACCACAGGCCCAGCAGCATGGTAGGTATGTGTAGCGCGGATACCAGCTTGCGGGGGTCCATGGGGACTCCTCATGGCTACGGTCATCTTCAACATGGTCATCGGAGGTTCTGCACCGTCACGCCCTCGGATGGCGCGATCTCCCCAGCATTTGGCTGAATATCTCGGCGATCTCGCTGCGGAAGTACAACGTCGCCGTCATGAAACCGAGCGTCAGCAACAGCATTCCGAAGAAGGGCAGAATGCCTCCCCAGGGGAAGATCAGCGTTGTGCCGAAAGTGGGGTACAGCACGATTATGGCTGCGACGCAAATCAGGGTGCGTTGCAGCGACTGTCGGCTCAGCCGTTTGTCCGTCTGTCGCACCACTTCCTCGACTTCCTCCGGCGTGGCGTTGTCCCGCCGCGCCATCCGGGCGTTGGTTTCCCGAATCTGTCGGCGATAGGTCATTGAGCCGCAGTAGAACATACTGAACGCCGTGAAACTCATCAACATGATGAGGCCGAGGAAAGCAATCTCAAACCACAACGCTCCGCCGGGTAGCCAGGCAACGCGGTCAACCAGTTGGGTCTTGGCCACCAACACGGCCACCATGAGGAAGCATAGCCCAAACCCAATGCGGAAGATGGAACCTTCCTTGAGCCGGATGCCAAACCATTTGACGTAACCCCGCCGTTCGCCCGTCGCTTCGACGTCGTCATCCAGGTCTTGATACCGGCGAATGCGCTCCAACTCCGATTTGTTGCGGTCGATCATGATCTTATCCCCCTCTAACGCCGGCCGCTGGAGAGGCGCCGCAGACGGTCCCAAATCTGCCCGCCAAAGGTGCCCTGAACCGCGAAAACGGTCAACAACACGCCCAACCCTGCAAAATAGGGTATGGGCCCGGCCCAATCGAAAATCCACGGACTGCCCAGCACCACCCATACCACAACGCAAGCCACCGCGTATAAGGCCAGCCTGCCGTACACCGTCCGGCGAATGTAGCGGTTGGTCTCGGCTAGCGCCTCTTCGTGGGTCGCGCCGTCCAGCCGAGCCAATTGGATCCGCGAACGTCGCAAGTATTGGGCCATTACCAGCAGGGCAGCGACGGAGGCCGCCAGGATGGCCGTCAGTCCGGCCCAGCACACGCCCATTATCGTCCAGCGAATCCACCGCGTGTCGGTAATCCAGCCCTGAGAGTTGACGATCATAATCGCCAGGAAGATGACCGTGCCCGCCGCGATCATCAACAGGGCCGGGATAGGCTTTATGGACCAACCGAAAACGTGGAACCTTGGGGTGTCAGCGACGCCCATGTCCTCCCAATCGTCCGCGTAGCTGGTGCGCAACCGTCTCATCAGGGGACCCTCTTTTCTTGCGCAAGGTCAGGGTAACGCACGGCCGCAGATATTATTTCACTGCCTCCAGGCCGGCGACCAGGGCATCAATGTCGGCGCGGGAATTCATCTCCGTGACGCAGAGGAGCATTCCGTTGCTGAACCGGTCGCTCACGTCCAGTCCGCCCAGGATGTTGCGTTCCATCAACTGGCGATTGACCTCCGCCGGCGGTTGGGGACACGAGACGACAAACTCCTGGAAGAACTCGCCGGATTGGGACCGGGAGTACCCGTCCAATTTGGCGATCTCGTCAACCGCGTAATGGGCCTTGTGATAGCACAACTCCGCTACCTGTCGCAGGCCGTTCCGCCCCATGGCCGCCAGGTAGATGGCCGACGCCAGAGCGTACAGCGCTTCGTTGGTGCAGATGTTGGACGTGGCCCGCTCGCGACGGATGTGCTGCTCCCGGGTTTGCAGGGTGAGGACATAGCCGGTGCGCCCCTCGGTATCGGTGGTGCGACCCACCAGGCGGCTGGGCATCTGGCGTATGTACTGCTGCTTGCAGCTGAACAACCCAAGGTAAGGGCCTCCAAAGGAGGGCGGGATGCCAATGGGCTGTCCCTCGCCGGTTACGATGTCGGCGCCGAACTCTCCGGGGGGCCTCAGCATCCCCATAGCCAGGGGGTCGGCGGATACCACGAGGAGCGCGCCATCGTCGTGAGCGGCGGCGGCCAGGCCGTCCAGGTCGTCCAGTTCGCCGTAGAAATTGGGATACTGGGCCACAATACCGGCGGTTGCCTCAGTAACGGCGCCGGGAGCGTCGGCGGCGGGCATCACGTCGATTGCGATGCCCTGGGCCTGGCAGTAAGTTGCGATCACCTGCCGGTAGGCCGGGTTCACGGTATCGCTGACGATGACCTGCTGACGGCGGGTGACGCGGCAGGCCATGAGCACGGCCTCGGCCAGGCTGGTGGCGCCGTCGTACATACCGGCGTTGGCGACCTCCATGCCGTAGAGGGCGCTGATCATGGTCTGAAACTCGAAGATGACCTGCAACGTGCCCTGGGACACCTCGGGCTGGTAGGGGGTGTATGCAGTCAGGAACTCGCCCCGGGTCATCACCGCCTTGACGATGGAGGGGATGAAGTGGTGATAGCAGCCGGCGCCCAGGAAAGAGGGCCCGCTGGCCAGCGGACGGTTGCGCCCGGCCATCTCGCCCAACTCCCGCTGGATTTCCAGCTCCGACATGGGGGCGGGCAGTTCCAAGAGCGGGTTGCGATACCCGTCGGGAACGTCGGCGAACAGGTCGTCAACGGCGCGCAGACCGATGGCGGCCAGCAGCTCGTCCTGCTCGGCAACGGTGTTGGGGATGTAGTGAGACTGGAAGTTGGTTACCATTCGGGGTTGCTCCGTTATGGTGGTTTGGGAGGCGTCCAATATTTGCTGCATTTTAGTTAGGACTTACGCAGTTAGAGACTACTTTTCCGTCATTACCATGAAAAAGGGGCAATTCCGTCAGAATGAGGATTTGCCGGATTTTAGGATGCTCAGGATTATGCTCCCCCAATCCTGCCAATCCTATAATCTTGAAAATCCTGGTTCAGACAGATGGTCGCGCGCTGCCGGCGGGTCCTCAATACGCCGCTTCGCCAGCCGCACGCTCTCCGGGTTGATGTCAAACCCCATAAACTGCCGGCCCAGCTCTATTGCCGCCAGCGCCGTAGTTCCGCTGCCCACGAAGCAGTCCAGCGCCAAGTCGCCCGGATCCGTGAGCAACTTTATCATACGGCGGGGCAATTCCAATGGAAATTGAGATTCGTGGGCGCTGTTGGAGCGCACCGACGGGATGTTCCACGCGGCGCGGGAACCCCACTCCGCCCACTCGCCGGCGTCCAGCCGTTCCCGGTTCACCACCGTTATTCCCGGCTTCCAGAAAATCAGCAGGTGCTCAAACTCGTCCACGGCGCGGTAGGAAAGGCTGTGCCAACGACTGTTTTCCCAAGCGGGGTCCTTGACCCATACCCGTCGGTCGTACAGGTAAAAGCCGGCGTCGGATGCCCACTGCTCCACCAGGCCGGCGGTGAGCTGCACCCGCGTCTGCGGAGCGTACTTGCCGCCGCGCACGTTGTTGTTTTTCAAACGCCGGTCGATGGTCTGCTCGCTGCATCCCAGCAGCGCGGCGAGCTGATATTTGTCAAAGCTCGGATTGGCCTGTTGTGCGGTCAGCACCTGTTCGCGTGTGATTTTTACCTTCTTGGCGCTGACGTTATCGGCTTGGATCCGGGGCATATCCGGGTCCTCAAAGGCCAAAATGTCGGCGATGTTGACGGCCAGAAAGCCGCCGGGAGCGACTACCGGAAAATGGCCGGCGATGGTCTCACGGAGCAGGCTGGACCACGCTGGGAAGTCCAGTTCCGTCTCATAGGATTTTCCGACAAAGTACGGCGGCGACCAGAAACTCAGGGAAACCGACTCCGGACGCGCCCGTTCCAGCAGCGTCCTGGCGTCGCCCTGGTAAATTTCATTCGGCGCGAGGTAGCCGGATGCAGACATAGTAAAGACACTTAGGCAAGCACGCGATAGCGGTAGCTGGACTCCAGCAAGTCTCCCTCGGCGAAGCGGGAGAAACGCAGGGGCGTGAGGTCAACTTCCCGGGTGCTGCCGTCGGCTACCAGTTCGGCCATGGCCTTGCCGATGGCCGGAGACAGCTTGAAGCCGTGGCCGCTGAAACCCACCGCGCAGAACAGGCCATCCACGCCGGGCACAGCGTCCAGTATGGGATGCCAGTCCGGGGTGGTGGTGAAAAGGCCGGACCAGCCGCCGCGATAGTAGCAGTCCGCCATGCCAGGGACCCGTCGGGCCAACTTGCCGCGCGCCGATGCCGCCTGGGAAATGTCCACTCCCTGGGGATACGCCTCCGGGTCGGGCTGCTCCTCGTCGTCTCCGAACCCCATGGTGGTGAAATTGGACCCGTCGGGCCGGAAGGAGAAAGACTGGCTGATGTCCCCTACGGTGGGATGATGCGGCACCACTTCCACCGGGCGAGCGACGGTGGCGACCTGGTGACGCACGGGCAGCAGCGGCGCGTCAACCCCGACGCCGGCCAGCATCCGCTTCGACCAGGGGCCGGCCGCCACGATGACGGTGTCGGTAGCGATACGGTCGCCGTCCGCGGTTACTACGGCCTGCACTCGCCCTCCGTCCGTTTCGATGCCCGATGCCGGACTGCGCGTTACGATGCGGCCGCCGGCCTCCCGGGCGCGGGCGGCGTAGGCAACGGTAACCTGGTAAGGATCGGCGTAGCCCGATTCGGGTTCCCAAGCGGCGCGCTCGTCATCGTACAGGGTCACCATGGGCGCCAGACGCGCCAGGTCGTCCTGCGACACCACCGAGGTGGGCACCCCTAGATCCTGCTGCATGGCGACGTTGCGCTCCAGGCCGCCTTGGTCGGCCTCGTTCACGACCACCAGATAGCCGGTGTTCACAAAACCCGAAGCGCCGCCCACCCTGGCGTCAAAATCGGCGAATACCTGTAGGCTGAGCCAGGCCAGTTGGGTGGTTATTCGGTTGGAATAGTGCATCCGGCAGATGGCCTGGGAACGGCCGGTGCTGCCGGAGCCGATTACGTCGCGTTCCAGGAGGACGGTGTTGGTGATGCCCAGCTGCGCCAGGTTGTATTGGATGGCGCAACCCATGACGCCGCCGCCGATGATGACGGCGTCGGCTGATCCAGGTATCGAGTCGCTGGGCCGGATTTCCCGACCGGTCACGTTATTGGTCAATGCCTTTCCACGACAGGATGCGGTCCACGTCGATCTCAATGGCCACCAGCTTCTGGTCGCCCTCGGTCAACTCGGCGGCGTCCTGCTCGCCTCGTTCGTCGCCTTCATAGCGGGAGAATATGCTGCGGACCGCTTCCTTCAGATTGTCGCTGCGGACGGTGGCGTTGCCCTCGAGGATGACGTACTGGTAAGGCCATTCGTCGGTGGCAACCGAGATGGCGACCTTGGGGTTGCGGCGCGCGTTGCGGGTTTTGACTGCCGAGTCGCCGGAAACAACGGTGACTTTGCCGTCCGCCCACTGGTACCAAACCGGCGAAATGTGAGGAGTGCCATCTTCCCGGATGGACGCGAAATGGGCCACGTGGGGGCCTTCGAGGTAGGCGTCAATCTCCTGCGGCGTCAGTCGCGGCATCGTAACCTCATCCCTCCGGTAGCGATGGTGTCTATTGCCCTGTTGGGACACGCGATTCAATTCGCCGCTATCATATCATACCGGCAGGTCTGGACAGGCCATGCGCTCGGCTTTGCCTTGGGTCTTTCGGTAGTATTGTCAACACGTGCGGAGAATATGGATTCCGCTCCGGTTTGTCTGCTTTCCGCTGTTTAACGACGACCTGTATAGCGAGGCCCCATTCCCTTTGATTGAATCGTGAATGAGCGCATGGCTAAATCGTAATAATATTCGGTTGACATTATCAAAAATCAGGTGTTCCATTGCCGCCGCGTCCGCCAACCAAAAATCAGGCGGCAGGAGAAATACCACGTATGAGATTGCCATCAAGAGGACTTGGATGGGTAAGGTACCCACTTATCTTGGGAGCAGCGGTGGTGGTGATGGGGGTATTGGCCATACTGATCACCACCACCACCGAAGCCCAGTCCGGGTCTCAGGAAACTGAATCAGCATCAACAGTGGACCCAGGTGCTGGCACCGCTTTTCTGGATCCTGAGCTTTGGGGTCTGCTCCAGAAGGCATCCGCCGGCGGCGAAGTTCCAGATCAAATCAGCGTTGTTCTCGCTACCAGAGATGACGTAACGCTGGCCCAAACCCTGGCTGACCACATCAAGGCTGTTGGCGGAACTAATGTATCCGGTGATACGTGGAGAATCCCAACCGCCAGGACCGCAGAGATTATCCAGAGAGGTGACGTGGTCCAGGCATTGCTGGCGCAAGATACCACGCCGGCTACGAATTCCCAGCTGAACGATACGCTGAATTACGTTGTCAGGGCGATGGCAAGCGGCATCCCAGCAACGGATGCGGCGCAGTATGCTGAGTACGTTCACCAGGACCGGATTGTAGTTGCGGTTATCACGTCCAGCAAGGCGGAAGCTGCTTCTGTCCAGAAGTGGCTGGTTCAAGAAAAGGTGTTCATTCCGGAGAGCCAGCGTACCGCGAACCACGACGACCCTGTGTTTAGGTTGATGTTGCCATCTGGGAAGATCCTTCCTCTTGTGACCAAATTCGAGAATGCCAGAATCCAGGCGTACAATATCTTGGGTGGATTGACGCCGTTGAGTAGAAAATGGCGTTCGGCTGAACATTTGGCTCATGAGAAGTCTGTAACGGACACCTTTTTACCGCAGAGCGAATTTTACTCAACAGAACCTTCTCCCACTCCGAACGCCAAAGAGTGGAAGGCCATAAACGACAGCGCTGCTCTTTCGATTGAGCGTCATAACGTAAAGCCGTGGCATGACCACGCCAATGAATTGAAAGGGAACGGGGTCAAGGTCGGAATTATCGATTGGGGTTACAAGGGCTTCAATGAGATCCCACACCTGCCCACCATGACCAAGACCAAATATGGAAGCACCGGCAGTTCCTACAATGCTTACTGCCAGAAGGTGTACGAAAGCATTGTTCCCAATGCGAACGTGTTCAGTGCCAGTCCAAACAATTGTGAACCAAGTCTTGGAGTTGAAGCCACCAGAGTACGGCACGGCAACAACATCGCCGAGTTGATTTTGAGAATGGCTCCAAAAGCTACGTTGCTGATGGCGCAGGCAAATTCACCACAGCAGGTGTACAAAGCTGCAACTTGGCTGAAGAATAAAGGCGCTGATGTGATTGTTCACGCCGCCGGCTGGCAGTACGACAGTCCTGGAAACGGAGTATCGTATTTGGATCCAACATCAGGTTCATTGGGCTGGAATCGTCACGATGTCGATCGTTACCATCCGTCGCCTCTCTATACCGTTGACCAGATCACGGAAAATGGCCCGGTTTGGATCAACGCGGCTGGCAATCATGAGCATTGGACTTTGTGGCTCTACGACATCAAGTTGATTGAGGACGAAGGTGGTGATTACGACGGGTACGTCGTGTTTCACAAAAGCAAACTCACCAACTCGGCAAAAACCTGTCAGGCAATGCCGACCACGGTTGGGCAGGTTGCTTATTACTCCATGCGTTGGGCGGATACCTGGCCAAACGCTGAGTTCGATCTCGATTACAAAATTGATCACAAGAACTGGTATAAACCGTTGGTGCTAGTTTGTGTCAGAGGGTGAAGTTAGCGATGGAGCGATGGATGCGTCCGGTTTCGTCAGGTTCCAAGCCATTCCAGTTCACCAATAGGTTGAAG
>DAOUJY010000030.1:0-10004 GCA_034421995.1 Dehalococcoidia bacterium | reverse complement strand
GCTCCTCGTTTCAGGGTGGTTTTGTTGTACCAAAACCATTATCCCCGAAGCCGGGAGCACTTTCTCATCCCATCACCACCCCGCCAATCTCACCCTTTCGGTGGATTGGGGTTTAGCAATCGCGTAATTGGTCCGCAATATTGCAATTACCATGTGGGTAAGCCCTCATGTCGCGTGGTTTGATTACGTTTTATGTAAATCATATGGCGACGACAATTCGTAACCGGGAGCGGCGTCTATGAAGTCTGAAGTTGAGCAGGCGGTCGCCGAATTGCGGCGTTGCTTCGGCGACGCCGCGGTGGCGGCCCAAGCCAAAGATGACGGCGGCGCTGCCGTCACAATCGACCCGATTGACGTTGGCCCAGTGTACGTGCCACAGCAGACATGGCTCAAATTCCTGGTCGGGTTCCAGTACCCGTACGCCGACATCTACCCTCTGTTCGTACATCCCGAACTGGCTCGGGCTGATGGGCATCCGCATGGGGAAGGGTTCGCCCTGGCCGAATTCGAGGGCGAACCGGCGCTGCAACTTTCCCGCCGAAGCAATCACATGGACGTCGAAATCGACACCGCAGTTCTGAAAGTCGCGAAGGTGATTCAATGGCTGAGACAACTCTAGGCAAGCCCGCCACCCTCCGACTAACGGGGGAAATGGCGGCTGAACTCAAACGCCACTTGTTTCCAGGCGACGGGGATGAACACGGAGCGGTAGTAGGCGCGTCAGTCGCCGAGACGGCGACCGGCTACCGTCTACTCGGTCGGTGCCTGTTCTTGGCAGACGACGGAGTCGACTATGTACCTGGCGACCATGGTTACCGGATGCTGACTGCAGGCTTCGTCCGACGTTGCTCCGTCGCGTGCGCGGATCAGGGACTAGCTTACCTGGCGGTTCACAATCATTTTGGCAGCGGCAGTGTGGCTTTCTCCGAACCCGACATGGCCTCACACCGTCGCGGTTACCCGGCCGTTCTCGACATTCTGGACGGTCCTCCCGTAGGTGGACTGGTTTTTGCGCAGGGAGCCGTAGCGGGCGATATTTGGCGGTCGGCTCACCGTCAAGTGGATCTCGAGTGCGCCGTGGTCGTCGGGCGGTCCCAGGAGTTTCTCTACCCGTCGCCACGCCGGCCTCGCGACGCCGACCCTCAGTACGACCGCCAGGTCCGGCTGTTTGGAGACCGGGGTCAGGAAATCCTCGCCGACCAGAAGGTTGCCATCGTGGGTGCCGGATCTATCATCAATGAACATCTGGCCCGCCTTGGCGTTGGGCATCTCATCGTGGTGGACTACGACCGCCTCGACGACACCAACTATCCACGAGTAGTGGGTTCTGGGCCAAGTGATTTGAACCCATGGCCCCGCTGGAAGTGTCTTTCGCGTTTGCTGGGCCGCCAGCCTTCGTACAAGGTGTCCATAGCGGAACGTGTGGCACGCGAAGCCAATTCCCGCATCCGGTACGAGGCAGTTGTAGGGAGCGTCGTCGAGCCCACGGTGGCTGAGCGACTGGTTGACTGTGACGCGATTTTCCTAGCGGCCGACACCATGCAGGCCAGGCTGGTGGTGAACGCGCAGTGCCACCAGTACCTGATTCCCACGTGGCAGGTCGGGGCAAAAGTGACGAACACTCCGGATGGCGCCGTTGAGGACGTGTTCTCGGCAGTACGTACCCTGGTTCCGGGGAAGTCGTGTTTGTGGTGCAACGGTCTCATCAACCCGACACGTCTCGCCGATGAAGCCGCTTCGCCCGAGCAGAGAGCCGCGCAGCGCTACGTCGAGGATGTCCAAGCACCAAGTGTCATTACGTTGAACGCGGTCGCCTGCGCCCATGCCGTGAACCAATACTTGTTCTCGACGTTGGGTATCCAAGAGCTTCCTTCGGATGTTCACTGGATGAAGTACAGGGAAAGCGAACCCTACACGACGGTTGAGCTGCCTCGGCGAAATCCGGACTGCTCGGAATGCCGACTCAGGCTGGGCGCGGGCCGTCTCATGCCTCTGCCAGTGCGAGCCTATTGAAATCAACTACGAGCGTGCGGCTGCCAACAGAAGGGATTTTCATTGATCGAACGTCTCTTCAACGATGAAGCCATTCGACACGCTTCAGAATCGGTTAGGGCAATTTGCAATGCGCCAATGCATCACACCAGAACGAGTTTACGCTTTCAAAATATTGTGCGTATTCTTTTCCATCACCTTCGTTGCGTTGGTCATGAGTTCTGACATCGCCGCTTTCTACGATGCAGGAACGACCGCCCAGGATGCGCGGCGTGACTCGGCGGTCTGTTTGTGCACCGAAGATGACGCGCAGGCTTCGGCGATTAGGTCGCCGCTGCTCGCCATCGTGAGTGCGTTCATTCTGCTTATTCAGCTCATTCCAATCAGTGACCTTCGATGGGATAGACAAATCAGTGCGTGTGTAGTTCCCGCCAGTGTGGTGGTAGCTGTGCTAGCCGGATGGCATTGGTTGTCTGTCGAGACTTCCGGCGCGCCGGGGATCTACATGATCAGCTTCTCGGTTGTCGCGGCGATTCTCACCACGGCCATACTTGCTTACCCGTTCTACCAGACGCTCAAGCCGGATGTCGGCGGACCAAACGACAGTGGCGAACCTCCGCAAGTTTAATCCGTGTGGGGTCTGTTGGCACGCTGGACCCGAGCTTGGGATGGCCGCCGTCTCGCGCCGCCATTAACGAAGAACTTCGTTAGCGCGCGGTGTGACAAGGTAAAGTGAGGGACACAATGCTTGCAGTGGTAATCGTTGGGGCGTTAATCGGAGCCGCGTGCTGGGCAGCCGCCCTGTTCGCTAGGGACGACCGTCCTTACGATGCTGATTGGCTTGAGGCCTCGCGAAGGTGGCTAGCACTGAAACGTGGCGGGATCATGCTCATCGGCGTCGCTCTTTTCGTACCGCTCGTGCTATTCGTAGCACGTTGCCAACTAAGTAGCTGAGGTACATTGCGCCCAGGCAGCAGATGACCGCAGTTCCCCACTCGAACGGCGTGGTGCCGAACCACCATTGTGTTTCGAAAACCCAATCCCACATAACTGTTTACTCCTGGGGAACGTTTACTTTTCGGGTTTCGGCCTTGTGGCGAGCCGCCCACCACGTTCGGCGGCAAGAAGTCTTGCTATGTAATGGCACAGATTGGCCGCCAGGCCGACTCAGCACCTAATTCCGTACGCCGTGCGGGTGCGAAGGTTCGGAAAATGCTCGGGGAGTGTGGCTGGCGCCGGAGCCACGTCATGGGACGTGAATTGCGCCATTGGCCTTCGGTGCAGTTATGACTTCGATTACAACCGGTGCGAGTCCGGGGTTGGTCGATTCTTGTCTTGATTCCGTTGTCCCTGCGGTGGTTTTCGTGGTTGTCGCCTTCTGATTTTACCGAAAGGCCTGTCGGGTCCAGTTGGCGTCCCGGGAGGAGCGATTGAGTTTCCAGTCGTGGTTACGGGCTTGGTGAGCACTGTCGTCGTAGTAGGTCTGCAGAAGTCCTGACGTCACATAGACGACGCAGTAGTGACGAAATGACGCCGGCGATTTTGCGTGCCCGACGAGAAGGTTGAGACTCGGGATGTTCCGCGGCGGACGCATAAACGGCCCTGACCAGAGCCGTTGGATTCTGTCCATGCAGAAGTTTCGCATTTACTCCGGATATCGGGCTTGTCGCTTTCAGGACGGCTGTCGTGGCGGGCCGGTCTCTTGGTCCATATACTGGACCGTCTCTGGTGAGTTGCGAGCATTACAACCGGTGGACTGGTTGCTCATGATGATTCCCCTCACCGTGCTACCAACGGTAAAGGCCGCAGCGATGGCATGGCTCTTCCAACAGGTTGGACCAGCCGTCGGCGGTGTAGGCGAACAGGAAGGCGCCGCAGTGGACGCACGGTCCGTCCGCCACCGGCGGCAGGGGAATGTCGGCTTGGTACAGGGCAACGAGGAACAGTTCGTGGATCGCGTCCGGCGCCACGTCAGCGGTCAGACAACCGTCGATTGCCACTGTCAGGTGTTGTCTTGCAATATCAATGGGCGGGCTCGAAAGCCCGCCCCATTCGGTGATACCATCTTCCATGGTCGGAACCTCCCAACAGGTTTCGTCCAGTCGGCGTCGTGTAAACAGCGCGACGCCGACGTTCATCGTAGTCGTTTCTAGGGGCGAGTTCGCCCAGGGTCAAGTCGTCTGATGGCGCTTCCCGGTGCCTGGGCACAGCGAGCGGGATGGTCATCAACATGGCGGGGACATGTCCAGTGACGATGACGGCCGGGTCCACCGGCTGCGTCGCCTCGGTAATCATGTCGTGGGTCCACGTGTTCAGGTCGATGCCTTCGGCGATTGGTGGCCGCCTCCACAAATCGTTTGGTGCCCTTCTCCAGGTGGTGAAGCAACGCCTTATCCAGGCACACCTCCACTGGTTGGACAGAGTCACGCAGGACATCGTGGATCCGGGTGGAAAAATTTATGCCGGCGGCGTCGGATGCCTCCTTATCATCCGGTGGGTGCGCCAGTAGTTACAGTTTTCACCGGCCATGCGTTACGTCGTCATGGCGGGCACATCTCTAGCCTAAACACGTTGGCGTGGTCTCCGGCCATGCGGAGATCCACTCGGTCCAAGGGACGACCGACTTTCATCACATAGGACACGTGGCCTCGGAGGTTTTGCCTTTCCAGACCCATCTCGAATGCCATGCGGACCGCATCGCAAATGTTCGTCTTGAGGCGATAGTGGGCTGTCCCCTCGCCGTGGCATCCGCTGTGCGACGTGTGGGAGAAGTGCTTGCGCTCGGGCCCGCTGCGTCGGGGATCCGTCTGGGCAGTGGGTCTCTGACCGTCCTTGACGATGAGGCGGTTGCCGCAGGTGAAGTAGGTCAGACCCCTTACTGCCCTGTACTCGGTGTCTTCCGGCCGCTTTGGCAGCGTCGCAGCTGTAATTTTTCAGGGACTATAGGCCATTAGAGCAGGAGATTTTCAGGGTCTTCCTACCAGATTTTCAGGGTCATTAGGCCACTTTGGGAGCCACAGAGGCGACCATCGGCGCACTTCATATCCGAGGTGCATCGATGGCGTACCGGAAGGTTCCCAGGATGGAAATACAGGAGATCATTCGCCGCTGGCAGGCGGGAAATAGCCTGAGGCAGATTGCCGCGGGCACTGGCCTGTCGCGGGATACGGTTACCAAGTACGTGTCGGCGGCCGAAGCTGAGGGCGTTGCCCTGGATGGTCCAGCTGCTACTGAGGAGCAGTTGAGCCGGTTGGCGGCCATGGGCCAGGTGGGACCACGGCGACCGGAGATGCCCAGCCAGGACCTGCTGAAGCCATGGGCAGACCAGATTTACCAGTGGCTGACTGGGGACCGGTTGAAGGTGACCCGCATCCACGAGTTGCTGTCGGCGCGGGGCTGTAGTGTGTCGTATGCGTCGTTGCGCCGGTTCGTCGTGAAACGCAACTGGGGACGGCGCAGCGTCCGCACGGTGCGGATGGCCGATACGGAACCGGGAGAAGTGGCCGAAGTGGACTTCGGCCGCCTGGGGATGATCACCGATCCGGTCACGGGCAAGGGCAAGGTGGTCTGGGCGCTGATCATCGTGCTGTCTCACTCGCGGCATTGCTTCGTCTGGCCGACGCACAGTCAGAAGCTGGAGGATGTGATCGCGGGCCTGGAGGCTGCATGGGCCTTTTTCGGCGGCGTGCCCCGCTACCTGGTCATCGACAATTTCCCTGCGGCGGTGGCGGGACCAGACCCGTTGCATCCGCGGCTGACCCGGGGATTTTTGGAGTACTCCCAGCGCCGCGGTTTCGTCGTCGATCCGGCCCGAGTGCGCCATCCCAAGGACAAGCCCAAGGTAGAGCGTAGCGTGTCCTACGTCAGGGAGCGCCTCTTCAAGGGCGGCGAATTCGACGGGCTGGCTCATCTGCGCACTGAAGCGCGGCGCTGGTGTCTGGAAGTAGCAGGACAGCGGGTCCACGGCACCACCCGCCAAAAGCCCTTGGTGGTATTCCAGGATGAGGAGCGTCATACCCTGCTCCCCTGGGACGGCGAACCCTACGAAATCACCCACTGGCGCACCGCCAAGGTCCATCCCGACCACCACGTGGCCTGCCAGTACGCGCTCTACTCGGTGCCGTCATCGTCCTGTCCACCGGGTCAGAAGGTGGAAATCAGGCTGGACAGCAAGCTGGTGCGCATCTACCACCGGGGCAAGCTGGTCAAAATCCACCAGCGTCAGCCTCGGGGCGGCCGCGCCACCGACGTCGACGATTATCCCGCCGAGCTTTCCGCCTACACCATGAAGGCTCCGGAGCGCATCAAGCGCAGCGCGGCGCTGCTGGGGCCGGCGGTGGCCGAGTTTACCCAGCGTCTCTTCGATGACCGGCATCCCTGGTCGAAGATCAGGCAGGGGCACAAGCTCATCAGGCTTGGGGACCGCTACAGCGCTGAGCGTCTCGATGCCGCCTGCCAGCGTGCCTTGGCCGTGGACCTCATCGACGTGAACCGCGTCGAGCGCATCCTGGTGCAGGCTCTGGAACAGGAGGCCATGCCCCAATTGCCATTGCCCATGCCAGCCGGCCGCTTCGCCCGACCCGGCTCCGTCTTCGCCCATGCTGCTGGAGGTCGATCATGACCCGAGTAACCGAACTCACCCCCCTGCTCAAGCGTCTGCAGCTGGGACCCATGGCCGCCACGCTGCCCGAGCGCATCGCCCTGGCCCGAAGGGATCAGCTGGACTACGCGTCATTCCTGGAGATCATCCTCAGTGACGAGGTCAACCGCCGCGCCCAACGCCGCATCGAACTGCGGCTGAGTGGCGCCGGTTTCGAGGAGACCTGTCGTCTGGAGGATTTTGACTGGTCGGCGTCAATCACCCTGGACCGCCGGCTCCTGGACGCCGTCTTCTCCCTGGAGTTTCTGGACAAGCACGAGCACGTCCTCCTGGTGGGACCCGCCGGCGTCGGCAAGAGCTTCCTGGCCCAGGCCCTGGGCTACTCGGCCGTCCGCGCTGGCCACACCGTCCGCTTCATTCACGCCGATGACTTCTTCAAGGCCATGGCACAAGCCCGGGTCGACAACTCCCTGGACCGCACCTTCCGGTCCTTCATCTCGCCCGATCTGCTGATCCTCGATGACCTTGGCCTGCACCGGCTCACGCCACAGCAGTCCGCTGACCTCTATGAACTCATCCTCAATCGCCACCGCTCTTCCAGCTTCGTCATCACCAGCAACCGCGCCGTGGACGAGTGGCTCAGCCTCTTCGACGACCCCATCCTGGGGAACAGCGCATTGGATCGGTTGGCCAACGCCAGCTATCAGATCGTCATCGAAGGCACCAGCTACCGGGAACGGCTGTCCCCACACCGCGCCCTGCTGGGCAAAGGGGGTGATTGACCAAACAACTGCAACCTGATATTCGTCAGATCGCAACCCTCCCAGGGTGGCCGGATGTCCGTGAAAATCGCCGGCCTAAAGACCCTGAAAAACCACAGCAGGAACTGTACGACTTGATCATGCGCGTGGGCGGCACAGGTGCTGAGCATCTGAGCAAGGGCTTCGTGTTCCTGCTGGTCACCGTCAGAGCCCCAGTGTCCTTGATGGTGATCCAATCGACGGCGTACCAGTACCATCAGGCTGTATTTTCCGGTTCCCGATCTTCCGGGCCTCGTGTGCCCTTGGAGCGGTTGACGCAGCCAGGCTGACCGGGGATTGTGAGTGAGAACCACGCCTACTTGCGAATGCACCGTTTGGCGCACAAGGGCGGGTGCCACCGGCGTACTCCGCTGGTTGGAGGCTGTGCCGTCGCTTTTCGAACCAGGCAGTGTTTCCGGGCGTTTCCATACGCCCTACCGGCCCGCGGCCGTCAGCAGATGGCTCCCATCACACGGTTGATGAATGGCTTGTCGCTGGGCTTGGCTTGGCGGCGCCAGTCGGCCAAGTAATCGGCCAGCATGCCCTTGGAAGTCGGAAGATCGCGGACAGCGTTCCACGCCCGCGGTTCTGCTTCGAATAACGGCAAGAGGTTGTAGGCGACTATCGCGTTGTGGTCCCGCAGGTATGGGTCCCGCCGGAGTGCCTTCTCTTGGGTACGCAACCAGGTGTCCAGGGTCATCCCGTCCGGCAGCTTGCGATTAGCACTGTTGAGCAAATCGCCCGCATAATCGCCCAAAGCGCTGGCGTAGTCCGCCCAGTTCGGGTACGGCGGCTGTTCCGGCCAGCGTTCGGCCATGCGTCGGAGAGTGGAAACCGAGGCCAGTTCGCAGAGGGCTTCGTGAAACCAGTTGTTTGGGTTGTCCTTCAACCGCTCGTAGCCGGACATGACGTGGCAGAATTCATGGGAGAACTGATAGGCGAATTGCGCCCAGAACTTACCGCGTCCCGTGAGTTGGATAATGATGGGGTCTTCCGGCGAGCTGCGGTAGTGCGTCATCGGTTGGGCCTCTTCACCGTGTGCCGCTACCACCAGGATGTGATCCGTGATCGGCTCGTCAACCAGCCGATTCAGGTGCGACGCCACGTCGTCCAGAACTGCTTTGATGTCTACGGGCCGGGCATCGCCCCAGCCGTGAGGTTCTACGTCTATTGTCACGACACCCTCGGCGTTGGAATTCCTGTGGGACCATGTTACTTGAACTTGGCAAGTCCCGGGGCGCCCAGCCACCCTGTGCCACCGCCGCCGCCGTCGAGGCCAATCCGCTGCGTTCCCAGGGCAAGTGGGCGGCGTGGATTGGCATGCCGGCATCGAGGCGGTTCCGGCGAGCCCCCGAGGGTTCGTCAGGCTGCCTCTCTGCGGTGCCGGTTCCGCACCCTTCATGACCATGGACACCCATGTCTAGCGTTACGTGGTTGTGAACTCGGTGGTCACCAGTTTGTAGGATGGGTCATCGTCGAGGAACCTTGCCAGACGGAAGCCCTGCTCGACGATGTGTTTGATCTTCCAGAGGATGTCCCGGTGCGCTTGCTGAGCGCTTTAACAATCTACAACGCCAACGCTTCGTTGGTGCTTCCCAAGGTTCGCTGTACTGTCGCAGGGTTTCTCACTGGCACGATGTTCACGGCCTCAACCTGGACGTGATGCTTCGGGTCTGTCGCGTTTTGCGATTGCTGTTTTCCATTCGCCGCACCGATGGCGTGGCTCGACGCTGGGATGCATGACCGTGCCGTCCTGGTTTACACGCGTTGGCGGGTAGCGATGTCAGCTCAGGAAACGTGTGTCGCGCCTGGCTGAGACGAAGAAGCAGTTGGCCCACTGTTGCTTGTCTCGGTCGACCATGTTCGGACATCCTTTGTGCGGATTTTACTGGGAGAACGTGCTGCAACGGTTCGCACGCCGCTCGGGCTCGGAGTCGACGCCCACGCGCTGCGGAGACGCAACTGCCAGTGGCAAGATGGTGTTTGACCTCCGGCCAGCGGAACCGGACGAAGGGAAAGGGCAGGAGGCTCTGGCCTCGTTTCTTTACTTTCGATTGCTGGGAGGTCTGCGGGTTTTTTTGCAGCGCGGGAAAGCGGTGGCATGTCAACGGGGCGTTGGTGGCCGCTTTGGTCTTTGTTGTCCAGCACCACGAGGCTGTAAGTCTCTCTCCGGTAGGTCCCCAGTCATTCCATCGTCGGTCACCGTAGTTTGCACATCTGGCGTTTTGCGAAATCCCAAGGTAGCTCCAACCGGAATTCCGGCGGCGTCAAATGTGAATCCGTCCCGTCGTGTCAGCTGCGGGCGCGGGCGATGGTGGAGTCTCCGTTTCCGCGCACCGAAAGACGGCCCGAGCGTTTTCCTCCCCGTAGTTGGCGATTTCTTCGGCGGAACTGGTGTCGTGGCGCGACTCTGCGCGGCATCCGCGTTCGTCGATTTCGTTGGAAATCAGCCTGATGCGCTGCGTGTTCGCCGGTAAGAGGCAATTCAACTGCCGACGAAAGCTAGGCTTTACGCATTTTTAGAAAAGTAAAAGGACAGGGTAAGCTGGCCTGACCCAAATTCCACTAAAGGCCCAGCCATGCTCACCCTGCCCGATGCCATTGTACCGATC
>DAOUJY010000029.1:0-23994 GCA_034421995.1 Dehalococcoidia bacterium | reverse complement strand
ACGGGGTGGGCGCCATCCCCGCCGACGGCTACAACGACGGCGTGATGGGCCGCGACCACGCCTTCAAGAACTACAAGGAATGGTGGGAGACCCTGAACTGCAAGGGAATGCTGAGGGTCGCCGGCAGCGACGCCCACCCCGACGTGGCCAGCGAAGCCAAGGCGATGTACTGCAAGCACTTCCTGGACACCTACCCCACCAAGATCGCCGACACCGCGGCCAACGCCGACAAGGCGATCAGCGAAGCCACCGCCATGGAGGTCAAGGCGCTGTTCGCGAAGCGCTACGTCACCAAGTCCGACGACATGGGCATGACCATGACCATGTTCACCGACATGATGCACTACGACGCGGGCCTGACGGCGAACACCGAGTACACCTACCGCGTGCGCGCCATCCACGGCATGAAGGCCGGCGCGTGGTCCGCCGGGGTCCCGGTCACCACGGGCAACAACGCCCCCATGAAGGAAGGCTCCATTGACGCCGTAACCGTAGCGGCCGGCGCCACGACCGCCGCCATGGACGTCTCCACGTACTTCAGCGACGCCGACAACGACGCGCTGACCTACGTCGCCGTGTCCGACGACGACGCCATCGCCGACGCCGACATCCCCGCCGGCAGCGATATGCTGACCATCCGCGGCGTAGCCGAAGGCACGGCCACCATCACGGTGACCGCCAGCGACGGCAACGGCGGCACGGCCGATCAGGAAATCGGGGTGACGGTAACGACGGGCATCACCGAGCTGACCGCGCCGACGAACGTTAATGCGGATGCAGTGGAGCGCGACGGCGACCCCGGCATTCAGGACGTCGTCGTCACCTGGACGGACGGCATGAATGCCACGCAGCACGCGGTCATCCTGTTCGACTCGAACTGGGAGTTCGATCCCGCTACTGATATCAAGGGCGCCCAGACCGACGGCACGACGACCTTCACGAATGTCGACTCCGGAACCTACACCGTCGTGGTGGTGGCATTGGACGACGACTACGAGATGGCGCTCGACGCCGCTGCGGTTACGGTCCCGTAGCCATCGTCAAGGCTTCAGACGCTCCCGAACCGTGACCGGGCGGGAACGCTGAAGCCCCCGATGCCAACGCGCAACGACAATCTCACAAGGAGATTCAGTCAAATGAGTAACAAAACGAGAAAGCACATCCGGCTGGGGGCGCTGGCGCTGTCACTCGCCATCGTCGGCGTCCTGGCCGCTTTCGTGGTGCTTGCCGGCAACCCGGCGACGACCGCCGCCCACAGCGGCGGCGCAGCGGGCAGCCACTGTGAGGGCGAAAGCGACGCGTTCAAGAATTCCCACGACGCTCTGACGCCCGCCGACCACCCCAAGTGCGAGGACGACGCGGCGCCCACCCGCGAGCCCACCGACCCCCTGGCCAACGTGCCGGCGCCCGACATTCTCAGGTTTGACGCCTTGGACAACGGGGCGCGGCTGAGCTGGAGCACGCTCCCGGACAGCACGGACTACCAGGTTATGGGCTACCAGATTGAGCGGAAGGTTTACCACGCCGACGCGACCATTCTCGCCCTGCTGCGGCGCAATGGCGGCGACGCTATGATTGACGTGGAAATGGTGCAGCATTACCGGGACCTGGGTCTTTCCTACGGAACCACCTACACCTACCGGGTGCGCGCCGAAGTGGAAGTGACCAACGCGGCCGGCGAGAAAGAGATGGGCCACGGCGCCTGGAGCGACGCGCGGACGACGACAGTCGCCGACTCCGGCGGCCGCCTGGCGCCGCTGCTGGAGGCCCCCTCCGCGGTGCGGATGCTGAAGGCGGCCCCCGTTTGCGCCACCATTACCGTGTCCTGGCAGGCGCCCGCCGACTTCGGCACCGTGCCGGCCACGGACGATAACGGCGAGTACGTTGGCCCCGACTACACCGGCGGCGAGGGAGCCGGCAAGGAAGAAGTCGGCAAAAAAGCCACCGAGGTCACCTATAAGGTCGAGCGCATGGTCGGCGACGGCGCCTGGACCATGGTCGAACACACCGGCATGGAGTACGTCGACTCCGGCCTGACGTACGGCCAGACCTACAAGTACCGGGTCCGGGCCATGAACGGCGCCAAGCTCTACGGCCCCTGGAAGGAATTTGAACATACGCTGGCCCAGCCCGGCGATGTAAATGCGCCGCATAACTTGCGCGCTACCCTCAACGAAAGCGGAGAGGTCGCTTTGCAGTGGACCGCTCCGGTCGGCGGCAACCAGGACTGGTTCGATGCTGACAAGGCGGACACAACCGTCGACAACGGAGACGAGAGCAAGCGGCTTTCCTACCGCATCGAGCGGGTTGACACCGCCAACATGGACACCGGCTTCGGTATGCCTACCCAGAAACACCGCTACGGCCCGCGTTCATTCGCCGACCCGAAGGTCCGGCATGAGCAGACTTACACCGACACAGATCCGTACAACGGAGCAGCCACTTACGTGGTCAGCGCCCTCGTTGACAAATGCCTGCCCTCCGACGGGAACTCCGTGACCCTGAACACGGTGGTCACCGAGCCGGGAGCGCCCGGGAACGTGGAGGCTGATGCCGACCGCAACGTGATAACGGTGACGTGGATCGCGCCGGCCGACGCCGGTTCCGTGGGCGAGCGCGACGCAACCATTACCGGTTACAAGGTTGAGCGCAGCACTATGTCGGGCAGCGGTTTCACCGCGGTGAACCCCGCCCATACCGGGACCGGGACCTCGTACACCGACTCGAACCTGGCCTACGAGACGAAGTACTACTACCGGGTGTACGCAGTCAACAGTTTTGACGCAACCAGCGCCGCCTCGGCGGAAGCCAGCGACACGACGTCTGCGGAAACCCTGGGCATGGCCAGCAACATCCGTATCGGCCTCAACTCCGGCGGCACGATCCAAGTGACGTGGGACGCGGCGTCCGGCGCGGCGGGCTACATCGTCATCGCCATCAGCAAGGCGGACAATAGCGCCACTTCCGCCCCCGTCAATCCCAGGGCTGACGGGACGCTGCCGACGACGCTGAACCTGGGCGGCCTGACCTCCGGCGAGGGCTACTACGTGTACGTGGCAGCCACCGGTTCCGGCGGCGAAAACACGCTCTCCGACACGCCTTTCGACGTGACTGCCAACTAGGCGGCCCAGGCGAAAGAGCAGCCGATTTGGGCTGGCGCCGGATGATCTGTCCAGTCCAAACCGACCGGGAAAAGCAATCTCGACAAGGAGATTACATCAGATGAATTACAAAGCGAGAAAGCACATCTGGCCGGTGGCCTTGATGTCGCTGGCCGTGTTCGGGGTGCTGGCTTTCGTGGTCGCGCTGTCCGCGATGCAGCCCCAGGCCGCGCAGGCTGACGGTTGTGCCAGTATCACCGACCCGACCAAGAAAGCCCAGTGTGACGCGCGTCACCGCACGGCCGGCCTCGACCACACGGATTCCGCCCACAGTCACGGCACTGGCGGTGGTCCCAGTGATACTGCGGGCGCCGCCGGAGACATGATCGCCAGCAGCAGCACCACCGCCAGCGCCGGCGTTGAGCTGAAGCTGACCATCAAGCGGCTGGGTATAAGAGGCGCGGGCGGCAGCTCCGTCGAGCTGTACTTGGAAGACGACTTCAATGTGCCCGACACTATCGACCGGGACACGGTGTACTTCACCGTCAGCCCCGCCACTCCCGACACCAACAACGGCGGGCGGGTCTATGCCACCGACCCCATTGATATCGACACCGACGGGCATTTCACCCAGGACAAGGATGACTATGCCATTCGGGTGCTGATTCCCGACATGAACACCAGCGACGACGCCGACGGCCACCAGGGTCCCATGGCCGGCCAGACCGTCACCCTGGTCTTCACCAAGTCCGCCGGCATCAAGAACCCCAGTGAAGAGGGTACCCACAGCGTGGGCTACTCCGTCCTCGGCCCCAACGATGACACCAACAGCGGCCCTCGGGTCAAGCTGGACGGCGTTGAAGGCGCCGGCGCGCCGCTGGAGACCCTGGCCAAGATCGGCCTGTCGGACCCGGACAACAAGCGCGGCTATGAGATGACCGTCACCGGCTCCGGCTTCAACGACGGGACCACCGCCGGCGTCTATGTCCTGCACCACCCCGCCGGCGATCCTGAGGACAAGTCAACCTGGCCCTCGTGCGAAGACATCATCACCCGGGGCGTGCAAGTCGGTGGCGCACTGGTCGGCAGCGACGACAAGGTCGCGGTGACCTTCGAGGTCACGGCTCCTACTTTCAAGGCCGGCCGGATGAACTATCTGTGCATGGGTGACGGCGAAGGACGCATGTCCAGCACCGACGTTGAGGACTTCTTCCTGGAGCCCTCTATCCGGGTGTCCCCCGCCGAAGTCAGTTCCGGCGACACGGTCAGGGTCTTTGCTCAGGACTTCGGCGGCGGAAATTTCGGGGGCCTCAAACTACGCGGGCAGGTGGTCAACCCCAGGGCCGATGTCCCCACGGGTGCGAACATGCTCCCCTATGTCCCCGTCTCCATCAGCGGAGAAACCGCCGTCTTTGAGATGCCGGGCGGACTGGAGGGCACGGTGCGCGTTGACGCCACTTGGGGCGGCGTCACCAAGAACACCAAGATCACCATCTCGCCTTCAATCGTGTCGGCCAGCAAGACCGACGTGCTGCCCAACGACAGCATCACCCTGACGGGCAACGGCTTCGCCAGCAACGCCTGCATCCTGGCCAGCATGATCACCCTGGAAGAAGTGCCTGTGAGGCTGGACGACGAGTCCAACGACAGCTGCGGCGCCAATGGCGCAGAGGGCGTGCGCACGTCCAACGCCGGGCAGTTCGTGGCCACGGTTCACCTCGCGCCCGTTTCTGACGACGACACCAACCCCACGCTCATTCCGGGGCCCCGTTCCTTGAACGTCGAGGACAGCAAGGGATTCAGCGGCAGCGTGACCCTCACTATCGCCGAACCCACCGTCAAGGTGACCCCCGACGTGGCCGGCCCCCGGGACTACATCGCCATCACCGGTGAGAACTGGCCCGTGGACAACCCGGAGAACCCGCTGAGCGAAGCCGTGAAGGTCATGGTGAATGACGCGGGCAACCGCGCCCCCCGCCAGTACTCCGCCTTTGCGGATACCGCGGGACGCTTCACCGTGGAGCACCAAGTGCACCGCGGCGTGACCATCCCCTCCACCATCCAGGTTGAGGTCAAGTACGACGACGTCGTGAAGCTTGCCACCTTCGACGTGCCGGTGGCGACCATCACCGTTGACCCGGCTGAGGCCCAGCCCGGTGATACCATCAGCATCTCCGCCACCAATATGCCGGTGCACACCGGCGCCGACCAGGTCAAGATCGGCGGCAGCGTGATTGGCAGCCTGGACGCCCACACCGACCGCGACGGCAACATCACGGTTGACGACGTGCTGATCCCCGGTCTCGACCCCGGCACCTACAGCGTCCAGCTCACGGTGAAGAACACCGTGGCCATCGGCGAGCTGAAGGTCCTGGCCGAGTCCGCCGCTGGCGGCGCTCCCGCCGAGCTCCCCGGAGCCGTGGAGAACCTGGGTGACAACCTGGTTGCCATCTTCTACTTCGACGACGTGGGCAAGGAGTGGGCCTTCTACGACCCGCGCCCCGAGTTCGCCGAGCTCAACACCCTGACCGAACTGGTCAACGGCGAGGCCTACTGGATCCTGGTCAGTGAGACCGTGGAGGACGTGGTCCTGAACAACAAGGCCCGCAACCTCACCTGCCGCGGCGACGACTGCTGGAACCTGGAGGTCTGGTAGGCCGTCGTCCCCCCAGGGGAGCGACCGCCAACCGGCTGAATGTCATTGCGAGGCGCTTGCGCCGTGGCAATCTCGTCCCCCAGATGGGATTGCCACGCTGCGCCCGCAATGACGGATAGAAACCAGCAGAGACCACCCCAAGCAGGAGCGAATGAGATGAAGAGAATTGGAGCAATGGCGGCGGTGGCGTTGATCGCCCTGCTGGTCGCATTGCCCTTGGGCCTGGTTGCGGCCCAGGACGGCGACGCGCCGCGGGCCAACGTGCCCCCCGCCTTCATGTTCGGCTACGCCATGGCCGACGGCCTGCCGGTTCCCGAGGGGACCATGGTCGTTGCCATGGCCGGCGACGAGAAGATCGGTTCCACCACCACCATGATGGGCGGCCACTATGAGATGCAGTTGATGCAGCCCACGGACATGGACGCCATGGTCACCTTCATGGTCGGCGAGCGCATGGTGGACTACGAGTACACCTGGATGAGCGGCGACCGGATGATCATGGACCTGTCCGCCGACCTGTCCGCCCAGGAAGGCGGCCAGGGACCGGCGGGTCCGGCCGGCGCGGCGGGACCTCCGGGCGTTCCCGGCCCGGCCGGGGCTGACGGAGCCGACGGCGCTGCCGGGCCTGCGGGCCGCGACGGCGCGGCGGGTCCTGCGGGCGACACCGGACCCCAGGGCGAGCAGGGCATCGCCGGGCCTCCGGGCCCGCCGGGTGATCGGGGGCCTGCGGGTGAGATCGGCCCGGCCGGTTCCGCCGGTTCCATGGGCATCATCGCGCTGATCGTGGCCATCGTGGCCGTGATCATCGGCGTGGCGGCCATCATCATGGGACGCCGCGGCACCGCGTAGCCGCCCTACAGACCTTCTGGGTCGTTGCTCGTCCGCGCGGCGATTGACGATCCGAAAGCGAGCCCCTGTCGGCAACGACGGGGGCTTGTTTCTGAACGATACAATCCCATTGAGCACCTCGTGGTGGCGTGCGTAGTCGCGCTGGTCGCTGCGCCCCATGATCCTGAGCGCCGCGGCCACGGTGCGCTGGCCTGTGGCTAGGATCGCGCCCACCAGCAACAGTTGAGCCTTCTGCCAGGTCGGGTTGGTGAACAGCGCTGCGAAGGGAAGGAGAACGGCCACACTGGCATCGGGCAGGGTGCGCATGGCTGGGCCTTTAGTGAGATTTGGGCGGGCCAGCTTACCCTGCCTTTATATTTTCCCTGATTTTTGCGTAAACTCCGGCTGAGAGGTGTGTGACAATGCGGAAATTGATCCTTCTCGGCACAACTTTCCTCCTGGCCACAGTAGCCCTCGTCGTGGTGGCAATCTCGGGGGAGCTGACAAGCGGGGCGGCGGCACAAGGCAGTGTGCCGCCGGTCACCAACATTGCGGTTTGCAGCGGCCCCAGCGCCGGAGAGGTCATCATCTCCTGGGATACCGTGCCCGGGGCGGCGTACTACCGCATCGGCTACGTCAACATGGTGAAGGACTACCCCCGGGCCCAGGCCAGCGCCACCGGCGAGTGGATTGAGGCTTTCGTCTACGTTGACGTGAACGCGCGGAACATTCCGGTCAGTGGCGGACGGGGGCAGTACACCCTGCGCCGGCTGGTTCAGGGCGACCGTCACGCCTTCACCGTGCTGACCAGCGATAACGTGGTCAACACGGTGGAGACGATCAGCGGCGCGTATTCCTGGCCGCAGAACCCGCGCTGGTCATTTCACACGGTTACGAACCCACAGTCCGATTGCACTGCATCAGCGGCAACGCCGCCGCCCACCGTCGTGCTAACGTCACCGCCCACCGCCGGGGGCAGTGAACAGTCGGACCGGGCTGCGCTGGTCGCCCTCTACAACGCCATGGACGGGCCGAGCTGGCGACATAACACGAACTGGCTGAGCGACGTTCCTCTCGATGAGTGGGACGGCGTCGTCACCGATGACGAAGGACGGGTCATCAAGCTCTATCTTGGTAGAAACCGATTGGCGAGCCGGATACCGCCGGAGCTGGGTGACCTTTCCAATCTGGAAAACCTGAACCTCAGTTCCAACGACTTGAATGAGATACCCAGGATCTTTCGATTATTGTGGAAACTGGTGCGGGAGTGAGCTTGGAAGGGAATGAGCATGGAATGTAGGGTCAGGGCATCCGCAGGTTTGGGGGTGTCCAATGATGTCAGGGCTGGTAGCACAAGATGGAACGTCGTTGATGGAGGCGTTGGGGAGGGTGCCGGCAGATTCGGCAAGTGATAGAGAGCCCAGTTCGCCCGTCGAGGCGGACTAATCCTACCAGCGCATCACGTCGCTGACCGAGATCTGAACGTCGGGAAACGCGGTTGGCGTGAGTGCATCTTCCAAGCCCACCAGCCGGGAGCGGCGATACTGCCCGTCGAGTGGCTCGGTGTAGACCTCCACGACTTGTAATCTCACGTCTACCAACCAGGTCTCTGGGACGTTGGCCCGTGCATAGGCTGGCAACTTATCCCGTCGGTCGTCTCCTATGGTCGTATCTCCTACCTCGATCACCAACAGCACATCGGAGCCTACGGGGACGTTGTTTCCATAATATCCTTCGCGCCGCTGCAATAGCATGATGTCCGGTTCGGGCGCGTAGTTCTCTTCCAGCAGCACAGGAATTTGGACCGCCTTACTGGCACGCCGGCCAATGCGCTCCTGAATTTGCTCGTCGAAATCGATGATACATGCGGCGTGTCGGCTCCCCATTGCGGCCATTATGGTAATCTCTCCATCCAGCAACTCAATCCGTTCATCCGGGGACAGGATGCCAACTTTCGCCAGCCTATAGTATTCATCGACGGTGAACTTGCGTGGCACATACCTTGCCGATGCAAGCCGAACTGGTGAGGTCATGGCGCTCGCCACCTCCTGTCGCGCGTGCGAGATGGGCGGCGCTTCTGCCAACACCACGTCCTGCGGAACTATCCCGCTGACAGGCCCTGCATCTGTGCTCGCCCGGTACCGGTTCGCCAAGCCTTCAGGCACCAGCACGATCCCGTCATTCAGGATGGCGTCCTCGTGTGGTGAAACGATGCGCTCGGCCAGCATCTTTTGAAACTCGTCGTTGGTGAAACGTCGGCGCTCTCGTCGCGCAGTGGTCGCAGTCAAAATCGTCCTCGCTTTGCGTGCTGGATGCTGAATTTTACCACCTGAACGACCCGACCATGCGGACCGTATCACTGACGCCTTTTCCTTATCCCGAATCCACCGAAAGGATACTGCGGTGGTGGTCAGACGAGGGATGAAGGACCAGTGATCGGACTGGCGGGGACCTGATGCCGATGAAATGGACGATGTGGGGCGTAGATGCTGCGCCAAGGGGATGTTGACGACCCGTGGCAGCGGTGTTGGCAGCGATTTTCAGCACAAATCGCCGGCGGAAACCGTCAGGGGCCAGCCTGGGTACTGATCGTCCAGGCGTTGGGCATCATGGTGGACGGGTCAAACCCCGAGGGCGGGGTCAGGAAGGGAGTGGCAGGGCGCGCAGTCTCGCCAGAGCGCTGCTGAACTGGTTTCGCCAGGGCCAGCCCTGGGGCAGATGCAGGGTGAGACGCCGCGCCTTGCGGGTGATGCGCCCGGCCAGGGAGAAAAAGCGCCGCCGTAGGGTCTTGGTGGTGGTCAGGGGCTCGCCCAGGCCGATGCGCGTGGTCCAGCGTGCCAGGTTGTGGGCCATGACCCCGTATCAAGTACGGGGCAGGCTTTGCACCGCCAGCCAGGCGGCGTTGGCGGGGAAGCGACCCGATGGCAGGTGGTTGAGGCCCATGCCGTACTTGAGGTCTCGGATGGCATTCTCGATCTCGGCGTGGCGGCGATGGTCAGCTTCCAGGTATAGGGTGTCGCCCGCACGGTCGGTGATGAAGGCGTGATAGCTGTATTGGGCAAGCATGGCCAACTGGGAGCAACACTATGCCCGCATCCGGGCCGTGCATAGGTGACTAACTGGTTAGTTCGCCCCAAGGATGTATGCTAAAGGTAAGGGGTGCCGTCCGGATCAAGACCGAGCCGGCATTGGCGCTTATTGCCCGTCTGGGAGCATGGTCTGGGAGACTTGCGACTGCATCATTGGTGACGCTCCAAGCGGAGCGATCCCGTTCCATAGATTGTTCGATACCAGCATCTCCCTCCGGCGACACCTCTACCTTGCAGGTGTGGAGGCGATGATGAGCAGCGGCAAGAGGGGTACGAAATCGGAAGGGCTGTCCCGGCTGAACCGGAACGCGGCGGGCATCGACGTGGGGGCCACCAGCCACTATGTGGCGGTTCCCGCCGAGCGGGCGGAGCAGCCGGTGCAGGAGTTTGAGGCTTTCACGGCGGACCTGTACCGTCTGGCGGACTGGCTGGGGGAGTGTGGTGTGGAGACCGTGGTCATGGAGTCCACCGGGGTATACTGGATACCGCTGTTCGGGGTGCTGGAGGAACGGGGGTTTCAGGTGATGCTGGTGGACCCACGTCGCATCAAGAACGTGCCCGGTCGCAAGACCGACGTCCGGGATTGCCAGTGGCTGCAGCAGTTGCACACCTACGGCCTGCTTTCCGGAGCCTTCCGTCCCGACGGGGACATCCGGCGCCTGCGCAGCTACCTGCGGCAGCGCGCCATGCTGGTGGAGTACGAGTCCCACCACGTCCAGCATATGCAGAAGGCGCTGACCCAGATGAACGTGAAGCTCCACCACGTGATCAGCGACGTCACGGGCAAGACCGGCATGGACATCATGGAGGCCATTACGGGTGGCGAGCGGAACCCGCGGAAGTTGGCGCGCCTGCGGGACCCCAGGATCAAGGCCGACGAGAAGACCATCGCCAGGTCGTTGCGGGGGCATTGGCGCGACGAGCACATCTTCGAGTTGACCCAGGCCCTGGAGCTTTACCGGTTCTATCACGACAAGATTGCCGAGTGCGACCGTGAGATTGAAGCCCAGTTGGAGCGGTTCGAGGACCGCAGCGACGGCGAACCTCCGGCTCCCAATGGCAAAAAGCGCAATCAGAAGAACGCGCCGCGTTTCGACGTCCAGGGCCATCTGTACCGTATGACTGGGGTGGACCTGACCCGCATCGACGGCATTGACGGCTTCACCGCCCTGAAGGTGATCAGCGAGATCGGCACCGACATGACCAAGTGGCCCAGCGCCAAGCACTTTGCATCCTGGCTGGGCCTGAGCCCCCACAACCGCATCACCGGCGGCCGTGTCATGAGCTCAAAGACCAAGGCCAGCGCCAACCGTGCGGCGGCGGCATTGCGTCTGGCGGCCAACGCACTCCATCGCTCCGACAGCGCTCTGGGCGCCTTCCTGCGCCGGAAGAAAACCCATCTGGGCGCGCCCAAGGCCATCACCGCCACTGCACACAAGCTGGCCAGGCTCATCTACTCCATGCTGCGCGACGGTCAGGAGTACGTGGACGCTGGCGCCGAATACTACGAAACCCAGTATCAACAGCGAGCATTACGCGCGGCCAAGCGACGGGCGGCCCAACTCGGCTACCAACTCGTTCCTATGTCCGATGCTCTGGAACACACTACGCACGCATCTCCCAGGGCACCAGTTGCAGCGTGAACACTCTGGTTAGTGAGGAGCCGGGCGTGGGTTTCACCCGCCGGACGATGAGCCGCACCGGTACCGCGTCGGGCTTGTTGGCGAAGGGAGTATAGATGGTCTCCGCCACGTCGGCGCCGCCCTCCATCCAATAGGGGATGGGCGTCCATTCCTCTTCAGGTATGGCGTCGATGAGATTGTGCAGTTGGGGGTTCTGGCGGACGGTGATGGAGTAGCGGACCTTCATCTTGCGACAGGCGGCCACCATGTCATGGGTGTAGAAACCGCTGTCGGCCCGCATGGTGAGTGGTCCGGTGGCGCCGGCGTAGCGCACTCGGCTGATGGTCTCGCGCAGGAAGTTGGCGGCGCCCCGGGCGGTGTTGGCCCGACCCTTCCGCAGCCGGGCCATCAGCACCTCTCCGGTACCCTCGGCCACGGCGAGGAGTGGGTGATAGCCCCGCTGGCCGGTGTAGCCGTGCTGGCGCGCGCCCTCCTTGCTCAGCCCGTAGGTCTCGCAGATGGTGGAATCCAGATCGATGGTCAGCGGCTCATCGCCAGGACCGGCGCCGGCACTCCAGGCTCGGGCCAGCGCCTCACGGCTCACCCGATCCAACTGCCGCACGTGGCCCCACTGGAAACTCCGCAGAAACGTGCCCAACGTGGACGGTGCCTTCACCGTGCAGCCCAGCACCCGCTGGGCCTCACCAGCGCGCAGCACGTCGGCGTCGTCGATGCAGTCGCCGCCGGCCAGCGCCGACGCCACCAGGGTCAGCACCTTGTCGCCCGCGTTGGCCCGACCTGGGGCGTCTCCCAGATGAACGTGGCGGTCCACCAACTCGCCCAGCCCCAGGTGGTGGGCCAGGGTGACGGACAAAAGCAGCCCCGCATTGGCCACCAGTCGCTGATCGTCAAAGGCAATTTGGATGCGGTCGGGCTGCTCGCGTGGTAGCATCTTTCGGGTGCTCCTCGTTTCAGGGCGGTTTTGTGTTTCCAAAACCATTATCCCCGAAGCCGGGAGCACTTTCTCACCCCGTCAGCACGCCGACACGCTCATCCTTTCGGTGGATTGGGGCTAATATCAGGTTGTTGTTGGCCGGTCAATCACCTCCTTCGTTGCTGGGCAGGGCGCGGTGTGGGGACAGCCGTTCCCGGTAGCCGGTGCCTTCGATGACGACCTGACCGCCTACGATGACGGTATCCACGTGGTTGCAGGCATCAGAATTGCCTCCGCCTCAATTGTTTTGACTTGGATTACAGGCTGGACTCGGTGTTAAAATCCGGCGTCATTATACCCGTCCGCAGTCCCTTTGCGATGCCGTTGCAGGGCCGCGCCTGATTCTTTTCTCCCTCTTCGGCAACAGGACAAGACCTCACGCTGGTTAACCAATGGTCGCAAATAGTGTTCGCGTCGTGTCCCAACGGCTTTGTGCAGATGCTGACGACAGAGTAGTCAATGAAACCATAGGAACCAGAGCAGCCTACAAATGTCTATTGGTTATCGGGGTACAGGTACCTTGGTGCCCGAAGGATCAGTTAGCTCAGTCCCAGGCGGTACAGTTAGCTCCGTACCCGCAGGCACGATTAACTTGGTCCCGGGATCCATGTCTAGATCCGTTCCTGAAGGAGCGGTTAACTTCGTATCTTCTGTGGCTGTTAGCTCGGTTCCTGGCGGTGCGATGAAGCTAGCCAACAATGTCGCAGCGATGGCCAAAGCCAGCCATTTAACTGTGTGATGGGCAAACTCTGCACTATGTTTAGGCGAATACACTTCTTTCAAAGCACTCCACCAGGGTTTTGTATAATTTCTAGAAGCGACATCCTTTGCTTGGGCAAAAATGACACCAACATAAACTGCTAACCAGAACCCAATAACCTTCCAAATGTCATGCCATTTCGCCCAATAGTCCGTCATAAATAGTGTCGCACCGAGCGCAAGTCCGAAAATCGCTAACTGTACTACCGCACAAAATAATTTCGGAAGACAACGTGATAGATTTGAGGGCTTCTTGTTGGCCTCCTTCCGACGAATGCACAACTTTACCCTGATTAAGGGCCAACTAAGGTTGGCGGCGCATTTCCAAGGCCTGGTCTGCTGCGATTCCACAGCTGCCGGAGACCCACATCCCGTCTGTCTCGAACTGCACGCCGGCGTACTGTCTCCCGGCTGCTGTCCATTAGGAGCCGGCGATGCACAGTCCTGCTGCGGTTCCTTGTCCACGGGTGTCTCTTCGGCGGACCGAGTGGACTGATTGGGAGATGAACAAGGCTTGTCTGACATACGACACTCAAGGCTTGGCAGCATCAGTTTTTGGTGAATTCGGACAATGACCATGAAGCGACGGTTGCTATCAAGATCAGCAATTACAAAGTGGATAAATCTTGATCGCAACCGCCTACTCGCAGTAAGGCAACCCTAACCTCGCAAAGTCGTTGTGCTGGACATCCTGCAACGCCACCGGTACGCACCCCGTCAACCGATTGCATCCCAACTCTATAGCGAGCAGATTGATCAAATTGCCTAGTATTCAGTCTTGTCGAATTGGTCAATCCTCAACATCCTAAACCCCCACAGTCAGGCCAAATCAGACCCGTCATCGTTCTCGAGCTTACGCAGGATTTGCAAGGTCTCATCCAGCCCGTCGAGATTGAGCAACTTGCCGAGAGTACGCCATTCGCCGTTCTCCCAAATATCCGCGGATAGTTGTTGACCGTCTGAGGTGATCCGAACATGGCTAATATCTCTTTCGAGAGCATCAGCCAAGCCGCGATAACCGCGTATCATCCAGTCGATCTCTGAGCGGTGAGCTTCGATGAATTGTCGGCGCGTGGAATCCATCATGGCAATGATTCTCCTTTTTGGATCGCGAGCAGTGATTGCGCTGAGGAGGGTCTTCATTACCGAACTTGGCCAGCAAGCCAACCAAAGAAGAACGAACCCAACATGATCATGCCGTTGCGGGTCATCCACTTAGCGACCTCAAAGACATCGCTTTGTGCTGACGTCAAGGTTGGCTCGTTGGCGAAGGCGATCCAAACCATTGTGATATAGCCAACGAGGGCCAACCCAAGGAGAATGAGCAGGCCGGCTAATAGGACGAACCATCTCATGGGGCGACGACTTGCTCCGTACTGTCGGTCTGACGGCTATTTTTCCGAATTTCTCGAATCTTGGTCAAGACCACGTAACCTGCTAGACCGAAACCGACGATGAGGCAGATCGCGCAGATGACAGTGAGGATGATCGCGAACGCAAGCATGGGAAACCTCGTTTTTTATAGGAGGGAGAACACCCTACACACGAATTTGCTGAGTGGTGGGTCGAACACCGAGTAGGCATCGCAGTCGATTTGGATGATACCCGTTGTCGATGGATCACAAGCAGCGATAGCGAGTGCCACGGCAGCAAGCAGCAAAATGACGAGGGGTTTTTTCATGGATGCTCCTATTACTGCCATTATACCCCCCTGACTGCAAATCGGGACTCTGGCAAAAATTGCATGGTAACCCCCCACGGACGAGCGCGGTCAAGCCCTGCCGAATTTTTCAGCGGTTCAGGCCAAGCATCAGACCCTCACAACGATATCCTCCTTAATTGAAATCACGTTGTCAACGACATAGATCGTTGGCGGATTGCCCAGCAGTAGCATTCCGCCACCGCCTGCGCCCTTCTCCATAATATCGGCAAGCAGCTTGCTGCTCCCTGCCTCCGCCTGTTCGCGTGTGGCATAGGGGAATCTATGCTCACATTCCTCACCGTTCACCGTCGTAACCGTGATTTTCACGACAACATTGAAACTCGACATTAGTACCGTTTCAATCTGATCTTGTCGGATAGATATGTTGGAGCTTACGGCGAGCATCTTTGGTGGTAAACCGCCAGTCTATGACTGATCTTGCTGCGTTGCGCTCGCGTTCGAGCGCCGCAACCTCTCGCCGCAGCTCCACCTCATCGCTGATACGGCGGTTCAGACATCCCCTGCTGAAGACGCTCAACTCGATCTCAGCCATGTTCAGCCAGCTGCCGTGCGTGGGAGTGTAATGAAACTCGACCTGGTGAACGCTGAGCCCGTAACGTTCCATGAATTTGGCCCGGCCGATCAACGAACTGAAGGCCGGGTTCACCTGATGCACTTCCACTCCCTCACGGTAACCCCGGGAGATGAAGTACTCCTTGATCTTGCCGTAGCTGAAGCTGGACAGCATCCGGCTGTACTTGCGGGACTCGCCCTCCAGCGCAGCCTTCTTCTGGCGGAAGTCCAGCTTCTCAATGACGACAGGCTTGCCAACCTCACGGGCGTAGGCCACCACACGGGCCACGGCGTCACCGACGATGGCCTCAGCCTGATGCCGGGACTTCCCGTAGGTCACCATAGACACGCTGAAGGCGTGGACGTAGTTCCCGCTGGCGTCCGTCTCGCACACCGCCAGGTGATCGGCGTTCAGGTCCACGCCGATGGCGCCACGGCTCTGGTCCGTCACCACGGTCACGTCCATCATGCTGGTGGTAACAAAGACCCGCCAGCCCTTGCCGTCCCGCTTGAACCGGTAGCTGATGGCCTGGCCCAGACTGGTAGCTCGGGCCGACTTCTCACCATATTCCCGCCGATACCGGGCGTACTCGGCGTTGCTGTCCAAGGCCGCCAGCACCTGCTCGTGACCGTAGGCGAAGCGCACGCCTTCGATGGTCAGGTACTTGCCGTGCTGGCCAGCCAGGCAATCCGGCATCCGCAACCGCAGGGTCAGGGTCCCATCGTCGGCAATGCTGGCCATGCACAACTGGCAGCCGCTGGTCTCATCCCGGCTCCCCAGCACGAAGAATTCATTGCTGCGGGCGTCTCGCCAGTCAGCCTTCCATTCCTGATGGCTGGCGTAGCCGTTCTTCCCAAGGTGGTGCTGCTTGTGCCACAGGCGTTTCGACCCGAAGCACAGTCGTACTCGCCCCTGCTCAATATCGTCTTCCAACGCCGCCAGCCTGGATTGCAGGTTGGCCAGCCGGCGACGTTTCTGATGAACCTGCTGGCACTGTCCACGCTCCACAGCAACAGCAATCTGCCGCTCCGCCCGAGCAATCTGACGGCCCAGGCTGTCCAGTTGCAGCTTCTGCTGCTCCCTGACCGACTCGATCTTCCCCTCCAGCGACGCCCGCACTGCGTTGAACATCCGCGCCGGTATCTCGTACCGCTCCAGATACTCGCTCTTCAGCGACGACGCGGTCTTGCCCGCCGACACCGCGGCAAACAGCTTCCGCTCCACCCGTCCATACAAGTCGGCGTAGGCCGACAGCGCGGCGTCGCCGTCGACCTGTTCCATCCCCCCGTAATCGCAGATGCGGGTCTGGTAGGTGGCAACCGGAGAACTTCGTGAAGATCTCAGATTGCGCCGTCCCCGATGGGTCTCTTGATCTCGCATCATGCTCCTATCATATCAGAACCGGCGTGCGAAACCACGCTGGCGAGTGACCGGGGAAAGGTCCTTCCTTCGCGATACCGCCGCTGCAACCATCATCAACGATTACCCACTATCAGCTACTAAATCCGCAACAGTTGCCAACCCTAACCTGCGGCTCTTGCAGCTGCCGGCGGTGGCTACACTGCGCCTCAAACCCCTGGCCTTTCCCCAAAATCCGTACCACTACCTGGTGAAGCACTACCAGGACGGGTCGCTCAGACGGGGTCGCCTCAACGATCCTGAGCTGGACGCACGTCTCGCGTTGGAGGTCTTCGCCGACCAGCAGAAGGCTTTCCGAGAGCCGGACGGCGACGTGGCCGACATGATGCCTCAACGCGGTGGCGAACGCCCTAGCCGACACCGGTCGGCAACCACACCGCTATCACGAACGATTGCCCCAGGACACGTCCGCGGCATGGCTCTTCGTGGCCCCTGCGGCGAGGCTGTACTCTTTATGGCGTGAGGTGGAAAGTGGCCGGGACTTTCAAAAATTGCCGCGACGTCGGGCGAGGTCATCCAATCCGAACAGGCCGAGCAGTTCCCATTCGGAAAGAAACTTCCCGAGGTCGATGCTCACGTCGTCCACCAGTTCGTCGAACAACTCCTGTTTGCTCTCCAATATCCGGTCAATACGCTCCTCTATCGTGTCTATGCAGGAATATTTGTACACATGCACCGGTCTGGACTGCCCGTAACGGTGACTGCGGTCCTCGGCCTGACGTTCTACTGCCGGATTCCACCAGCGGTCCACGTGGAAAACGTAGGAGGCCTCCTGAAGGTTAAGACCCACTCCGCCGGATCTCAGTGAAACGACCAACACCTTGTGCCGGTCATCGTTTCTGAAACGACGTATGACCTCTCGCCTCTCCTCCTGAGCAATCTCACCGGTGAACGTCAAAGGGTTGAACTCACTCAATACACCCGCCACCGCGTTGACCCCGAACTCGTTCCCTACGTACTGGGAAAAGACCAGGGCCCTGTGACCCTGCTGGGACAGGGCTTCGACCCTTTGTCGAATATCTTCAAACTTACCGGATTGCCCCGTTTCCGGTTCGGCATTGCAGATCTGTTTCAGCCTCTGGACCAACTCCAAAACATGCTGCACTCGCACATCCGTCCCCAGCGCTCTCAGGTGTACTATTCCCTCCCGTTCCGCCCGGTCATAACTGCGTCGCTGGCCGGGAAGCAGTTCGATGGCCAGCCGGGTGGTCAGCTTGGGCGGCAGATCCCTGAGCACGTCACCCTTCTTCCGCCTCATTTGCAATTCTCGGTGCCGCTCTCGCAGCCTGATGCCCGGGGAGTAGCGGTCCTGAGAAACCAGACAACCATGGTCCACGAACTCCATGATTGACGCCAACTCCTCCTCGCTGTTCTCCAGGGGTGTTCCCGTCAGTGCCCACGAACGGTGTCGTTGCAGCCCTTTGACGGCAATACTGGTGGGGTTGCGGTTCTTGATGCGCTGGGCTTCGTCCGCAATCACAACGCCCCAGGTCTTCCTGCGAACCGGAGACTGGCGATTGTCGGTAAAATCCGACCTCAGCGTGTCGTAGCTGACCATTGCGACGTGGACCGCCGCCGTCCACTGCCAGGCACGGTCGCCGGGAGTTCCGCGAATGACCATCACCCTCAGTTCCGGCGCCCACTTGAGCAACTCCTGTCGCCACTGGTCCAAAACCGATGCCGGAGCCACCACCAGTGCGCTCTCCATGGTCCGCTGAACCATCAGAATCCGCAACGCCGCGATCACCTGAACGGTCTTGCCCAGTCCCATGTCGTCGGCCAGAAGCAACTTTTCGCTGCCAATCAGGGTTCGGACCCCGTCCAGTTGGAACGGCATCAGCTCGCCCGCCCAGGATAGTGCGGAGTGAGGACCGGGCAGCAGCGCCTCGAGGGGAGGAGAAAGCACGAGCCGCAACCGGACGGCCAGGGAGGGCGGCGTGGCCGAGGCTGCGGCTTTGGAATTACCGGGTTTGGCGGACGACGTTCCCGGTTCCCGTTGGTCAACGGACGTCAAGGGCGTTTCTGTGCCGGCGTCCGGTATAAGCACAACCGAGTGCACCGCGTCCGCGATGGCCGCCGGGTCGGGGAAGATGGAACCCACGGACGCCGGTGCAACGAAGCCGCATGGCGTGTTTCCCACCCTCGGCTGCCGCAACGGAACCGGAGAAACGGAACCGGTCGGCTCCGGCCGGAACTGACGTCGTAACGGACCCCAAGCCCGCCGGCGCAAAGTCTCAGCGCCGGTCAACCAGTCCGGCAGTAGCCTCACGAGTCGAATGCCTCCCGTATCCCCTGCGCCGCACGCTCAAACGGTTCGATCAGTAGCTGGCGTTGCCCCAGAAGTTCAACAGTACGGGCCGACACTGAACTGGAAGAGGGCAATCCATTGGTCCAGTACAGCAACAACGACTCGGATAACCGCTGCACCTTTTCCGATGGCGCCATGGCCGCTGCATCCTGGAATGCCACGCGGCACAGGGGAATGTCCGGACGCATGTCGTCCGAAAATACCGACGGCGGCGTTTCCTCCGCCAGCGAGAGGACCACGTCCGCCCGGTTGCTGGCTGATTCAAACAGAGCTTTGGTCAGGGCAAATACGGCCTGCCTTCGGGCGTGTCCCGGCCGCCACAGCACGCCGGAGGGCACGTCCACCCTGGTGAACGCGAACTCAATCGGTTCGCCCCGAGCGGACATGATGAACAGAGCGCTGCGGATGCCCCCGCCATCCGGTTCGCCGATGAAGCGCAGGAAACCGGCCACTCCGGAAGGTTCGTCTTCGCCCAGATCTCGAAACGGTATCGGCAATGCGGCAGTCCTCACTCCCGTCCGGTCATGGAGACCGGTCCGAGCTCTCAGCTCGCTCCTTCGTTTCCATCGGCGCCGGTCGATTCCGGATGATCCGACTGTGGCCTCTCCAGGAGCGGGTCTTCCTGATAATGAAATTCCAACGCGGTTTCCTCAATGTCCGGTTCCGACTCGGGGTACAGCCGGCGCAGGTCCCACTCGTTGATCCACCTTCTCACGAAAGACCGGATCCTCTTCCGTCCCGCCGGCAGGGCCCCCATGTCAATCTCGGGAGCTTCCCAATCGTATGCTCCAGAATGGATTTCTCTGAGCTGGCGATACAGGTCGGACAACATGGCGTCATCGGGTTCGGCCAGCATGCGCTGCCCGCGTTCCAGGAGGCGCATCCCCGTTTCCGCACGGTCTGCGGCCAGATTGTCGCTCTCTCTCCCCCTGGCTCGGAGGCGAGGAGCGGCCCGGTCCCGGTCTTCCTTCTCGTCAAGCACCACCGAGGCGAAATCAGCGGTCACCGTTCCCACGAACACCAGGCCCGGATATCTGTCGTCCGTGACCTGCCCCATCCAGCGAGCCAATTCCGCGTAGGAACGGGCCCGTTGCAAGATACTGTAGTTGGCGACCAGCTCAATCTCGTCCATGAGAACGACCCAACCGCGGTATCCGGCGGCCTTGATCAGTTCCAGCAGGAATCTCGTTCTCTGTGGCGGCAGTTCCCTGGCCAGGGGAGCGCGAAATGGGTAGGATTGGATTTGGCCGATATGCCTCAGTCCGTCGCGCACTCGCTTGACCGGAATGCGCTCTCCGGACCAGAACCAGATGATTTCATTCGACAATTCGAGGTCGTCGAATTTTTCATAGATCATCAGGGTGGCGGGCAGTATGCGGTGCAGACCATTACTCTCCTGGTGGGCCCAACGGGAAAAATCCGCGTAGCCGTCGGAAGTGTAGTCCAGCCTCTGGGCTGCTTCCTCCACCATGTGCCCGGTGATCCCGGGCGCCCGGGCGTTTTCCACGGCGGCCCTGAAGACCTTGTCCATATCGAACAGGGGCGTCTCTTTGCTGATGACCACCCGACTGCACACAAAGTTCTGCGCCAGAGCCTGACTTTCCAGGCAGCCGAGCAGATGGGATTTCCCAGACCCGAATTCTCCCGCCACCAACATTCCGCGACCGGAATCCGCCACGACCGAGTGGTCCGAAACCCGCGAGAGCATGGCCTCAAAATCCCGCTCAACAGCCGGTTGGTTGGAACCCAACACCGCCACGGCGTCGCTGTTCGGCACCCCGTTTCTCAAAGCCTCCAGCGCGCGGCGGCTCATCAGCCGGGACGCCTTTGTCGGGTCCGCCATTGCAGCAACTCCTATCCCGTCGACTCAGCCAGCCGGACCAGAGCGGACATGGGATTGGGCCGGTTGCGGTCCCTGACCTCCTCGGCGATCCTCCCCAGCAGAGCGCGGTAGATCACGAAGCCCTTGCCCCGTTCATCGGGATCCAGAAAGTCGTCGGTGGCCAGTATCACCATGAAAAGCCCCGGCAGGCAGTCGGTGCCGTCAATCAGCTCCCTGAGCAGCTCGTAATGATCCATCACAGCCGAACGGGAATAAAAACGAAGCCCGTCTCGCGGATTCCGGCGTAACGTCACGCGCGCGTCATCAAGCAGAACCATCGTACCGGAATGCCCGGCGAATCGCACCCAGTACAACAGCGACTCGAGAAAGTACCTGGCGTTGGTGCGAACGATGCCGTTGTAAATGGAGTAGGTCCGCACGTTGGAAACCCTCCGGCTTCGCCCGGTCAACCACTCCAGGAGAGGCATCGCTTCCGGGCTCTGCCCTTCTCCTCCCATCTCCGTCAGGCAGAGGTGGGTCATGGCCACCCTGAAATCGCGAGACATGCGCCGGTTCCGGGTGACCGCCCCGGGCAACACGCGGCGCAGGTCCAGGGCTATCTGGCTCTCCTCCACGTCATTGCCGGCGCTGATGGCTTCCAGAATCGAGCCGGCTCCCCCGGGGTCTATGCCATCGGTCCGATAGGGCAGATCCCTGCACAACTTCAAAACCACCCGCCGGGCCAGCGCTCGCCAGTCAATCTGTTCAGAGATGCGGAAGAAAATCTCCTGCGGCATGTGAACTCGGGTTTCCCCGGCATCGACCTTCACCGCCACGTAGCCAAGAGCGGAGGCCATTTCCGTCAGCCGGAGCTCAAGCAACCTGCCAAGATCTTCCCGTGAAGGCACGACGAACTTGACCGCGGACCCGCCGTCCTTCACGAATCCGCAAAGGTATTCTCCCCTGATAATTCCCAACCAATCCTGGATTTGGAGAGCGCTGGTCATCGACTGTCTCCAGTGAATTGGATCCCATAGTAGAGAACGGGTTCGCCGTCTGGTCCCACGAAAGAGATGGTCCCCCTGGGATTTCTGGTGCCCGTGGATGCCGGGAAGCTTACTCGAGCTCCCGAACGAACTTCGTTGACGCCACTGTTTTCCAGGCTGTACAGGTCTCGGGCGAAATCCAGCTGGCTGTATTCCCGGCGCGCGCCGGGCAGGCCCGTGAACAGATTGTAGATGCGGTCCAGCCGGACCACCTGACCGACACCGCCCAGCTGCAACCGGTCGGCCGTGTCGGATTGCGCCAGGGCCAGATACGCGCTGTATAGAGATTCCAGAAACGGTTGATGCCTGAACCGCGGCGGACTGCGTTGGAGCTTCGCCAGGTCCGCCACGACTTTCGTCGGCCTGATCGCGGAGCTCTGGCGCCGGTCAATGCGCACGGCTCGTTCTCCGGGCAGGACCCGGAGGACCGAAGGGTGAGCAATCAACCTGCCGTCTCTTTCAAACAGTTGCAGCCCATTCTCTCCGGCCATTTCCTGCAACTCGGCGGCGTATCGGTTTTGCAAATATGCCGGTTCATCCTCCTGGGCGAAGGGCCAGGCTCGGATTGCGTTGCCGACCTGTTCCCGAATCAGGCCCAGGCTCTCCTCCAGCCTCGCCGTCCCCCTTCGGATGCCCGCTATGTTGCCCGCCTTCGCGTCCCTCTGGAGTTGCCTGGCCAGCCGGGAAACGTCGCTCAACGCCTGCAACACCGAGTTCGCGGCTTGCTCGGTTGCGGCGAATCCCTCTTCAAAGGTGCTCATCCCGTACTCCCATTCATTCCAGATAGCGACCGAGGATAAACCCGAAGGCCGCCAGGCAATGCTTCCCCTCTGCGGAAAAGTTATCATTGCGTGTCCCAAATTGGCAAATTGGGACAGTGGAGCGCCCGGAGCCAGTGTAGCCAAAAGCTAACCACCCCACCGGTCGGGTTGAAGTCGATGGGTACGCGCCACGGTGATGGCAATCGTAGGCTGGGACGCCGAGCGTTCGGAGCACGAGTACCGGTCGGGCCTGCACAGCGGGAATTGGAGGTTGTCGTGCCGGAGTTGATCTTCGAACCAGAGCGCTGATTGATGGTCACCGAGCCTGTTTACGGTCTACCGACCTCCTGTGTTCCAGACTGGCTATTTGGCGGCCATGGTGTGCCTGGACATACTGGGGATCAACATCAGTCCGCTGGTGGCGGGCCTGGGCATCGCCGGACTGGCGGTGGCGCTGGCGCTGCAGCCTACGCTGGCCAACCTCTTCGCCGGGACCTACGTGGTCACCGAGGGACTGATCAGCGTGGGCGACTACATCGAGATGTCCAACGGCATCGACGGCTACGTGGTGGACGTGAGCTGGCGCAGCACGCGGCTGCGCACTTGGAGCAACAACCTGGTGGTGGTGCCCAACTCGCTCTTTGCGGAGACCATCATCACGAACTTCAGCAAGCCGGAGGATCCGCTGGACGTGGTGGTGTCCTGCGGCGTGGCCTACGAGAGCGATCTGAAGCGGGTGAGGGCGGTGAGCCTGGAGGTGATGGAGACGGTGCGCCGGGAGTGCCGGGGGGCGGACCCGGAGAGCGAGCCCGTGTTCCGGTACGAGGCCTTCGGGGAGAGCAACGTCAATTTCTACATGATCATGCGGGCGCGCAATCGGGTTGCGGGCTTCGACGTGACCAGCGATCTGATCGAAGAGCTGCACTCGCGTCTCGCGGCCGAGGGCATCACCATCAACTACCCGGTGCGCAAGCTGCAGTTGCCCGACGGCCTGACGCCCGTGCCGGCGGCACCGGCGCTTCCCGTAACCGGAGACGACAACGGCAGCCAGGGTGGCGGCAACGGATGAGCGCCGCGCATCAACGGGCGCGGTGGCGGCGGGGGATGATCTGGTAGTCGCGCAGGCCCTCGTTCCAGACGCGGCGAACCACCTCGGCCGGAAGGTCCCTGACCTCCCGCCGCATGGCGAAGCCCACGTCAGGAGTGCCGGAGAAGGCGAGTTTCACCAGAGAGGTCTCGTCGGTGGTGATCTCCACGCGGAGGTCCGCGTCGGCCCTGAGTTCCTCGATGAGGTTCACCAGCCGGTCCAGGGC
>DAOUJY010000028.1:0-10787 GCA_034421995.1 Dehalococcoidia bacterium | reverse complement strand
AGGGAATGGTGTTGACGGCCGGGTCCCACGCGGCGCAGGCTCGTGAACCCCGCCAGGGCTTGACGGCAGCAACGGTAAGCGATGTCCCGCGGGTGCCGTGGGAGTGCCTGGCCCGAGCCAATCCCGACGATACGCCCCCAGGCCGCAGTCAAAGGGAGGTGCTCGGCCACTTTCCTCCCCATACTCCTTCATTTCAACCCCTGCATCGTCATCCCAGCCTCTCCACCATCGTTCTGGCCCCTTCATCGTCATTCCGGCGAAAGCCGGAATCCAGACCACCCATGCCCACTTTCCCCGGAATAGCCCCTTCACCGTCGGGAATCCGCCGCCCACGCAAGTCACTGGGGCAGCATTTCCTCACCGACGGCAGAATCGCCAATCGCATCGTCGCGGCCGCGGAGCCCACGGACGCCGACACCATCCTGGAAATCGGGCCGGGAACGGGATTCCTAACCCGTCGTCTCCTGGAACGTGCCGGCCAGGTCGTCGCGGTCGAGTTGGACGCCACCTTGGCCGCAGAACTACCGGCCCGCCTGGGCGATCTTCCCCACCTGAACGTCCGCCACGGCGACGCCCGCAGTGTTGAGATCGCCGACTTGGTGGGCCGGGAAACGCCCTACAAGTTGGTTGCCAACCTGCCCTACTACGCGGCGGCTCCCATCGTCCGCCGGTTCTTGGAAACGGATACTCCACCCTCTATCCTGGTGGTGATGGTTCAGCGCGAGGTTGCCGCCGCCATGACCGCCGCGCCGGGCGCAATGACCCTGATGTCGGTGGCAACCCAATTTTACGCTGCCCCCTCAGTCGTCACCCACGTTCCGCCCCGCTGCTTTCGTCCGCCGCCCAAAGTTTCTTCCACCGTGATCCGGCTGGACGTTCGCCCGGAACCAGCGACGCCCGTGAACAATCGGGAAAGCTTCTTTGCGCTGGTTAGGGCCGGTTTCAGCGCGCCCCGCAAGACTCTGCGCAACTCCCTCGCCCAGGGAACCGCAGTGTCCCCGGCTGTGGTTGAAGCGATCTCGGCTGGTGTCGGAATCGATCCGATGCGACGCCCGGCCACGCTTTCCATTGCGGAGTGGACGGCCCTTGACGCCGGATGGCCCGATCAGGTCCCGCGGAACCGTTCCCTCTAGTTTCTCTGTTAGAATCAGCTGATGGAACCCCGCCCGCTCCACATCCCGGCTTACGCCAAAATCAATTTTTCCCTTGAGGTAATCGGCCGGCGAGATGACGGTTACCACGACGTCGTGACTATCCTCCAAACGGTGGATCTGGCGGATACGCTCACGCTGTCAGTGGCCGACGAACTGGTCGTTACGTGCGACGCCCCGGAATTGCAGGGCAAAGACAATATCGTCTGGGCCGCCGCGACCGGGCTGGCGGAACGAGCCGGCATCCCGCCACACGCCCGCGTCCATGTGTCCAAGCGCATCCCCGTGGCGGCCGGACTGGGCGGGGGATCGGCGGACGCCGCATCCGCGCTATTGGGCCTGAACCGCCTCTGGGGATTGGGATTGGCCGCCGGCGACTTAGTATCAATCGCCGCTGAATTAGGGTCGGATGTACCGTTTCTGATCACGGGCGGCACCGCCCTTGGCGCCGGACGAGGCGATGAAATAACCAAGCTCCCGGATTTGCCATCCATTGAGGTGCTGGTGGTTGCGCCGGCCGAGACTATTCCCGCCAAGACGCCGTCTTTGTACCGCGCTCTGACGCCCGATGATTTTTCCGACGGCCGTCACACGAAACGACTGACCGATGAGCTGACTACCCTTCCATTGACCACGAACCTTTGCCGCAACACTTTCGAGCGCCCCGCCAAAGCAATCTTTCCCGGCTTGGCCGACGTATGGGATAGAGTGGCGGCAGCGGCACAACACCCGCCCCGGCTTTCGGGCGCTGGGCCGGCCCTGTTCTGCCTCCCGTCCTCGGAAAATGAGCGGACGCGGGTCGCCGCCGCCTTGCAGGGTACGGGCGCGACGGCGTACCTTGTGCGGACGCTTTCTCCGCCGGCTGAGGCCGGCATTGACCCAACAGTTTAGGGAGACACCACGCGCCGATGGATATTCTCGCCGTATTGAGCATTCCTTTCGACCCGGACATCATACGCACCGCCGGGTTCATTCTCTCCTGGCATGGCTTCTTCACCTTTGTCGCCGTGGCGGTGGCCGTGTATCTCACCTGGCGTTGGGGCCGGCGCGATGGGTTGGACGGAGACGCCATCCTGTCGGTTTCGACGTGGTGCATCATCGGCGGCATCATCGGAGCGCGCATATTGCACGTGATCGACTTCTGGGACGACGTGTACCAGTACGACCCCATGCGCATCCTCTACTTCTGGAACGGTGGCATCGCCATTTTCGGGGCTTATCTGGGCGGGTTCGCCGGCGGGGCCGTGTACATCACCATGCGCAACGCTCCCTCGCTGCATCGAGCCTGCGACAACGCGGCCCTTCGGTGGACGGGGATGCACCGGCCCTTTCCGCAGATGCCGTCCGTGGCCCATCTCGCCGATGTAGCCGCGCCAGCGTTGCTCATTGCCCTGGCCATCGGGCGCATCGGCGATGTGATCAACGGCGAGCATTGGTCCAGCTTTTCCGACCTTCCCTGGGCCTGGGTGTACACCGACCCCGACAGCCTGGGCTACGGCCGGCCGGCCTCCCATCCCGCCGTGGCCTACGAGCTGATCTTCTGCCTGATCTGGGCTGGCGTCCTGTGGTGGTTGAAGGACCGCATCATTCCCAGGGGAATGCTGTTTGCCCTGTTCTTCGCCGGCTATTCGGCGGGCCGCTTCTTCATTTCCTTCGTGCGCCAGGAGCAAAACACTTACATCTTCGGATTCAACGAGGCCCAGCTGGTGGCCCTGGCGGTGATGTTGGTGACGGTGCCGCTGCTGATATACCGCGCCCGTTTGGTGCGACGCCCGGCTCGCCGGCAAGGCGCCGTGGCGGCGGCAGAGACGGAAGAAGCGTAGGAAGAAGATGTTACCGGTGGTCACGGCTCGGCTTGGGCGCGAGCGAATATCGGTCCCAAATCAACCGCCACGCCGGGCATCGCCTCCGAGACCAGGGTGTCTTGGGCGGTGAACACTCGGACGGGGGCTAACTCGGTTCCGTCCCCGGCGTGGATTGCCACCGTGGCAGCGTCAAGGTCCACAATCCAGACTTCCCGGACGCCGTTGGCGGCATAAACGGGCAGCTTCTCGTTGAGGTCGCGCCGCCGGGTCGAATCCGACAATATCTCGACGACCACGTCCGGCGCCCCGGTGGCCCCGAGGCGGTCCAAAATAGCGCGTCGCTCGTTGGAGGCGTACAGCAAGTCAGGCTGGTACGTGTTGAACTCGTCGATATGCACATCGTAGGGCGCACCGAAAATTTCGCCGATGCCAAGCGCGTTCACTTGGGTACCCAGAGGGAGGAACAGCTGATACAGGAAAACCTGATGCGAAAGAGTGGCACCGGACATTTGGACGAGTTCTCCATTGATGAGTTGGTAGCGCGGCCCGTCGGGAACCGGCGGCGTCATGGCCATGTAGTCCGCGTTGGTCAACTTGGCGCGGGGTTTCGCTTTGGGCTGTGTCATCAGGTTGCCTCCATTGCGCTGCAGGCTCTACGGCGCGGCTTGAACGCGGGCGAATATCGGCCCCAACTCAATGGCGATGCCGGGCATCGCCTCCGAGACCAGGGTGTTCTGGGCATTGAACACTCGCACGGGGGCCAAGTCGGTTCCATCGCCGGCGTGGATCGCCACCGTGGCGGCCTCCAGGTGAACGATCCAGACTTCCCGCACGCCGTTGGCGGCATAGACCGGCAGTTTCTCGTTAAGGTCGCGCCGCCGGGTCGAGTCGGATAGTATCTCAACGACAACGTCGGGAGCACCAGTTATGCCAAGACGCTCAATAAGATGGCGCCGCTCGGCGGACACGAACAGCAGGTCAGGCTGGTAGGTGTTGAACCGGTCGATATGCACATCATAGGGAGCGATGCGAATTTCCCCAAGGTCAAGGTTATCCGTCTGTATCAGCAGCGCTGAGCCGAAGCGCAACGCAAAAACTTGGTGGGGGTCGCTGGCGCCGGACATTTCAACAAGTTCTCCCTTGATGAGTTGATAGCGCGGCCCAGTATTCGCCGGCGGCGTCATCGCCATGTAGTCCGCGTTGGTCAGCTTGGCGCGGGGTTTCGCTTCGGGCTGTGTCATCGGGCTACCTCCCGTCGCTTGCGGTTGCCCCAATTATACCGCCGGCCTGAGATCGTCAATCCGCAGATAGGTTCTTCGCTCTCCGCGATAACTGTCCTCGGCCAATTGGAAAACCAAATCCACGGCGTCGTACCCGCCCCAGTCCCCGGCGTAGTTCCAGGCCAGAGCATCCACGGAACGGTCTCCGCTGCTCACTTGCAGCTTGAGATGCTGGCCGCTCCCGCCGACGTAACCCCAGTTGTGGACGCGAGCGCGGCGGGTCAGGTAGCGTGGCGTCGGGTTGTCCTTGCCAAAGGGCTCCAGTTGCGACCGGAGTTTCGAGAAGTCCGGGTTCATTATCTCGTCCAAAGAACCCTCGGCATGGATTTCCAGAGTAGGTTCGGGGCCGAATAAGCCTTGTTCGGCGTTGGCGATGTGTATGAGCCGCTCGGTCACCAGTGGCAAATCGCGCTTGTTCACGGTGAACCCGGCAGCGGCGCTGTGCCCCCCGTATCGCACCAGCAGGTCCTCGCATCGGGAAATGGCCTCAATCAGATTGAATGCGCCGGCGCTGCGCGCGCTGGCTACCAGGTGTTCGTCATCGGTGCTGGCCAGCGCGACGGTGGGGCGATTGAATAATTCCACCAGGCGGGATGCCACCAGCCCGTTGATGCCGGGCGTATAAGCATCATCGTGCGTGATGATGATGGCCGGCAATCGACCGTCGGACAGCACTCGGTCAACGGCGATTTCCGTGGCGCGGGCAGTCAACTCCCTTCGCTGGGTGTTGAATTGCTCCAGACGTGAGGCCAGCCGTTCCGCCTCTTCCTTGCCTTTTGCAAGCAACAGTTTCAGCGAAGTTTCCGGGTGGGCCATGCGGCCCGATGCGTTCAATCGTGGCGCGATTTGGAAGGAGACGTGCTCAGCGCGTATCGACTGCCTTTCCAGTTTAACCCGCCGTAACAGGGCACGGAGACCAGGCCGCTGAGTATCGGGCAAAAACGCTAACCCGCGCTGCACCAGATAGCGGTTCTCATCGCGCAATGGCACCAGATCGGCCACCGTCCCAAGAGCAGCCAGTTCCAGTAGCGAAGGATCCTGCGGCGCACCCAGGTGTTCCAATAACGCGGTCGCTAGTTTGTATGCGATGCCGGCGCCACACAATTCTGGGAAAGGGTATTGATTGTCCGGCATCCTGGGGTTGACGATGGCGGTCGCCTTGGGGCGCTGCGGCGGAGGGACGTGGTGGTCGGTAATGATCACGTCGGCTCCGTGTCCTGCGGCCAGAGCAACTTCCGCAGCGTTGCTTACTCCACAGTCCACGGTTACCACCAGCGTGGCGCCTTGAGCCGTTAGTTTCTCCACCGGACCGGCGCTCATGCCGTGACCCTCGGTCACCGGGTCGGGAAGGTACGGAATAACTTGGCAACCCAGTCGGCTCAGCGTCTCACACAAAATAGCGGTGCCCGTGATCCCGTCCACGTCAAAATCACCGAACACGGCTACCGTTTCGCGCGCTCGGGCCGCGGCAGCCAACCGTGGCAGCGCGTCGCTGATGCCGGCCAGCAAAGCGGGATCGTATGGAACCCCGGGCGGTTTCAAGAAACTTTCCAGTGTTGCCGTATCGGCTATGCCACGCGAAAGCAGCAATTGCACCGCAACGGACGATAAATCCGGGGGTAGCCGGTGTCCCTCCACCGGCGGCGGCAACAGCCATCGTTTGGGTGGGGGTTCGGGCCGCCCCGATACGCGGGCCACACTGGTCACAAACCGGTGCGCGCCAGAACAATTACCGAGTTGTGCCCACCGAATCCGAAAGAGTTGCTGAGCACCACGTTCAGCTCCGCCGGCCGAGCCGTGTTGGGAACGTAGTCCAGGTCGCACTCTTCGTCGGGTTCGTCCAGGTTGATCGTGGGCGGCATCAATCCTTGGCGCATCGCCATGACGCAGACAACGGCTTCCAATGCGCCGCCGGCGCCCAGCAGGTGCCCGGTCATGCTCTTGGTGCTGCTGACGGGAATCCGGTAGGCGTGGTCCCCTAGCGCCAGCTTCAGCGCCTTGGTCTCGTGCCAGTCATTCAGCGGCGTCGAAGTGCCATGGGCGTTGAGGTAGTCAACATCCTCCGGAGTCAGCCCGGCTGAAGCCAACGCGCCGGTGACGGCGGCTGCCGCGCTCTGGCCCGTTGGATTGGGTTCAGTCAGATGGTGGGAGTCGCTGGTAGCCGCGTAACCGCGCAGCTCGGCCAGGGGTTCCGCGCCCCGTGTGGCGGCGTGATCCGCGCTCTCCAGCACCATCACTGCCGCGCCTTCGGCCAGCACGAACCCGTCCCGGTGACGGTTGAACGGCCGGCTAGCCTGTTTCGGGTTGTCATTTTGCCGTGACAGCGCCCGCAGAGCGTTAAAACCGGCCACGGATAGCGGCGCGATGGGCGCTTCCGCTCCACCGGCCAGCACTACCTCCGCCTTTCCGTGGCGGATCAGATCCCATCCGGTCCCGATGGCATCGGCCCCGCTGCTGCAGGACGAAGTGATGCAGTAGTTGGCGCCCATGGCGCCGGTCACCATGGAAACTTGCGCCGAACCCATATCGGCCAGCATCATCGGAATCAGGAACGGCGTCACCCGCCGGGGACCCCGTTCCAGGAGCACCTGGTGCTGTTCTGTCAACGTGCTGATGCCGCCGATGCCGCTGCCGATGACGGCGTGGACGCTGTAGCGATCCATGCCCCGTGGGTTGAGGTCGGCTTGGCGGCAGGCTTCCTGGGCCGCGACGGCGGCGAACTGAGCGAAGCGGTCCATGCGGCGCGCTTCTTTGCGGTCCAGATAGTTTTCCGCGTTGAACCCTTTGACTTCGGCGGCGAACCGAGTGTCAAAGGCTTCCGCGTCAAAGCCGGTGATGTAATCAATCCCCGACCGGCCGGCGGCAATGGCCTCCCAAGTGTCGGATACGTCTAGTCCCAACGGGCTGACTATACCCAATCCCGTTACCACCACCCTCCGGTCCGGGGCGCCGTTGTCGGTCATGCTATCTCGCTCGATTCGGATTGCGGCGCTGGCTGGCGGACTCGAGGACGCCGTTCAGCATTTCGGTCACCTCGTTCACGCGGACGGAAATGTTGGCGGCAACGTCTTTACTGCCGCTGTCAGCCCGCTCGGCGTAGTTGTGCAGCGCTTCCGACGCTTCGTTGATGCGAGTGCGAAGGTTGTCCATGAAATCCGACCCCATATTGGACAGGGGCTGACTGACCGAGCGGAGCGTCTCCGACAATTCGGTGACGCGCTGGTTGAGGTGTTCCCCGAACTCCTTGCCGGCCTGTTCTACCTGATACGACCAATTCCGCATGGTTTCGGTGGTTTCGGACAAATCCTGCACGCTGCGGGCCTGGCGCAATCGGTAGTTGCCCAGGATGCGGAAAAGGCGGCCGTACAACGCATCGATAGACGTTAGTTTCGCGTTGTACCGGTCGAACAGTTCGCGGCTTTCGGCCATGGTCCAGCGCTCGTCTTCGTGAACGAACTGGCGGCCGGTGTAAAGCTCGTAGGGCCGCATCTCGCCTTCCTGGAGCGGCGCCCCGTCGGCGTTCAGCGGCTTCAGGCTCCAGTTGGACGTGGCGGGCAATGGAGTCAGCAGGTTAGCCGTTTGGTAGCGGCTGTGCTGGGTAACCCAGTCCGCCAGCGTCATGATCGATTCTTCAGTGTCGTAAGGCAACCCGATGATGGTCATGGCGACCACGGAGAATCCCTTTTCATTCAGGCGCACCAGGTCTCTTTCCATCTGACCGGGCTCTTGGCGCTTGCGAACGGCGGCCAGGCTTTCGGCGTTGTTGGACTCCACGCCCAGGTAGAGCATTTTGACGTTTGCTTCCAGCAATGCGTCGGACAGTTCCTCGTCCTGTCCGATTTCCGCCCGTGCCTGGCAGATCATGTTCATCGAGTCGGTCCTGCCCATCCAGCCCTTCAATCTTTCCAACCGCTCGTTGCGGAACTTGACCGCGCGCAGCGGCGGAGTATGCAGGTCGTCGGAGATGAACACGTTGAATTTGCCGTTCCGGCCGGTGTGTATGAGTCCGTCGGCGGCCAAATCCTCCAACTGTTCCAATCGCTGGAACTCGGTTTCGCGGTCGATGAGGCGATAACCCAGGAACTGTTGAATGACCTGGCAGTAGGAGCAATTTTCGGTACAGCCTCGCACCGTTTCCAACACCGCTCCGGCCATGGGGTTCCCCGGAGACAACCCGCGGATTGAGCGAAAGTCGGGCAGCGGGACGAAATCGGGAGCGACCAAACCCTTGCGCCGGGTTTGAACTAGGTGACCGTCCCGCATGAACGAGATCCCGGCGACGCGCTCCAGGTAGGGATATTTGCGATCATCGCGCCACGTCAGCAGGATGTCGCACAACTGTCCGATGATGTCTTCGCCCTCCCGATTGACGATGACATCAAACCCGCCGCGCTCGATGGCTTCCTCAGGCAGAGGACTCATCTGCGGTCCGCCGCCCAGGATCACCAGATCGGGATGAAACTGCCGGGCTTCTCTGGCTAATTCATAGGCCCGCGGCGTCTCGTTGATGAGCGAAGTGATCATCAGGACGTCAATCCCGTCCAGGTCTTTGTCCGGATCCATGCGGCCCAATCGGTCTTCAAACCAGATGTCCCGCTCATATACGTAAGGGCCATCCCATTGCGCCAGGGCCCCGGACAGGAACAGCATACCCTGGCGGGGTATGGCGATGTACTCAAAGTTGCCGCCCGCCGATGCCGGCTGCACCATCATCACCCGGCGCGTGCGGTCTCCCCTGGGTCGAATGGACACCGGGGAAACGGCGGCGGGAGTGCCGTCAAATTTATTATCGAGCAGTTCAATAACGCTCATTTAGCTCACGTACTCCGATGCTTGGGGACAGGGAGCGGCTCGACGATTTCTTCCAACACGCTTTGGGACGCCATTATACAACATGGATGTCAACGCCGGGATACTCTGCCCAACGACCTCAACGAGTTCAATGTGACCGAAAGTGGGGGACAATGTCTTTGGCAATTACTTCCAGGTGTCGGCGGCGGTCTTCCGGGGGAGCGGCGATGCTGAAGATTACATAGCGAGCGCCGGCGTCGATGTACTCCTGCAACCTCTCGATACACATTTTGGGCGTGCCCAGCAGGCAGTAACGCCTCACGATATTGATAAACTCGCCGCCGTAAACGTACTGGTTGCCCAGGGATTCGGCGGCAGTCCGGGCGGCCTGCTCCTCGGTGGGCGCAAGAGTGATGTAGGGAAAGAACGCCCATTGAAAACCGGATAAGTCGCGCCCTTCTTCGCCGGCAAAGCCGTTGATCTTCTCCACGCTGTCCGCGTATCGTTCGGGACTGTAGAAATAGGGTAGCCACCCGTCCCCGAAACGCACTGCCCGGCGCATGGCCGCGTCGCGTCGGCCGGCCACCCACACCGGAGGATGCGGTTGCTGGGCCGGTTTCGGGTTAATGGCGGCCTCATCCAGCGTGTAATGCCGGCCGCGCATCGTCACGGAGTCGTCGGTCCACAGGCGCCGCAGCCCTTCGAGACATTCATCCGTCCGGCGTCCGCGATGCCGGATGTTGATGCCGGCATTTTCGTACTCCATGGCAAACTCGCCCCCGACGCCGACTCCCAGCGTAAGCCGCCCTCCCGATGCAATGTCCAATGTCGCCGTCATGCGCGCCAGCATCAACGGATGATAGAAAGGAGCCAGGGTGACTGAGGTGAGTATCCGCATCCGTTCGGTGGCGCCGGCCGCCACCGCCAGGAGCGGCAGCGCGGCGTGAGTAGGTCCGGGCGGCCGTCCTCGCATGAAGTGCTCTCCCGCTCCCATATATTCGAAACCCAGCTCCTCCATCAGCCGCGCTTGCTCCACGGTGCGGTGGGCGGGCAGAGCCATGCTGGCGCCGAAATGCAGCGCGCCGGTATCGCCGGAGCTTGGAATATTCGATGCGGATGAAGCCATGTTCTCAGTTCAGGTTATTTCGTCGTATGCTGCCGGTCTCACGGAGCCGCCGTATTGTACGATACTGCGAGCCGTCGGTGAAGGCTCCGGGCCGGCAACCTCAGGACGATTGCAAAGTCACCGCGCAACCCTTTTCCGCTCATCCTGAGCCTGTCGAAGGATGGTCGTTGCGGTGGTTGATGGTTCGACAGGCTCACCATGAGCGGATGGAAAAAGGACTTTGCAATCGTCCTGCCTCAATCGGACCACCCGAAGCGGAACGCTGCCCACTGACACCCGCCCCTTGCGCGACCGCACATCCGTTCCCTACACTATACCTTGTCAGTCAGGCGGCAAGCCTAAGGCCACGGCCCAACGCCCGACGCCAACCAACAGCTGAATATCGGGTTCACAGGGTTCAGGTAACACGGCCAACCGCTGCCGCCGTACACGGCAGCACGTCGGATCTCATGCACCGCTGGCTATCGCTCACAGGCCGGTAATCGCATTCCCCGGTACCGCATAGACCAGTACGGCGGGTTTCACCACCGCTGCGCGAGGGTGGTTCCAACATGATGAACTGTCAGCACGCGCAAACTTAGGAAATCAATTCGCAGCCCACGCTCTCTGGCCGTAGCGCCGACAACCTGAACCC